>CAYRLJ010000107.1:0-14948 GCA_964425025.1 uncultured Burkholderia sp. | reverse complement strand
GCCGCACCCGCGAACGGATCCTCGAGTTGTCGTTGAAACTATTCAACGAGATCGGCGAGCCGAACGTCACCACCACGACGATCGCGGAGGAAATGGAGATCAGCCCAGGCAATCTTTACTACCATTTCCGCAACAAAGACGACATCATCAACAGCATCTTCGCGCAGTTCGAGCAGGCGATCGAAAAGCGGCTTCGTTTCCCGCAGGACCATCGTCCGACGATCGACGAAACATGGTCGTACTTGCAGTACATGGCCGATTTCATGTGGACCTACCGGTTCCTCTATCGCGATCTGAACGATCTGCTCGCGCGCAACCGTACGCTGGAAACGCACTTCAAGCAGATCATCAGCCACAAGGTGCGCTTCGCGAAGGAGCTGTGCGAGCTGCTCGTCGCCGACGAGGAAATGGTCGCCTCGCCCGAAGAAATTCAGGTCATCGCAACGAACATGGGCGTGATCGCCACCTACTGGCTCTCGTATCAGTTCGTCATGCATCCGCGCAAGTACAACGATCAGGAAGCGATTCGCGATGAGCTCCATCAAGTGAGCGTGCACGTGATTTCGATGATGGCCCCTTACCTGCGTGGCCGTTCCCGTCAACTATTCGACGATCTCGTCTCGGGCAAGCTGCCCAAGCGCCAATTCCAAGATTATCTGCCCCCGCGCGACGGCGGCGTTCGCGCGAACGGTGTCAAGGACAACCCATAATGAAGGCTATTTGCGTCTATTGCGGCTCATCGGTCGGCGTCAAGCCCATTTATGCGCAAGCCGCGCAGGAGTTCGGCCGCGCACTCGTCGAAGCGGGCTGCTCGCTCGTCTACGGCGGCGGACGCGTCGGCCTCATGGGCGTCATCGCCGATGAAGTGCTGGCGGCGGGCGGGCGCGTCGTCGGCGTCATCCCCGAGTTGCTCGTCGATAAGGAAGTCGGTCATAAAGGCTTGACCGAGCTGCATGTCGTACCCGACATGCATCAACGCAAGCGCATGATGGCAGACCTGTCCGATGCCTTCGTCGCGCTGCCCGGCGGCGCCGGCACGCTAGAGGAGCTGTTCGAGGTCTACACCTGGGCGCAGCTCGGCTATCACCAAAAAGCGATCGGCTTATACGACATCGGCGGCTATTACGCGCCGCTCATCGCCATGCTCGAACACACGGTGAGCGAAGGCTTCATGCAGCAAGCCTATCTGAACATCCTGCAGATCGATGCCGATGCGCGCTCGCTGATCGAGAAGCTGCGCGGTTATAGTCCGACCGGCCGCGACAAATGGGCCACTCAGAGGGAAGCCGTCTGAGCGCGCAAATGCGGCGCGGCTCCCGCCGTGACAAAACTACACAAATCACTACTCTTTTCGTCAGACGTAGGCAGACGCCACCTCTAGGATGATGCGTACTGGCTAGCAAAGCCGCGCGCATCGCCTCCTCTTGTTTCGGGCTCGGTTCCACGGCGGCGGGCCAGCCTCGAGAGCAGCCCTCCCAGGCCGCATCCCACGTAGGGTGCGGCCACTCCGACTCCACATCATGCCGGAAACATCCGATTCCGCGCACGGGCTCAAGCCTGAGCGCGACGCCTTTAACGTACCCAGCGCGGCGCCTCCCGCCCGTGGCACGCTCAAAAGCACTTCCGCGCGCGGCTCGACCGGCATCGACACATTGCCACCGGCCACGTCCGTCGGAGTCGGCGCTTATGCGCCGACCCGCTACGGTCTGCAAGCCTTGCTGGCGCTTGTCGCCGTCCTATGCGCCTATCTGCTGATCGGCACGCTCGGCCACGATCCCTGGAAGCAAGACGAGACCTACACGTTCGGCATCATTCAGCACATGCTCGAAACAGGCGATCTGATGGTGCCGATGAATGCGGGCCAACCGTTCGTCGAAAAGCCGCCGCTCTATGATTGGGTCGCGGCGGGCCTCGCTTGGCTCGGTCGCGGCTGGCTGCCGCTGCACGACGCGGCGCGCCTCGCGAGCGCGCTCTTCACCGCCCTCGCGCTCGGCTGTGTCGCCCACCTCGCCCGCCGCATCTCGCGTGCGAGCAGCGTGTTCGATTTGCGTGTCGTGGGTACGCTCGCGCTGTTCGGCACGACACTGCTCGTCATCAAGCACACGCACGACATGATGACGGATGTGGCGCTGATGGCCGGCGCCGCGCTCGGGTTGACCGGGCTACACGAGCTCGTCGCCGCGCTCGATGCGCCGCGAAGGGCTGGCGGCAGCAGCACGGACCGGCGAGCGGCCGAACGCGCGGCGCTTGCGTTCGGCGCAGGTGTCGGCGTGACGTTCATGACGAAGGGGCTGTTTCTTCCGCTCGTGTTCGGCGCAACGCTTTGCGCGCTGCCGGTGCTGTACCCCGCTTGCCGCAGCCGCGAGTTCGCTCGCGCCATGGGCATCGCCGCGCTCGTCTTCGCGCCGTTCGCGCTCCTTTGGCCCTTGGCCTTCTATGGCCGCTCGCCGGAACTGTTCAAAGTCTGGTTCTGGGACAACAACATCGGGCGCTTCTTCGGCTTCTCCGTGCCGCAACTCGGATCGGGCAACGACAAGCCGTTTTTCGTCGCGCGCGTGCTGCTCACGGCCGCGTTCCCAGCCGGTCCGCTCGCGCTCGTCGCGCTCGCGGCCGGCGGATGGCGCCGCTGGCGATCGCCCGCCGTCGCGGTACCCGCTTTGTTCGCCGCAATCGGCATCGCCGTTCTGCAAGTGTCGGCAACGGCTCGCGCACTTTACCTGCTGCCGTTCATCGCCCCGCTCGCGCTCATCGCCGGACAAGAACTCGAGCGCTGGCCGCGCTATTGGCATCTCGCTTGGGATTACGCGAGCCGAACGCTCTTCGGCGCGGCAGCCGCGTTGACTTGGCTCGTCTGGTCAGAGATGACCGATGCGAGAAGCATGCACGCCAACCTGCGCTGGCTCGCCCGCTGGCTACCGCTCGAATGGACACTGCCGATGCACGCAGGCTCTGTCATGGTCGCACTGGCACTCACGCTCGGTTGGATTTGGCTGCTGCCGCGCCTCCAGTTGACCGGTGCGTGGCGCGGCGCATTGAGCTGGGCAGCCGGCGTCATGCTCGTCTGGGGGCTCGTTTTTACGCTGCTGCTGCCTTGGATCGATGCGGCCAAGAGCTATCGGTCGGTGTTCGAAGATTTGTCGCAGCATCTCGATACCGCATGGCGAGTCGATGACTGCATGGCCAGCATCGGTCTCGGCGAATCGGAAGCGCCGATGCTCTACTACTTCGCCGGCATCTTGCATCGCCCCGTTGACGATTCGAGCGCGGCGCGTTGCCGGTGGCTCATCGTGCAAGGGCATCAAGCCGACTTCGAGGCGGGCGCCGATTGGGCGCCGGTATGGTCGGGCGCACGCCCCGGCGACAGCGGCGAGCTGCTGCGCGTGTTCTTACGCAAGCGGACGGGGGAAGGAACCCGCCCGCGCGATGTCGAATAGACCCCCGCGTCGCGTCGCCTTTAGAACGCGGAGCCGGGCTCGCCTAGGAAGGCGCGCTCATCGACGGTCGACTCGCGCCCCAGTGCGGCATTGCGATGCGGGAACCGGCCGAATCGCTCGATCACCGCGGCATGCCGGCATGCGTAGTCGAAATAGCTCCCCTTGCCCGCTGAGCCTGTCTCCCGAGCGAGCGCTTCGAACAGCCTCACCGATTCGCGCTGAGCGCTTTGCGATTCTGCATGCTCGAACGGCAGATAGGCAAACGCTCGATGCTCAGGGGATGGAAGATCGAGATGCGCGCCGCTGTCGACAAGCCGGCGAGCCACCGCGAGTGCCTGCGCGTCGGCCGCGAACGCGTCGGCGCGACCGCGGCACGTGTTGCGCGAGAACTGATCGAGTACGACGATGAGCGCCAGCGCGCCGAGCGGCGTGCGCTGCCAGTCGCCGCATTCGCCGCGGCGCGCGCGCTCGAGCGTCGCGCCGAAGCGCTCGAGGATCAATGCATCGAATGCGTCGTCGCGCTGGAACCACTTTTTCGATGCGTGGCCGAACGCCGGCGTACCGGGTTCGCCGAACCAAAAGTCTAGAACCTCGCGCGCTTGCGGATCGAGCGCCGCGTGATCGGCGGCGATGTCCGTTGCATCGCGCCCGTCGTTCGTTCGCATGTCCTCCGTGTTGCCCGCGCCATCCGCGCGCTTCCGTTCTGCCATCGCGTTCCACTCCGAGAAAATCGTTCCTACGCCTTCCTCGCCGCTTCTTCCGCACGGAACGAGCAACGAGACTGCGCAAGCCGTCATTATCGATCCCCTTTCCCATCAGTGCGGCTACCGCGTCACCTTCCCGAGCAGATCTCCAACCTGGCAGATCTACTAGTCCTGGATCACCTCTCTCACCGGAATAAAGCGTTCATCGCCCTCGTTTAGATTCGCACGCGGCTCGTTGCTATCGCGCCGCTGCAGGCGAGCAGAACGTGTTCGCATGCCATTGGGTGGGTCGAGCGTATCGCTGAAGTCTCGCGGATCGTCGATAGCTCGGTACGCCTAGGCGGGTTGGATGCATCGCGCAGCCGCGCGCTGCATCCGCGGCGGGAGCAAGAGCATGTCACGAGTTGCCAAGGTCAGCCAGTTGCTGTTACGCCGGCTTGTTCGCCATGCCTCGATATTGGCGATCGCGTTACTTTGCCTCGGACAAGCTCGTACGGCATGGGCGCTGCCGATATTTGCGCGGCAAACCGGACAAAGCTGCGTGGCATGCCATGCGGGTGGGCAATTTCCGGAGCTGACACCGTATGGGCGAATGTTCAAGCTCAACGGCTACACGATGGGAGAACGCACCGTGCCTGTCGCCGTCATGGGAACGTTCGCCCTGACCAGCACGAGGCACAATCACGACGCCAACGGCAACGTGATTTCGCCGAAGGACAGTCTGCCCATATTCGACGCGGCCAGCATCTTCTTCGCCGGAAAAATCACCGACAAGATCGGTGCGTTCATTCAATACACCTATACGAATTACGATCACCAGAACGGAGACGGCCGGTGGTTTGGCAAGTGGGCCGCGGACAACATGGATTTCCGCTATGCCGACAGACTCATCGAGAACAGCGAAGACCTGATTCTCGGTATGACGGTGAACAACAACCCGACAGTGCAAGACGTTTGGAACAGCACGCCGGCATGGAGTTATCCGTATATCTCTTCGCCGACAAGCACGGTCGGATCCCCTCAATTTCTGCCGTTGCTCGAAGGAACATTGGCTCAGCAAGCAGTGGGCTGGGGCGGCTACCTCTATTGGAACCGCACCGTGTACGCCGAACTCTCGCTCTATAGCACGGCCGACGGTATCTGGTCATTCATGAGCCACGGCAATAAGCCAGGAGACCTCAACCATCCACAGATCTACTTGCGTGGCCAGAATCCTTACTGGCGCCTCGCACTGACGCATGAATGGGGTCCGCACAACGTGATGGTGGGCACGTTCGGCATGAGCGCCAATATCTACCCGAACGACAACAATGCGTTCCCGATATTCTCGCAAGGCGTGACGCGCTATCGCGATTTCGGTTTCGACGCGCAGTATCAGTATCTGCTCGAACCGCACACCCTCACCGCTCAAGCGAGGTACATCCGCGAGAACATCCGTGATCCGCAGAACCTGGTGTTTGGCGACAGCACGTCAGCCAATTTGAAATCGCTCAGGCTGAAGTTCTCATATATCTACAAAGCCCGGTACGGGGCCAGTCTTTCGTTCTTCAACGTAACGGGCAGCCGCGATAGGACAGCGTATTCGACCAGCGCGACCTTTTCTCCCGCGACGCAAGGCTGGACGCCGGAGGTTTTCTGGATTCCCGTGCAGAACATTCGCGTCGGCCTGCAATACACGCATTTCACCAAATACCTCGGCGCGCGCTCGAACTACGACGGTCAAGGGCGCAACGCGCGCGATAACGACACGCTGCTTCTATACATCTGGGCTGCGTACTGGTAACCCACCGCGCATCCAGCTCAGGACACCGAGGGCTCATGCAATGAAGCGAACTTCGCGATTCATGCTGCTTGCCGTGCTGCTTGTCGTGCTGCTCGCCGAGATGGGGTGTCACGACATCGAGCGGTCACGACAGATCGATAATCCGGCCGTTGCCGGAAAGACCATCGCGCTGCAAGTATGCTCGAACTGCCACAGCGCGAACGGCGTTTCGGTCTCGCCGATGTTTCCCAAGTTGGCTGCGCAACCGCAGGCGTACTTGGTCGCCCAGATCTCGGACTTCAAGGCTCATCGCCGCGCCGATCCGAACGCGAAAAACTACATGTGGGGCTTCAGGCACCTGAGCGAGACGCAGATCCAACAGATTGCCGCCTACTTTGCCAGCCAATCGCCACCGCTCGCGAAGCCCGGCAATCCTCTTTCAGTCGACAAGGGCCGAGCGATTTATTCGGCCGGCGTTCCGGCTCAGGGCGTACCGGCATGCAGCGCGTGTCATGGCATGCATGGCGAGGGCGCGGGTGAAATACCACGGCTCGCCGGCCAGCACGCCGATTACATCGTGAAGCAACTGATGGTCTACCGACAACACGGACAGAGACCGCGCGGCGAAGCCATGCAGTTGGTGTCCGACAAAATGTCCGAGCAAGATATGCGGTCGGTGGCAGCCTTCTTGGAGGCATTCCCAGCGGAAAAGGCCGCCGGCAACGATCAGAGCGCCGCGCAGAACTAACGCTGCGGCGATGGATTGCCGGCGCGAAGCACGCTACTCAGATGTGTGCGGGGGCGTGGTGGCACTTCATGCGCGCTCCACTGGCCACTGCGCCATCTCTTCCGCAAGGAACGCAGCGACGTATTGGACGGCAAAGTAAGAACTGTCGAGCCGCCTTCCTTGGCGACGGCGTACACCTGCCCCGGAATGGTGGTATTGCCGGTGTGCAGCAGCAACGACGCTTCGGGATTTAGGCAGTAACGCTTGTTGAACCGCTTGCCGAGATAACGCGCGATGAACGCCCAGTACGTGGCGTACCAAATCGTCGACTCGCCATCCGCCTCCGCGGGGTTGCTGCAGAAATACCAGCCCTTCATGGCTGGGCGCAAAAAGCCGGTGTCGACGAGGAGTATGCGCTGCCACGGGTGACGGTCCGGCGTCCCTGGACGTTTCAATGCCCGCCACCCGGCTCGTGGGGCTCGGCCATCTCGGCCAAGCCTATGCCCTAACTAACGTCGGTTTACCATCCAATCGGCCGTATCGAAGAACGATGTCACGAGCCGCTCACGCAGTGCCTGCGGCAGCCCGACATCCTCCATCGCCCACGCCATGCACCGCACCCATTGATCGCGCTCCGATGAAGCGATCGCGAACGGTAAATGCCGCGCGCGCAGCCGCGGATGACCGAAGCGCTCGATATAGTGATCGGGGCCGCCCAGCCAGCCGCACAGGAACCAGAACAGCTTGTCGCGCGAACTGTCCAGCAACTCGGGATGCATCGCCCGGATACCCGCGAATTCGGGCTCGAGATCCATGAGATCGTAAAAGCGGTCGACGAGTTCGCGCACACGCGCTTCGCCGCCCACGAGGTCGAACGGGCTCGGCTGCTTCGCTTGCCCTTCGTCGTTTAAATCGTCAGTCATACGGACAACCCAAAAACAAACACAGAATCAAAATCAAGCATCGCGCAACGACTGCGCCGCCGGACGACGCAGCACGCGCCGCAAACCGAGCCAGCCGCCCACGCCCGCGCACGCAATGCCAGCGGCGACGCCGGCCGGCAACAGCCACGGATCGATGTCAACATGAAAATCGAAAACGCGCGTGGCGAGGACGACGGCCAGCGCCTGCGCGCCAACGGCCGCCATCGCCCCCGCTAGCGCGCCGACAACGGCGAACTCGGCCGCATGGACCGAGCGCACCTGCTTGTGCGAGGCGCCGAGCGCCCGCAACAGCGCCGATTCTCGCACGCGTTCGTCGCGCGTGCCGGCGAGCGCCGAGTAAAGCACGAGCAGTCCGGCCGCGAGCGTGAAGACGAAGAGGAACTGCACGGCCCCGACGACCTGCTCGATCACGTGCTGAATCTGCGCGAGGATCGGTGCGATATCGATCGCCGTCACGTTCGGGTGCGCAGCGATCAAGCCGTCGAGCACCGGACGCCGCGCGGCCGGAAGATGGAAACTCGTGATGAACAACGCCGGCAACTGTTCGAGCGCGACCGGCGGCATCAGCACGAAGAAATTGACCTTGAACGTGCCCCAGTCGAGCGTGCGCACGCTCGTGATCGGCGCCTCGATCGGCATGCCCGCGACGTCGAAACCGAGCACATCGCCCAGTTTGACGCCGATGAGGTTGGCCAGCCCCGCTTCGATCGAAATCTCGGGCCGCGTCGCGTCGCCGTACCACCGGCCAGCCGAAATGCGGTTGTCCTCGGGCAGCACGCTTCGATACGACAGATTGAACTCGCGATCGACGAGGTGCCGCGCATCATCGTTCTTATACGCTTCGGGCACCACGGGCTTGCCGTCGATCGTGACGAGGCGGGCACGCACCATCGGCTCGAGGCTGACATTGGCAACGCCATGCGCGCTCAGATAGTCGATGACGGCCCCGCGCTCGTCAGGCTGGATGTCGATGAGAAACTCGTTGGGGGCGTCGGGGGGTGTCGATTTGCGCCACCCTTGCACGAGATCGTTGCGCGTCATGGCAATCAGCAGCAGGCACATGAGCCCGATCGCGAGTGCCGTTATCTGCAGTGAACTGACCCAGCCGCGCCGTTCGAGCGAGGCCCATGCGTAGCGCCAGCCGACGCCCGCCGCGACCCGCTGGCCCCCCTCGCTGCGAGCCAGTCGCGCGCACACCCAAAGCGCCGCGCGCGCCGTTACCGCAAACACGACGAGGCCGAGCGCGAAGCCGCCCGCGACGATCAGGCCGAGCTTCAGTTCGCCGGCCGCGAGCACAAGCAGCGCGCCGAACAGCGCGATACCGACGGCGTACGCCCACCAGGCCGCGCTCGATTGGCCGTTCCACTCGCGCCTCAGCACGCGCAGCGGCGGCACACGCGTGAGCGGCAAGAGCGGCGGCACGGCAAAGCCGAACAAAAGCACGAGCCCCGCGCCGATTCCCTCCAGCGCGGGCAGCGGGCTCGGCTGCGGGAGTGCGACGGCGATCAAGCTGCCGAGCCAGGTGAGCAACGCGAAATGCCCTAAGTAGCCGAGCGCAGCGCCGAGTACACCGCCGGCGAGTCCGACGAACGCGAATTCGAGCGTGACGAGCGCGCGCAACTCTCGCTCGCTAGCGCCGAGACAGCGGATGACGGCGCAACCGTCGAGATGACGCCGCGTATAGCGATGGGCGGCCATGGCGATCGCGACGGCCGCAAGCAGCGCCGTCAACAGCGCGACGAGCCGCAGAAAATGACCGGCGCGATCGAGCGTCGTGCGCACCTGCGGTTGACCGTCCTGTAACGATTCGAGCGCGACGCCGCGAAGCTTGCCGCCATCGACCCGTTCGTGTGCGAACGCGGTGAAGCGCGCGACGGCCGCATCGTCGCCGGCGATGAGCAGCCGGTACGTCACGCGGCTGCCATAGCCAATGAGTCCGGTCGATGCGAGTTCGTCCGATCGCATCATCATGCGCGGAGAAAAATTGAGGAACGCGAAGCCGCGATCGAGCTCGCGCGTAATGACGGCGCCGATCGTGAACCGGCGATCGCCGAGTTGTACGGCGTCGCCGACCTTCGCATGCAGCGTCTCGAGCAACTGCGCGTCGACCCAGACGGTGCCTTGAGCGGGGATCGCTCCCGCCTGGCGATCCGGCGCATCGGGACCGCTCGCGATGCGAAGCGCGCCACGCAGCGGATAGGCCGACGACACGGCTTTGACGGCGGCCAGACGCGCATCGCCGGCGCCCGCCGCGCTCACGCGCGCCACCATGCTCGGGAATATGGTCGTTGTCGCCGTGCGCAGAGCCAGCGCGCGCGCTTGATCGAAGAACACGGCGTCGATGGGATGGTCGGCGCGCACGACGAAATCAGCCGCGATCATACGACGCGCGTCGCGTTCGAGCCCCTCGTGCAACCGATCGGCCAGAAACCCCACACTGGCCAGTGCGGCGACGGCCAAGACGAGCGCAATGACGAGCATCGTTAGCTCGCCGGCGCGCCAGTCGCGCGCCGTCATGCGCGCGGCCTGCCGAACGAGTTCGAGCCGGCTGAGCGGCAGGCTAGGATTCGGCTTGAGGACGGACAGCGCTTCGCTCAATCGCGCTTGCCTCCGATCGAGCCGAGACGCGACACCATATGCGTCGCCATTCCCCGGAAGCCGCCTTGCACGCCGCGCCAGAGGCGAGGCAGCGCCCAGATCGCGAACGCGAGAAAGCCGGCCATCAGCAGGAGAAAGACGAGCGGCACGAACAGCGCGAGCGCGAGACCGACGCACACGAGCACATCCTCCGTCGAGGACGCGACCCAGTTCGAGAACGGTTCGGGCGAGAGATTGATGAGCGCGCGCGTGCCGGCTTTCGTCAAATGCGCGGAGCCGGCCAGCGCGCCGCCCAAGAGCGCTGCGACGGTCAAGAGCGCCGGATCGGCGTGGCCGAGCGAACCTGCGGCGAGCAGTGCGCCGGCGGGAATGCGGATGAATGTGTGAATGGCATCCCAGAGCGAATCGAACGCGGGGATGCGATCGGCCAGGAATTCGGCGACGGCAAGCCCCCCTGCCGCGCCGATGACCCACCCGGAGGAGAGCGTCGCAAGCGTATCGGGCAAATGAACGATCCCGAGCCTGGCGAACACGCCGACGAGAAAGACGGTCAGATAAAGACGCAAGCCGCTGGCCCACGATAGACCCGCGCCAAGCGAAAGTGCGTCGATCATTGCCCCTCTCCCGCTGCCTTGGTGGCGTCAAGCTGCCCGAGCGCGGCGCCCGTATCCCTGACGTACCCTGACGTACGTCAAGCATGCCGCGTACCGCGTGCCTAGCGCGTGCGCTCGCGGCGCGCTAGGCACGCTAATGTCTAATTATAGACAGGGCGGCCGCGACCCGGACTTCGCCGCCGTGCGTCGCGGCCCTAGGCGCCGAGCAAGTCTCACTTAGGGAATCAAAACGGTCGAACCCGTCGTCTTGCGTCCTTCGAGCGCACGATGCGCGTCGGCCACGTCTTTCAGCGCATAACGCTGGCGCACATTGGTCTTGACCGTGCCGGACGCGATGACGTCGAACAGCTCGGCTGCCATCGCATCGAGCCAGTCTCGTTTGGCGATGTAGCTGAACAGCGTCGGTCGCGTAAAGAAGAGCGAGCCGCGATTCGCGAATTCGGAAGCCTCGATCGGCGGCAGCGGGCCCGATGCGCTGCCGAAGCTCACGAAATAGCCGAGCGGCGACAAGCAATCGAGCGACCCCTTGTAGGTGTCCTTGCCGATCGAATCGTAGACGACGGGCACACCCGCCCCGTTCGTGATCTCCTTCACGCGCTCGGTGAAATTCTCGCGCGTATAGACGATCGGGTGATCGCAGCCGTGCGCCTTCACGAGTTCGGCCTTTTCATCCGAACCGACGGTACCGATCACAGTAGCGCCGAGCGCCTTCGCCCATTGGCAAACGAATAGACCCACGCCGCCCGCCGCGGCGTGAATCAGAATCGTCTGGCCCGACTCGACGCGGAACGTGCGCCGCAACAGATATTGGGCAGTCAGCCCCTGCAGCATCGCGGAAGCGGCGTCGTCGAAGCTGATTGCATCGGGCAGCTTCACGAGGCCATCGGCCGGCAACACGCGCTCTTGCGCATAGGCGCCGGGCGGACGCCCGACATAGGCGACGCGATCGCCGGTCTTGAACCGTGTGACGCCCGCGCCAAGTTCGGTGACGACGCCGGCCGCCTCCATCCCGAGCCCGGCCGGCAGCGGCATCGGGTAGTGTCCGGTGCGGAAATAGACGTCGATGTAGTTGAGGCCGACCGCTTCCTGCTTGATACGCACTTCACCGGCGCCCGGTGCGCCGACGTCGACGTCGACCCACTGCATGACCTCGGGACCGCCCGTGCGCTCCATTCGAATTGCCTTCACCATGCCGTTCTCCTTGTCGAGCGCGAGCGCTCAGTCCTTCGGTTCAGGCGGCAGAGCATATAACCGCCGCGTCAAGGATGCCTTCAGATCGTTCCGTAAAACCGTCAAGCCTCAGTGCCGGGAGCCGCGTCAGGCGGCAGCTGTGCGCGCCGCGAGCGTGTCGAGCAGCATCCGCGCCGTGGCGACGTTCGTCGCGCAGGGCACATCGTGCACATCGCAGGCGCGCACGAGCGCGTTGATGTCGGGCTCATGCGGCTGCGGCGTCATGGGGTCGCGCAGGAAAATGACGAGGTCGATTTTCCCTTCGGCCAACAGGGATCCAATCTGCAGATCGCCGCCGTACGGGCCGGAGAGCATGCGCTGGACGGTCAGACCGTGCGTATCGGCGATGCGCCCGCCCGTCGTGCCCGTTGCGATGAGCTTGCATTGGCGCAGAGTCTGCGCGTACTCGCCTGCGAGGGCGACGATGTCGTCTTTCTTATGGTCGTGCGCAATCAACGCGACGCAGGTGGTCATGGCACAGCTCCTTCGTGGTCAAGCCAAGTCAGAAAAACAATCGAAACAATCGAAACGCATCAAAACGTGCCGGGATAGCTACCGCCGTCGATGAGCCAGTTTTGGCCCGTAATGTAACCCGCATGCACGCTGCACAGAAAGGCGCACGCTTTGCCGAACTCCTCGCGTTGCCCCAGCCGCTGCGCCGGGATCGCAGCCGCGCGTTCGCGGCGCGCTTCGTCGACGCTGATTCCCTTCGCTTGCGCCTGCGCGTTCAGCGTGGTGGCGATGCGATCGGTATCGAACAGGCCCGGTAGCAGATTGTTGATCGTCACGTTGTGCTGGGCCACCTGGCGCGCGACGCCCGCGACGAAGCCCGTCAGCCCCGAGCGTGCGCCGTTCGACAGCCCGAGCACGTCGATCGGCGCCTTCACGGCCGAACTCGTGATGTTGACGATGCGGCCGAATCCGCGCGCAATCATGCCGTCTATCGTTGCTTGAAGAAGCGCGATCGGCGTGAGCATGTTCGCTTCCAGAGCGCGAATCCAGTCGTCGTGGGTGAATTTGCGGAAGTCGCCCGGCGGCGGCCCGCCCGCGTTGTTGATCAGAATGTCGGGTGACGGGCACGCGGCGAGCGCGGCCGCCCGGCCCTCGGCTGTCGTGATGTCGCAAGCGACGGTGCGCACCGATACGCCCGTCTTCGCGCGAATATCGGCGGCGGTGGCCTCGAGCGTTTCTTGCGTGCGCGCGACGATGACGAGTTCGACGCCTTCGGCCGCGAGCGCCTCGGCGCAGCCGCGTCCGAGTCCCTTGCTGGCTGCGCACACGAGCGCGGTGCGTCCTGCGATTCCAAGGTCCATACTTCAATCCCGATAAGGATGGCAATGGGGGCGATTGTAGAAGAATCGCCGCAACCGCGCCGAAGCTGGGGCGCCGCCCGGCAGAAGCGCCCGGCACAGCGGGAGGCGCCACGCCGTCGACGTTGCACTCGCCCCTATCGCCCCTATCGCCCCTATCGCCCCTATCGCCCCTATCGATTTTCGGCGACGTAAAATCGGCGCGGCATTCCCGCTTCTTTCGGTAAACTTGCCAGACCAAACTTAGCCCATGCCGCCCCGCGCCCTGCCATGAAACAAGACAGCCGTTTCCCGAATCTGTTCATCCTCGATCACCCGCTGATTCAGCATAAGCTCACGCACATGCGCGACAAAGACACGTCGACGCGCACGTTCCGCGAGCTGCTGCGCGAGATCACGCTGCTGATGGGTTACGAGATCACGCGTAATCTGCCGATCACGACGCGCCGCGTGGAAACGCCGCTCGTCGAGATCGACGCGCCCGTGATTGCCGGCAAAAAGCTCGCGATCGTACCGGTGCTGCGCGCGGGCGTGGGCATGTCCGACGGCTTGCTAGAACTCATCCCGTCGGCGCGCGTCGGGCATATCGGGGTCTATCGCGACGAAGACCATCGCCCCGTGGAATACCTCGTCCGGCTGCCCGACCTCGAAGACCGCACGTTCATCCTTTGCGATCCGATGGTCGCCACCGGCTACTCGGCCGTGCACGCCGTGGACGTCTTGAAGCGCCGCGGCGTGGCCGGCGAGCAGATTTCGTTCGTCGCGCTCGTCGCGGCCCCCGAGGGCGTGCAAGTGTTCCAAGACGCGCACCCCGACGTCAAGCTGTACGTCGCATCGCTCGATTTGCGTCTGAACGAACATGCGTATATCGTTCCGGGCCTCGGCGACGCCGGCGACCGGCTGTTTGGAACCAAAAACTAAAAGCAGGGACAGAACTTGCGCGCTGCCGCGGCGATTCGCCGCGCGCGCCTCCCGCGGCGCCTGGCCATACCGTCGGCGATCATGTGCTCCGAGTGTTCGCCGAACGCCTACTCAACTGCGTGAGCGCCGGCGATACCGTGGCGCGGCGTCTCGCTCTCGGTCTAGCACGCTGGCTGGGCCGCGGCCGGCGCGCGCAATCGCCGCGGCGGCAAGCGCTTCGCGCGCGAGCCCGGCATGATAAAATCGCCACCTGCTCCTCGGACGGCCTGCTCTACTCGCAACCTACTCGCATCGCGGCCCGCTTTCGCGAGAAACGCGCGACTCGCCGCCCGACACCCGAACCGAGCCACGGAAGGACTCGCACGGCTCACGCGATTCGCAATCGACAAAAACGCATCATGCGTGTGCCGAACCGGCATGCGCCACGGAGAAAGGTATGGCTGGTCACTCGAAATGGGCCAACATCAAACATAAGAAAGCCGCGGCGGACGCCAAGCGCGGCAAAGTCTGGACGCGCCTCATCAAGGAAATCCAAGTCGCGGCCCGCATGGGTGGCGGGGATATCGATTCGAATCCGCGCCTGCGGCTCGCCGTCGAAAAGGCGTACGACGCCAACATGCCGAAGGACAACGTCAAACGCGAGATTCAGCGAGGCGTTGGCGGCGTCGAATCCGCAGGGGATCCGCCCGTGCCCGAATCGGCGC
>CAYRLJ010000106.1:10761-15395 GCA_964425025.1 uncultured Burkholderia sp. | reverse complement strand
CAACGGCAATGCCGTCGAAACGGTGTTCATTCCCGAAGAGACGCGTGGCACGCTGTGTGTGTCGTCGCAGGCCGGCTGCGCCGTCAACTGCCGCTTCTGTTCGACGGGCAAGCAAGGTTTTTCTCGCAATCTGACGACGGGCGAGATCATCGGGCAATTGCGGATGGCGGAATTCGCGCTGCGCGCGGCGCTGGGCCGCCCGCATGCTCCGGACAACAAGGGCGAGCGCGTCATCACGAACGTCGTGATGATGGGCATGGGCGAGCCGCTGCTCAATTACGATGCGCTCGTGCCGGCGCTGCGGCTCATGCTCGACGATAACGCGTACGGCCTTTCGCGGCGGCGGGTGACCGTGTCGACGTCGGGCGTCGTGCCGATGATGGATCGGCTCGGCGCCGATTTGCCGGTAGCGCTGGCGGTTTCGCTGCATGCGCCGAACGATGCGCTGCGCGACATGCTCGTGCCCTTGAACAAGAAGTATCCTCTGCGCGAGCTGATGGCTGCGTGCCGGCGATATCTCGAAGTGGCGCCGCGCGATTTCATCACGTTCGAGTACTGCATGCTCGATGGCGTGAACGATAGCGATGCCCACGCGCGCGAATTGCTTGCGCTGACGGCCGACGTACCGTGCAAGTTCAACCTGATTCCGTTCAATCCGTTCCCGGAGTCGGGGCTCGTGCGTTCCAAGAGCGACCGAATCAAGCGTTTCGCGCAGATCCTGATCGACGCGGGCGTTGTGACGACGGTGCGCAAGACGCGCGGCGACGATATCGATGCCGCGTGCGGCCAGCTCGCTGGCGCGGTCAAGGACCGTACGCGCGTGGCGCAGCGCATGGGGCGCGCTGCGCAAGGCCGGGTGATCGAAGTGCTGCCCGTGCGTTGAAGCCCGAGCGGCATCGAGGCGGCGGCGCCATGCGCGCCGCCGAGCAATACTGAGTCAGACGGTTCGTGCACCGAGGGCATCAACGAGGCCCGGCGGGCGCGGAGTGCAAAAAAGAGAATCGACGCGAGGATCAGGGATGAGTGAGCCGCAGCATCCGCAATCAGAAGGCACACAGAGCGCCGGACGGGGAGGCGCCGTGCCGCAGCCGGCGCCGGGCACCGCGTACGCACCGCTCGACTCGCTGGCCGCGGTGGGCGCTCGTCTGGCGCAGTTGCGGGAGGCGAAGGGTTGGTCCGTCGACGACGTGTCGGCTCGGCTGAAGGTCGCGCCGAACAAGATGCGCGCGCTCGAGGCGGGCGACATCAGCCACCTGCCGGGCACGACCTTCGCGCTCGGGGTCATCCGCAGCTACGCCAAGATGCTCGGCACCGATCCCGAGCCGTTCGCGCAAGCGTTGCGACGCGTCAAAGGCGAGACCGAGCCCGATTTGTCGATGCCGGCTTCGCGGGGCGCGGATTTGCCGCGAGGGCGCGTTTCCGTGTCGCTCGGCGGCACGCCGAAGCATCGTTCGTGGTGGTGGGGCGTGGCAGCCGGCGTCGTGATCGTCATCGCGCTCGCGATGTGGCACCAAGGCGGCGATTCGGCCGCCTGGCTCGCACGGCTCAAGGCCAGCGCGGGCGGCGTGGCGGCCAATCCGGGCGGCGCCACGTCAGGTGTGGCCGCACCCGCCATGGCCTCGGCGGCGACATCGACGGGGCTCGTCGTGACGCAATTGGGCGCGTCGGGGGCAGCGATCGCCAGTGAATCGGCCGCGAGCGCCGTGGCGCCGCCCCAGAGCAACGCGCCGACGATTACCCCGCTCGAGCCCACGCAGCCTTCGGCGTCGCAGCCCGTTGGCGAACGGGGCGCCTCGGTAGCGGCAGCCGCGCCGGCATCCGCGCAAGCGTCTGCTCAGACGCAAGCCGAGCCGGCCGCGCAGGCGTCGATGGCGGGCGCATCGGCGTCTCGAGCCGCCGGTGAAGCGCCCCCGTCGGGCGCCGCGACGATCGCCGTCAAAGTGTCGAAGGACAGCTGGTTCAGCGTTCGCGACAAGAACGGCAAGGAAGTGTTCTCGGGACTGGTTCACGCCGGCGACACGAAGGAAGTGACCGGTCTGCCGCCTTTGAAGATCACTGCGGGCAACCGCGCGGGGCTCGAATCGATGACGCTCGACGGAGAGCCCGTCGATGCGGCGAAATTCGGTCCCAACAAGGGCAACGTTGCACGTTTCACGTTGCCGTAACGGTTCACGGCCGCAGCAGGCAGGTGCGCCGCGGCCTTGTCAATTCGGGTGCGCAGCCGCAGGGACGGGCTGCGCACGCAGCATAACCAGGACTCATGGGTCTTTCGATGCCAACCGACAGCAGTAGTCAGATTTGTTCTTCCGTGCCGGTTTTCGGCGGTCCCGCGAAGCGTCGCTCGTCGCACGCGGTCGACGTTCGCTGGGCCGGCCAGCTCGTGACGATCGGCGGCGACTCGCCCGTGCGCATCCAGTCGATGACAAATACGGATACGGCCGACGCGATCGGCACGGCGATTCAAGTGAAGGAGCTCGCGCAGGCGGGCTCGGAACTCGTGCGCATCACGGTGAACACGCCTGAGGCCGCGCAAGCGGTGCCGGCCGTGCGCGAGCAGCTCGACCGCATGGGCGTGACGGTGCCGCTCGTTGGCGACTTCCATTACAACGGCCACCTATTGCTGCGCGACTATCCCGCGTGCGCGGAGGCGCTTTCAAAGTACCGAATCAACCCCGGTAACGTCGGTCACGGTGCGAAGCGCGACACGCAATTCGCGCAGATGATCGAAACCGCCGCCCGCTACGACAAGCCGGTGCGCATCGGCGTGAACTGGGGCAGTCTCGATCAGGACTTGCTCGCGCGCATGATGGACGAAAACGCGGCGCGCAGCGAGCCATGGGAAGCGCAGAGCGTAATGTACGAGGCGCTGATTCAATCGGCGATCGGCTCGGCGGAACGTGCCGTCGAACTGGGCCTGCCGCGCAATAAGATCATCCTTTCGTGCAAGGTGAGCGGCGTACAAGATTTGATCGCGGTTTACCGCGAACTTTCGCACCGCTGCGAGTTTGCGCTGCATTTGGGCCTGACCGAAGCCGGCATGGGCTCGAAAGGCATCGTAGCTTCCACGGCCGCGCTCGGTGTGCTGCTGCAAGAAGGCATCGGCGACACCATTCGTATCTCGCTGACGCCCGAACCCGGCGCATCGCGTACCGGTGAAGTCATCGTCGGCCAGGAAATCCTCCAGAC
Source organism: uncultured Burkholderia sp. (assembly GCA_964425025.1). Classification (GTDB taxonomy): domain Bacteria; phylum Pseudomonadota; class Gammaproteobacteria; order Burkholderiales; family Burkholderiaceae; genus Trinickia. Next base: position 12,209 of record CAYRLJ010000106.1, on the reverse strand, counting down.
GATGGGGTTGCGTTCGTTCACGCCGATGGTCATCGCGTGCCCAGGTTGCGGCCGTACGACGAGCACGCTGTTCCAAGAACTCGCATCGCAGATCCAAAACTATCTGCGCGCTCAAATGCCCGTGTGGCGCGATCAGTATCCCGGCGTCGAGAAAATGCACGTGGCGGTCATGGGCTGCATCGTCAATGGGCCGGGCGAATCGAAGCAGGCGAACATCGGTATCAGCTTGCCCGGTTCGGGCGAAAACCCGGCGGCGCCCGTCTTCATCGATGGCGAAAAGGTCAAGACGCTGCGCGGCGAGCGCATCGCAGAGGAATTCCAGCAAATCGTGAGCGACTACGTCGAGCGCACCTATGGCCGCGAGAGCGTTGCGAACTAACGAGTCAACCGGACAACGATGACAGAACAGAAGAGAAAGCTCGAGAAGCTTGCCGGCGTCAAAGGCATGAACGACATCCTGCCGCAGGACGCCGTGCTGTGGGACTTCTTCGAGTCGACGGTCAAGTCGATGCTGCGCGCCTACGGCTATCAGAACATTCGCACGCCGATCGTCGAGCACACGCAGCTGTTTACGCGGGGCATCGGCGAAGTCACCGACATCGTCGAGAAAGAGATGTACAGCTTTGTCGATTCGCTGAACGGCGAAAACCTGACGCTTCGTCCCGAAAACACGGCGGCCGTCGTGCGCTCGGCCATCGAGCACAATCTGCTTTACGACGGCCCCAAGCGGCTCTGGTACGTCGGGCCGATGTTTCGTCACGAGCGTCCGCAGCGCGGCCGCTACCGTCAGTTCCACCAGGTAGGTGTCGAGGCGCTCGGCTTCGCCGGTCCCGATGCCGACGCCGAAATCATCATGATGTGCCAGCGGCTTTGGGACGACCTCGGCTTGATGGGCATTCGTCTCGAAATCAACTCGCTGGGCGTGGCCGAGGAGCGCGCGGCGCATCGCGTGGAACTCATCGCTTATCTCGAAAAGCATGTCGATGCGCTCGACGAGGATGCCAAGCGGCGGCTGTACACGAACCCGCTGCGCGTGCTGGATACGAAGAATCCCGCGCTTCAGGAAATCGTGCAGAACGCGCCGAAGCTCATCGATTTTCTCGGCGACGTGTCGCGCGCGCATTTCGAGGGGCTGCAACGCTTACTGAAGGCGAACAACATTCCGTTCACCATCAATCCGCGGCTCGTGCGCGGTCTCGACTACTACAACCTGACGGTGTTCGAGTGGGTCACGGATAAGCTCGGCGCGCAGGGCACCGTCGCTGCCGGCGGCCGCTACGATCCGCTCATCGAACAGCTCGGCGGCAAGCCGACGGCCGCTTGCGGTTGGGCGATGGGCATCGAACGCATCCTCGAATTGCTGAAGGAGGATTCGCTCGTGCCGCAGGAGGAGGGCTGCGACGTCTACGTCGTGCATCAGGGCGATAGTGCGCGCGAGCAGGCGTTCA
>CAYRLJ010000106.1:0-10751 GCA_964425025.1 uncultured Burkholderia sp. | reverse complement strand
CGCCGAGCGGTTGCGCGACACCGGACTCGACGTGATCCTCCACTGCAGCGCCGATGGCGCCTCGGCCAGCTTCAAGTCGCAAATGAAGCGAGCCGACGCGAGCGGCGCGGCATTCGCGGTCATCCTCGGCGAAGATGAGATGGCGAACGGCACCGTGGGGATCAAGCCGCTGCGCGATAGCGCGGGGGCGGGCGAAAAGAGCGAACAACGCACCGTACCGGTCGAAAACTTGACCGAATTTCTAATCAATGCGATGGTTGCAACCGCCGAAGACGGCGACGACTGACGCAACCGTCGCCGCTCATGACAAGAACGGTGCGAGACAAGAAGGAATCGCTGGGCGATGAGTTATCACGACGAACAAGAATCGATTGAAAGCGTTAAGGCTTGGTGGGCGCAGTGGGGCAATACGTCCACCTGGATCGTGCTGGTGGCGCTCATCGCCGCCGCCGCGTGGAATGGCTGGAATTTCTGGCAGCGGCGCCAAGCTGCCCAGGCCGCGGTGCTCTACGAGCAGGTGCAGCAGTCCGTCCAGGCCAAGGACAAGACCTTGGTGGCACGCGATGCCGGGGACATGGAATCGCGTTACGGCCGCACGCCGTACGCTCAGATGACGGCGCTCGAGGCGGCCAAGGCGCTCTACGAAGCGGGCGATACGGCCGGCGCGAAGGCTCAGCTGCAATGGGCGATCGATCACGCGAAAGACGACGAATACAGGCAGATCGCGAAGCTGCGTCTTGCGGCCGTGCTGCTGGACGAGAAAGCCTATGATGCGGGGCTCGCGCTGCTCGCAGGCACGGCGGCCGAAGGCTTCCAGGGCGCCGTGGCGGATCGCCGCGGCGATCTGTTGGCCGCTCAGGGCAAGCGCGACGACGCGCGCAGTGCCTATCAGCTAGCGCTCTCGTCGCTGGGCAAAAGCGATACGTCCGCGCGCCAGCTCGTTCAATTCAAGCTCGACGCGCTCGGCGGTTGAATCACGCGTGCTCGGCTCGCCATCAGCCGGCCTTACCCGAACAACCTTTGACGAAGCTTCGCCCACCGATGAATTTGCTGAAACGTTTTGCCGTGCCCGTCGCTTGCGCGATGACCGTCCTTGCGATGGCGGCTTGCTCGTCCACCAAGGACGAGCGTCGCAATCCGGTGCCGCTCACCGAATTTAAGCCCGTCTTCAACGTCCAGAAGGCCTGGAGTACGAGCGTCGGCAAGGCGGGGCGCTACTTTTTCTCGCCTGTCGTCGCCGGTGACGCCGTCTACGCAGCCGGTTCGAACGGGACGGTCGCGAAGATCGACGGCAAGACCGGACAAAAGGTTTGGAGCACGAAGCTGCATACCGACTTGACGTCGGGTGTGGGCAGCGACGGCAATTACTCGGCCGTCGGCGCTGAAAAGGGCGGGGTCGAGGTGCTCGACGCCAACGGGAAGCTGCTCTGGAAGACGACCGTACCCGGCGAAATCGTCTCGCCGCCGCTCGTCGGCAACGGTTACGTCATCGTTCGCACCATCGACGGCCAAATCAGCGCGTTCAATGCCTCCACCGGCGAATTGCGTTGGCAGTACCGCAACCGCGCCGTGCCGCTCAATCTGCGCGTGTCGGCCGGGATGGCGTTCGCGGGCGACGCCGCGGTGCTGGCCGGTTTTCCGGGCGGCTCGCTCTCCGCGATCAACCTAAAGACGGGCGACGATTACTGGCAGGCTCCGGTGTCGTTCCCGAAGGGCGTGACCGAAGTCGAGCGGATCAACGACGTGACGGGCGCGCCGACGCTCGTAGGCGCCGAGGCCTGCGCGGTGACGTTCCAAGGGCGTATTAGCTGCTTTGACGCGAACAGCGGTCGGCCCGTCTGGGAGCAACCGTTTTCGGGCGTGAACGGCGTTGCCGCCGATCGTACGGTGGTTGTCTCGCCCGACGATTGGTCGGTACTGCAAGCGTTTGACGCCGAGACGGGCAAGCTGCTGTGGAAGAGCGATACGCTCAAGAATCGCAATTTGAGCACGCCGTACTTGCTCGGGCCCGACGTGGTCGTGGGCGATTACAAGGGTTACGTCCACTTCTTTTCGCGCGATGACGGCAAGCTACTTGCGCGCGTCAAGACGGACGGCAGCGCGATTACGGCCGCGCCCGTCGCGGTGGGCAACACGCTGATCGTGCAAACGCACAGCGGCGAGCTGTACGGGTTCGTCTCGCACTAGGCGAGACAAGCCTTGCAGCTTTCGACCGCGGGCCGGCGTAGCCGGCCGCAGTCATTTAGAGTCCCGGCGCGGGCATTCACAGTCGCGACCGGTTGATTGATACGCGGTGCCGCTTGGGCCGCTGTATCGTGATAATTTTCGAGCAGTGTTGCGCGGCGCGCATTCGTGCGTCCGCGCCGGCACGGGCCACGGCCGCTCGCGGCAAGCGCATGGTCGCAGGCCGGCGCGCAACGCTGGCTCGTGCCATACGCGGCATATCGATGCGCCGATGGTCCCGCAACTCGTCACTCCGACGAGCCGGTGCGGTGGCGCATGCCTCACTTAGACAACGTCAGATGAAACCCGTAATTGCCCTAGTCGGGCGCCCCAATGTGGGGAAATCCACCCTGTTCAACCGGCTCACTCGCTCGCGCGACGCGCTGGTCGCCGATTTGCCCGGCTTGACGCGCGATCGCCACTACGGCGAAGGGCGCATGGGCGATCGTGCGTACCTGGTCGTCGACACCGGCGGTTTCGAGCCTGTCGCGAAAAATGGGATTCTGCACGAGATGGCGAGGCAGACGCGGCAGGCGGTCGAGGAATCGGATGTCGTCGTCTTCATCGTCGACGGGCGCAATGGGCTCGCGCCCCAGGACAAATCGATCGCCGATTACCTGCGCAAAACGGGCCGGCCGATCGTCCTCGTCGAGAACAAGGCCGAGGGGATGAAGAACACGGCCGTAGCGTCCGATTTTTACGATCTCGGGCTCGGCGACCCGCGCTCGATTTCGGCCGCGCATGGCGATGTTGTCGCCGATATCATCGGCGATGCCCTCGAAATCGCCTACGAAGGCCATCCCGAGGAAGTCGAGGAAGACAGCGGCGCGCGCGGAGTCAAGATCGCGATCGTCGGGCGGCCGAACGTCGGCAAATCGACGCTCGTCAATACGCTCATCGGGGAGGAGCGTGTCATTGCGTTCGACATGCCCGGCACGACGCGCGATTCGATCTACGTCGATTTCGAGCGCCAAGGCAAGAAGTACACGCTGATCGATACGGCGGGCTTGCGCCGCCGCGGCAAGGTGTTTGAGGCGATCGAGAAATTCTCCGTCGTGAAGACGCTGCAGTCGATCGCCGATGCGAACGTCGTGATCTTGCTGCTCGACGCGCGCCAGGATATCTCCGATCAAGACGCGCACATCGCCGGGTTCGTCGTCGAACAAGGACGCGCGCTCGTGGTCGGAGTGAACAAGTGGGACGGGCTCGATGCGCACGTGCGCGAGCGCACGAAGTCCGACATGATCCGCAAGCTCAAATTCTTGGAATTCGCCAAATTCCACTTCATTTCGGCGACCGAAAAGACGGGTATCGGTCCGCTCATGCGCTCAGTCGACGACGCCTACGCGGCCGCGATGGCGAAGCTGCCGACGCCGAAACTCACGCGCGCGCTGATCGACGCCGTGGAATTTCAACAACCGCGCCGCCGCGGCCCCGTGCGGCCGAAACTGCGCTACGCGCACCAAGGCGGCCAGAATCCGCCGATCATTGTTATCCACGGCAACGCCCTCGACGCCGTCACGGAAACATACAAACGTTATCTCGAAAATCGTTTCAGAGAAACTTTCTCGCTGACGGGAACTCCATTGCGAATAGAGTTCCGTTCGTCGACGAATCCCTACGCGGACAAGGGCTGAATTGGCGCTCGGAGCCCCTTGGCCGAATGGTCTGGGCGGCCCGTGCGACAACGAAAATCGGCTATAGTGTAGCGATTGGCGGCGGATTTCTTTTTCTTCGTCCAATCTGGATCCAACCTGCAAAAAAACGACGGAGTTTGCTATGAGCAACAAAGGGCAACTGTTACAAGACCCGTTTCTGAACGCACTGCGCAAAGAGCATGTGCCGGTTTCCATCTACTTGGTCAACGGCATCAAGCTTCAAGGGAACATTGAATCGTTCGACCAGTACGTCGTGTTGCTCCGGAACACCGTGACTCAGATGGTCTACAAGCACGCTATTTCCACCGTTGTGCCGGCGCGTCCGGTCAACTTCCACCCGGATACGGAAACGGCCTGATCCCATCCTAGCGGCCGGCATGGTGCCGACTGATCGGCGCGCGTGCCGGCCGCTTTCTATTTTGACGCCCACCAATTTGATCAACGCAGCGCTCGTCGGCATCGATTTCGGAAAGATCGACTTCGAAGCCAGTCTCGAAGAACTCAGCCTGCTCGCGCAAAGCGCGGGCGCCCATCCCGCCGTGACCTTGACCGGGCGCCGTTCGAGCCCCGATGCCGCGCTGTTCGTCGGCAGCGGCAAGGCGGAAGAACTGCGCCTCGCCTGCGAGGCGAACGACATCGAAATCGTCATCTTCAATCACGCCTTGGCGCCGGCGCAGCAGCGCAATTTGGAGCGGGCGCTTAACCGTCGCGTCGTCGATCGCACGAGCCTCATTCTCGACATCTTCGCGCAGCGCGCGCGAAGTCACGAAGGCAAGCTGCAGGTCGAATTGGCGCAATTGCAGTATCTGGCCACTCGTCTCGTCCGTGCATGGACTCACCTCGAACGTCAAAAAGGCGGTATCGGCCTGCGCGGCCCCGGTGAGACCCAGCTCGAAACCGACCGCCGCTTGATCGGCGAGCGCATCAAGGCGCTCAAGGTGCGGCTCGAAAAGCTTCGCCGCCAGCACGGCACCCAGCGGCGCCAGCGGGCGCGCAATCGAGCGATGTCGGTGTCGCTCGTCGGCTATACCAACGCGGGCAAGTCGACGCTCTTCAACTCGCTCACGAAGGCGCAAGCCTACGCGGCCGATCAGTTGTTCGCGACGCTCGACACCACCTCCCGCCGGCTTTACCTTGGCGACGAAGCGGGGCAGGTCATCGTCTCCGATACGGTTGGTTTCATTCGAGAATTGCCCCACCAACTCGTCGCGGCGTTTCGCGCGACGCTCGAGGAAACGATCCATGCCGATTTGCTGCTGCATGTCGTCGATGCGTCGAGCGCGGTGCGCCTCGATCAGATCGATCAGGTGAACGAAGTATTGAATGAGATCGGCGCGCATACCGTGCGGCAAATTCTCGTTTTCAACAAGATCGACGCCGTGCCCGAACTTGCGGCGCGGGGCGACGCGGTTGAGCGGGACGAGTATGGTAATATTTCGCGCGTCTTTTTGAGCGCGCGCACGGGGCAAGGTTTGGATACGCTGCGCGCCGCCATCGCCGAAATCGCCACCTCAGAACATCTCCCAGATAGCGGCAGGGCGCAGCCGGAAGAGGCTTCGTCGGCGCATGGGCACGAAGATTCAGACGCGTCGGCGTCGTCCGGTGCGCGGATGTGGCGCTCCGATTTGCATTGACCGGCTCTCCCAACTCGAGCGAACGAACACAGGTGAACGAATACAACGAGCGGGGTTTCTGGCTGCGCGCGCGCGCCATTTTTTCGATCAGCGATCCCCGATGGGGGCGCAGCGATGGCAATGGCAGCCGGCAACGGCCCAATGAGCCGAAGCGCGGGGGCGGCGACGGTGACGGTCCGCCGGATCTAGACGAAATGTGGCGCGAGTTCAACCGCCGCTTGTCGCAGTTTTTCGGCGGCAAAGGGCAGGGTTCGGGGCCGGGCGATCGCCGTCCCGATAATGGACGCACCGCGCGCATCGGCGTAGGCATCGTCATCGGCGCGCTCGTCGCTTTTTACTTCGGCAGCGGCGTATTCGTCGTGCAAGACGGCCAGACCGGCGTCGTCCTCCAATTCGGCAGATACCGCGCAACGGTCGAACCGGGCGTTCATTTTCGTCTGCCTTATCCGTTCGAGACGCATGAAATCGTCAATGTCGCGCAAAGTCGCTCGGTCGAAATCGGCCGTGGCAACGCAATGAGTGACGGGAGCACAAAAAACGCATCTGTGATTACGCACGATGGCGACATCGTCGACGTGCGCTTGGCCATTCAATATCAAGTTAAATCGGCCACCGATTACCTGTTTCGTACCGCCGATCCCGACCTCGGCGTCACGCAGGCGGCGCAGGCCGCGGTGCGCGAAATCGTCGGCGCACGCGGTACCGCCAGCCTGCTCGGCGGCAATCGCGATGCCCTGCGCGAGCCGCTCACGCAAGCGATCCAGACGGCTCTCGATCGGTACCAAACGGGGCTCGCGGTGACGGGCGTCACGGTGCAGTCGATCGAACCGCCGGCAGCCGTGCAGAGTGCGTATGCGGATGTCGTGCGCGCGCGGCAAGACCGCGCGAACGCAAAGGCCGATGCACAAGCTTACGCAGGGCAAATCCTGCCCGGCGCGAAGGCGCAAGCGCAGCGCACGATCGACGACGCAAAAGCATACGCCGCCCGGGTCGTCTCCGACGCCCAGGGCGACGCCGGGCGCTTCAAAGAGGTCTACGCCCAATACGCGAAGGCGCCGGCTGTCGTGCGCGAGCGGATGTATCTGGAAACCATGCGCGATATTTACGCCAATTCAACCAAGATTTTCGTAAGCGGCAAGGCGGGCGGCAGCGTCGTCAATCTCTCGCTCGACAAACTGCTCGAAGCCAACCGCCGCTCATCGCCGGAAGCGAGCGCACCCGCGGCGCCCGCAGCCGCGAGCGCCGCGTCGAGCGCATCGGCCGTCCAGGCGCCGGCCGAGACCAATCCGGCGAGCCAGGCGGCTGCCGCGAGCGATGCGCTGCGTTCGCGCGATTCGCTGCGCAGCCGCGCGCGCGAAGACGATTTGCAGCAATAAGGAGCGCCAGACATGAATCGTATCGTTGCGCTCGTGATTGTCGTCGCCGTCGTGCTGCTCGCGGGGGCGTCGACTCTACTCGTCGTGGATCAGCGGCATGTGGCCGTCGTCTATTCGCACGGCGGCGAGAATCCCGCGCTCGTCGGCCCCGGCTTGCACGTGAAATTCCCCAGGCCGCTGCAGGCGGCGATGCTGGTCGATACGCGCGTGCGCACGCTCGCACCGTCCGACGCTGATCGCTTCGTCACTTCGGACAAAACGGACTTGCTAGTGACGTCCGTGCTGAAGTATCGCGTGACCGACCCGCTCAAGCTCTTCAAGGAAACCGAGGGGGATCAGCAAAGTGCGCTGGATCGGCTGGCGGGGCATATGCGCAAGGCGCTCGCAGAGGCGTTCGGCAAACGCATGCTCGGCGATGCACTGTCTCATGAGGACGAACTCGCGCAGCAAGCGCAGGCGTCCATGGCCGGTGCGGCGAAAACGCTTGGAATCGACATCGTCGATCTGCAGCTCGTACGCGTCGATTTTCCGCAAGCGGCGGCCGATGCCGTCTACAAGCGGATGGCGGCCGCGCAGGAGCAGGTCGCGAGCGACGAGCGTTCCCAGAGCACAACCGAGGTGGCGCAAATCAAGGCCGACGCGCAGCGTCAGCGCGAGGCCGTGTTGGCCGATGCCTACAGCACGGCGCAGGCCCTCAAGGGCGAAGGGGACGCAAAGGCGGCTACTATCGCGGCCGACGCATTCCAGCGCGATCCGGGCTTCTATCAGTTCTACGAGAGCTTGCAAGCCTATCGAAGCGTCTTTAAAGCGGGCGACGTCATCGTCGTCGATCCCGACAGCGATTTCTTCCGCTTCATGCGCAGCCCCGATGGGAGCGGCGCACAAGCTGGCCCGGCCACCTCGGCTTCACGTAAACACTGATTCAGGGGCGCTGCCGATCGACAGGCGGCGCCGGCATTTCCATGAACATGGCCGGTTCGTTACTGCTTGCGATTGCATTGATGCTCATTATCGAGGGCATGTTTCCGTTCGTGTTCCCGACGGCGTGGCGCGACACCTTTCGTAGGATTGCGGAGCGCCCGGCGCATCATATCCGCATCGGCGGTTTGATCGTCATGGCGCTCGGCTTGCTGCTGCTAGTCGCGGCCACCTGAGCTGCGCGTGAGTTCGCGTGAAAGGCGCTCCGGTGCCGCGTCGCGCTTTGCTTGACCTGCTTTCGGCTGCGCGCTGCGCGCCTTCATTAACGTCGTAGGACCCACCCGATGTCGACCTGGCTGCTTCCTGAAAATATCGCCGATGTCCTGCCTTCCGAGGCGCGCAAGATCGAAGAGCTGCGGCGTGCGCTGCTCGACCGCTTCCGTACCTACGGCTACGAGATGGTGATGCCGCCGCTGCTGGAGTACCTCGAATCGTTGTTGACCGGCGGCGGCAGCGATCTGAACCTGCGTACATTCAAGCTCGTCGATCAACTGTCGGGCCGAACGCTCGGGTTGCGAGCCGATACGACGCCGCAGGTGGCACGCATCGACGCCCATTTGCTGAATCGGCAGGGCGTGACGCGGCTTTGCTATGCGGGCAGTGTGCTGCATACGCGTCCGCGCGGCCTGCATGCCACACGCGAGCAGATTCAGATCGGTGCCGAAATCTATGGCCACGCCGGTCTTGAAGCCGATCTCGAGATCCAGCAATTGATGCTCGACGTATTGCGCCTGGCGGGCATCGACAATGTGCGGCTCGATTTGTGCCACGCGGGCGTGTTGCTTGCGCTGTTCGAGCGCGACAGCGCGGCTGCCGCGCGCGGCGAGGCGCTCTACGAAGCGCTGGCCGGCAAGGATGTGCCGCGCATCGCGGAACTCACGCAGGACCTCGATCCAACCGTGCGCAATGCGCTGCGCGCATTGCCCTCGTTGTACGGCGATGCGTCGGTGATCGAGCTTGCGCGGCAGCGGCTGCCGCAATGGCCCGCCATTACACGCGCGCTTGATGAGTTGGCGTTCCTTGCGGCGCACGTGGACGGCGCGCACGTCGCGGTCGATCTGGCCGATTTGCGTGGCTACGCCTATCACAGCGGCGTTATGTTCTCGGCCTATGTCGAGGGTGTGCCTAATGCGCTCGCGCGCGGCGGCCGTTACGATCATGTCGGCCAGGCGTACGGGCGTGCACGCCCAGCGACGGGTTTCTCGCTCGACTTACGCGAGGTCGCGCGGATTTCGCCGATCGAAGCGCGCAGCAGCGCGATTCTTGCGCCGTGGAAGCATGACGATCTGTTGCGCGAGCGCGTCGCCGAACTGCGCGATGCGGGGGAAGTCGTGATCCAAGCATTGCCGGGGCACGATCATGCGCTCGACGAGTTCGCATTCGACCGCGTGCTCGTCGAACGCGATGGGGCCTGGCTCGTGCATGCGCGCGAGCCGATTGCGGGAGCCTGATCGGCACGCGTCCGGGCGCGCGCGCTCGGGGGCTCCATTGGTCCATGCTGTTGAAGCGAAACGGAAAAATTCGGAAGCCTCAACGAACATGGGTAGAATACGTTTTTAACCAGCTAACGAAACAACATGTCTGCCAGCGCAGTGAATGCAGCCCCGGGACGTAACGTCGTCGTCGTCGGGACTCAATGGGGTGATGAAGGCAAGGGCAAGATCGTCGACTGGCTGACGGACCACGCGCAAGGCGTCGTACGTTTCCAGGGTGGCCACAATGCCGGGCACACGCTCATCATCGGGGGCAAAAAGACGATTCTGCGCTTGATCCCGTCGGGTATCATGCGCGCCGGCGTCGCTTGCTACATCGGCAACGGCGTGGTGCTGTCGCCCGAGGCGCTGTTCAAGGAGATCGAAGAACTCGAGGGCGCGGGCATCGACGTGCGCAATCGGCTGTTCATCTCCGAGGCGACGACCCTGATCCTGCCGTACCACATTGCGATCGACCAGGCGCGCGAAGCGCGCAGCGGGGCGGGCAAGATCGGTACGACAGGGCGTGGCATCGGGCCGGCTTACGAGGACAAGGTAGGCCGCCGCGCGCTGCGCGTGCAGGACTTGTTCTCGCCCCAAACGTTCGCCGACCGCCTGCGCGCGAACCTCGATTTCCATAATTTCGTGCTGACCCAATACCTGGGCGCGGCAGCGGTGGATTTCCAGCAAACGCTCGACACGATGCTCGGCTATGCCGAACGCCTCGCGCCGATGGTCACGGATGTTTCGCGTCGCCTGTACGACGAAAACGCGGCGGGTCGCAATTTGCTGTTCGAAGGTGCGCAGGGCACGCTGCTCGACATCGATCACGGCACCTATCCGTTCGTTACGTCCAGCAACTGCGTGGCGGGTGCCGCATCGGCGGGCGCTGGCGTCGGGCCGCAAAAGCTGCATTACGTTCTCGGCATCACGAAAGCGTATTGCACGCGTGTCGGCTCCGGTCCGTTCCCGAGCGAACTGTACGACGCCGACAATCCACAGCGCCAGGAAGCGGTGGGCCTGACGCTCGCGAACGTCGGCAAGGAGTTCGGTTCGGTGACGGGGCGCCCCCGCCGCACGGGTTGGCTGGATGCCGCGGCACTACGCCGCTCGATTCAAATCAACGGTGTATCGGGCCTGTGCATGACGAAGCTCGACGTACTCGACGGCCTCGACGAAGTGAAGCTGTGCGTCGGCTATAAGGTGGACGGCAAGAGCTTCGATCTGCTGCCGCGCGGCGCGGCTGAAGTGGCACGCTGCGAGCCCGTGTACGAGACGTTCGGCGGCTGGAAGGAAAGCACGATCGGCATCACGCAATGGGATCGACTGCCGGCCAACGCGCAGGCGTACCTTTCGCGCGTGCAGGAAGTGGCTGGCGTGCCGATCGATATGGTGTCGACGGGGGCGGAT
>CAYRLJ010000105.1:0-15535 GCA_964425025.1 uncultured Burkholderia sp. | reverse complement strand
GCGCGCACGACGCCATAATCGCCGGGCGCATATTGCAGGACCCAATCGCCGGCGGTGCCGGTCAAGACATCGCCGGCCGCGCGCCGCGCGATCGAAAACGGCGCGTCCATGCGCTTGGCAAGCACCACGGCAGGCCGATTGCGATATCGGCCCGATGCGCCATGGATGAGGGTGGTATCAGCCGGAACGTATTTATCGTCGAAGCGCGCGCGCTCGACCACCCAGCGTGCGCCGCCCGTCCCCGTGATCAGCGCGTCGCCGGGCGCATAGCGATTGGCACCTTCGAGGCTCATCAATTCGCCGCTCGTTTGCGCGAACTCGACGACGACGACCTCGTCTTTCACATACCGTCCCGCGGCGCGATCGTCGCGCAGGTCGATGTCTTTTAATTCGATCATGGTAAGCAAGCCGAACATCAGAAAGGCGTGAGCGTAGCGGGAAACCTCGCGACGCGCACGCCTTTCGTTCGGCTGATGGCCGTTCGGCCTAGCGACTTGGCTAGCACAACTGGCACAAACGGCCGAGCGGCCGGAACGACTACTCTTGAGCGGGAGCGGCAGACTTGGCGTTGCGTTCACCGTGCCCGTGGTGTTCGCCCATCTGGCGGAAACTCGTATCGGCGAGTTTCTTCTGCTCGGGCGAGAAGCTGTTATAGAGCGGCTCGAACGCATCGACGAGCTGTTTGGTGTCGTCCGCCTGCGCTTGTGCGATTTGAGCGTACTGCCGCATATTGTCGAGCGCCGATTGCGTAGGCTCTGCCTGAGCGCGCTCGTGGAACAGCCGGCCCATGTTCTGGCCGTTGGTGCGCATGACGCCCGCGAACGTCTTCCACTGCGGCTCTTGAGCCGACGTGATCTTCAGCTGCGAATGCAGATATGCAATGCGCTCTTCGACGCGCCCTTCGTGTTTGGCCGCGTGAGCGTCGGCCGGCGCGCTGGCCGCCATGCTCGATGCCGTTTGCGGCGCCGATGCTTGCGCGAACGCACCGCTCGTGGCGAGCGCGCACGCGAGAATGACGAATGTCCGTTTCATCGAAACTCCTGCAGTCGTGTGGATGTACTCGAGGACGACGCAAACGCGCCGCCTCGTCGGACCGGCGCATGCTTGGCACATGTTCATAGGTCCGGCGCTAGTTTAACCACGCTACGGCGCCGCATTGGCGCGGTGAGACATACGCTTACATCTGAAACGGATCTAGTGCGCGCGCCCGGCGCACCATTTCGCGGACTGTATTACAGTGACTGCCTCACATGCTCAGTGTTCGAAAACGTTCGGGAGTCATGATGCGCATTCTGGTGGTGGGGGCCGGCGCGGTCGGCGGATACTTCGGCGGACGCATGGCGTTGGCCGGGCAGAACGTGACGTTTCTCGTTCGCGAAGCACGCGCTAAAGAGCTGACCGCGAACGGCCTCGTCATCAAGAGTCCAAGGGGCGACGCAACGCTCACGGACGTGAGGACGGTCCTGACAACGCAAATCGAGGGCCCGTACGAGCTCGTGCTGCTCAGTTGCAAGGCCTATGACCTCGACAACGCGATGGATGCGTTCGCGCCGGCCGTGGGTCCCACGACGGCGATCTTGCCGATGCTCAACGGCATGCGGCACCTTGACGTGCTAAGCGAGCGCTTCGGCCACGCTAGCGTGTTGGGCGGCGTGTGCTTGATTACCGCGACGCTCGATGCAGCGCGAAGGATCGTGCAGATGACGGATATGCATGGGATCGTGTTCGGCGAACGCGACGGCGCAAAGAGCTCGCGTGTGGAAGCGATCGCGACGGCGCTGCGCGCGGGCGGTTTCGACGTCGATGCGACGGATGCCATCGTCCAGCAGATGTGGGAGAAGTGGGTCTTTCTTGCGACGCTGGCGGCCAGCACTTGTCTATTTCGGGCGAGCGTCGGCGATATTCTCGCCACGCCCAGTGGTGAAGCGGCGATGCAAGCGCTGTTCGACGAATGCGGCGCCGTCGCTGCCGCGAACGGCCATCCGATGCGCGCGCCGTTCGCCGAGCGTTCGCGCGCCATGCTGTTCGCGCCGGGCTCGCCGATGACGGCCTCGATGTTGCGCGATATGGAAAGCGGATCGCGTACGGAGGGCGACCACGTACTGGGCGATCTGCTCGCGCGTCGCAAGGCCCATCTCCCGGCCAGCACGCGACTGACGGCGCTCGAATTGGCCTACACGCATGTGAAAGCTTACGAAGTGCGGCGTGGGCGATAATGCAACGCTTTCATTTATGTGCGCCGCATTGAACCCATACCGATGAGACCTCCGCGCCTCGACCAACTCGACGAACTCGATCGCAATCTCCTCACGCTACTGCAGGCGAATGCACGCGACAGTGTCGCCAACCTGGCACGGCAGCTTGGCGTCGCGCGCACGACCGTGCTGGCCCGCATCGAACGGCTGGAACGAATGCAAGTCATCGCCGGCTATGGCGTGCGGCTTGGCCAAGATGTCCTCGACGCCAGCATCAATGCCTACGTCGGCATCATCCTTGCACCCAAATTCGGCCCGAGCGCGCTCAAACGGCTCGAGAAAATGCCCGAGGTGCAGTTGTTGTGCGCCGTCAGCGGCGAATACGACTACGTCGCATGGCTGCGGGCCGCCTCGCCGGACCGTCTGAACGAACTGCTCGATCAGATCGGCCAGCTCGAAGGCGTCGAGCGCACAACCACCTCCATCATCCTTGCGCGCAAGATCGACCGCGTAGCGTCAGGCGTCTAAGTTTCGCCGCGCGAGAGCCGTTCGCCTCCGCGCGTGCACGATTTCGACGAAATGAAGTATATGTTCGACATTTCGTCGAAAGTTCACGTCGAAACGCAGCACTTTGCGCCTATTTTTCGTTTCCGTCTCTTCTTACACTGTTTCGAACGCGACGCTTGGTTCAACGCGGCAGGCGCGCATACCGACCACAAAAACTCGAAACGTGAAATGAAGGAGAAGCGCATGAAAGTAGCCATCGTCGGTGCAGGGCTGATCGGCCACACCATCGCCCATATGTTGCGTGAGACCGGCGACTACGAAGTCGTGGCATTCGATCGTGATACCCGCGCGCTCGAGAAGCTGGCCAGCGAGGGGATTGCAACCGAGCGTGTCGATTCGGCCGATTCGAATGCGATTCGCGCGGCGGTCCAGGGCTTCGACGCGTTGGTCAATGCGCTGCCGTATTACCTCGCTGTCAATGTCGCCGCCGCGGCGAAGGCGGCAGGCGTGCATTACTTCGATCTGACCGAAGACGTGCGGGCCACGCATGCGATCCGCTCTCTCGCCGACGGCGCCTCGCACGCCTTCATGCCGCAATGCGGCCTCGCGCCGGGCTTCATCGGCATTTCCGCCCATGAACTCGCGAATCGTTTTTCGGAAGTGCGTGAAGTGAAGATGCGCGTCGGCGCGCTGCCGGAGTTTCCGACGAACGCGTTGAAATACAACCTGACTTGGAGCGTCGACGGTCTCATCAACGAGTATTGCCAGCCTTGCGAAGCGATCCGCGAGTCGCGCACCCAATGGGTGCAGCCGCTTGAAGGCCTCGAGCATTTTTCGCTCGACGGCACCGAGTATGAAGCGTTCAACACCTCGGGCGGGCTAGGCACGCTTTGCGAAACACTGTCGGGCCGGGTCGAATCGCTCGATTACAAATCGGTTCGATATCCGGGGCATCGCGACCTCGTTAAGTTCTTGCTTGAAGACCTACGCCTATCGAGCGATCGCGATACGCTCAAGACGATCATGCGCCGGGCGGTGCCGTCCACGTCGCAAGATGTCGTGTTGATTTTCGTCACGGTGACGGGCATGCGCGACGGGCAACTCGTGCAAGACGTCTTCACGCGCAAGATCTTCGCGAAAACGGTGTGCGGCATGCCGATGAGCGCGATTCAAATCACGACGGCCGGTGCGATGTGCGCGGTGCTCGACTTGTTCCGCGAAAAGAAGCTGCCGCAAGTCGGCTTCGTTCGGCAGGAGCAAGTTTCGCTGCGCGATTTCCTCGAGAATCGCTTCGGCCGACTGTACGAAGGTGCAACCCTCGACGCGACGGTCACGGCCTGAACGCGGCCACGGCCGGCCCGGTTGGGGAAGACGAATGCCCGCCCGCGCGACGCTGGGTTGTGGGCGAACCTGAGAGAGGCGGTGCCGCACGAAGCCCAAACCGCCGTACGATGAAGCGGCATTAAGCAGGGCCTCGAGAACGCCGCTCGAAGAAAAGGGCAGCCACGCACGCGGCAACGTGTGCGTGGCGAACCCTCCGGGTGCGGGGAAGCTGATGAATGCTCGTGACTTCGAAGAACGCGTGCGAACTCGTTGCGCGAATGCTGTCGAGGCTGCTGTCGAACTTAACCGACCGACGTCTCCCCACCCGGCCCCAACACATTTCGCAACAGGCTGTCGAAGTCACCCACCGTCGGCGCGGTGTTATCGAACATGATGAGCCCTTCGCGGCTGGCGCCGCACGGCACGAATCGGCGCTGCCGGTATTCGTCCCAATGCTCGAGCTTATAAGCATCGTTGGGATTATGGCGCGCGACGATCCGCGCATGGGCCGTTTCCTCGGACGTATAAACCCAGACAATACGGATCGACACATCTTCACTGATGCCGAGCCAATGCCGATCGAACAGCTTGCGCTCCCGCACCTCGCGAGAAAGCGGTCCGACGACGATTACGCTCACGCCCAATTCCAAATTTTCGCGTGTCGTATCAAGTAGCCCATGGTATTCGGGGTCGCGCAGATGCTGAAGGTACAGCGGGCTGTCGCGGTCATTGGGGTCGCCCGTCATTGCGCCCATTGCCGCGGAGCTATAGCGCCCGTACAGCGTATCTTTGTCCAGCAGACAAAAAGCCTTGCCGGTTTCACGCATGAGCGGTCCGACGAGGCGTTTAGCGATCGTCGTCTTGCCCGTGCCGGCATGGCCGCAGATAAATACCAGGTGAGTCACGAGCCGGTTTCCTTGCAAATAGAAGGCAGTGGCGCCATGCCGACCGCGTATCCGGCCGGCGTCGCCTCGATCGACGCGTCGGCGTTCAGGGCATCTTAACAGCGGGGCCGCGACACGGTGCGACCTGGCACGCGTCGTGCGAAACGGCTGGCGCTGCGCCGCTCGATGTGCCCGGATCGACAGCGGCGCATTCGTCCAACCAGAGGCCGCTCGATGCGCATTGCTCAAGTTGCACCGCTTTATGAATCCGTACCGCCCCACGGCTACGGTGCAACTGAACGGATCGTCCACTACCTGACCGAGGCGCTAGTCTCGCTCGGCCATCATGTCACGCTCTTCGCGACGGCCGATTCGACGACAACCGCCGAACTCGTGCCGATTTGCGAGCGTGGCCTATGGCGCGACGCCGGCGTGTGGGACACGCTGACGCATCATGTGCGAGAAGTGGAAGCGGTGGTCCAGCGGGCAGGGCGTTTCGACGTCGTTCACTTTCATATCGATCCGCTGTACTTTCCGTCGGCGCGCCGGCTGCCGTGCGCGCACGTCACGACAGTGCATGGACGCCTGTTGCCGGCAGACCATGGGCCACTGTTGCGCGAGTTTTCGGAGGCGCCGCTCGTGTCGATCTCCGACAGCCAAAGACAGCCGATTCCATGGGCGAGCTGGCAGGCGACGATCCATCACGGACTTCCCGCCGGTGCGTTCGCGCTCGATGAAAATCCTGAGGACTACTTACTATTCATCGGAAGAATGATGCCCGAAAAACGTCCCGATCTCGCGATTGAAATCGCGCGGCGCGCGGGGCTTCGATTGAAGATGGCGGCGAAGGTGCATCCGGGAGAGCGGCAGTATTTCAGCGAGCGCATCGAGCCTTTGATCGAGGCAAACCGAAGCTTCGTCGACTATGTCGGAGAAGCAGCGGGCGCTGAGCGCATCGAGCTTTTCTCGAGGGCTCGGGCTTTGGTATTTCCGATCGAATGGCCCGAGCCGTTCGGGATGGTGATGATCGAGGCGATGGCGTGCGGTACGCCGACCGTCGCGTTTCGCAGCGGCGCGGTGCCCGAGATATTGGAAGAGGGCGTGACGGGGTACATCGTCGATGGCGTCGATGCGGCAGTCGAGGCGGTATCGCGCCTCGATGCAATCGATCGACGCCGTTGTCGCGCGGCCTTCGAGGCTCGCTTCACCAGTATGCGCATGGCGCGCGAATACATGGACGTTTTCGAGGCGCTCACGGCTCGGGGCACGGTGCGCGACGAGCGCGTTGAGCCTCTTTCGCGCCACGGCTAACAGCCGGCTATCGTGGCGGGTCACACGGTGGAGTCCGTGCAGTTGCTGACCCTCTGCAATCCGATGCTGCGCTAACGCGCGGCTGCCGCTGGAGGATTTGTCGGCGCGGCTATTAATCGGAGTACATGGGCGGGCGGCCCAGGCAGCAGCGGCGTTTTTTCCCCTCGCACCGAGGCCTCATGACCGGATAAGAAATACGCGCTCAACGGGTGTCCGCTTTGCCCGCCCGGCATGTTGAAGATGCCCCCGTCCTCATGCCCCGGCGACACTACCATCCGCTCCGATTGTCCAAACGAAGGGGCCGCAACGCGAGGCATATTGCCGTCGCCAGGCAGCGGGTCCCTAGGCACCGACAGCCATCGAGCAAGAAACGGCATACCCGTCACGAACGGATGCGCGATGCGCGCTGTGTTCCTTTGCCCCCAGGTTGCGTCTTTCAGGGCGACCGAATGTACGGTCAGTTTCGAGATCGCATCGTCGACGGCGGCCAGCTCCAGCTCTCGCCAAGTTGTTCGATTCTTTGGAAGCCAGTGCGGGGGGTGTTGATCGACAAGATGCGCCAGCACGGCGGGCCACCGCGGCGTGGCTAACGCAAAACTCGCATAGGGATCGAGCGCGTGCATTTGTCTATCTGCTTCGCCAAACATCTCGCCATACAAGCCGTATAGGAAAGCTCGGCTCAAGCGATAGGCAACGGAATCGACGCACGCGCAGCCGTTCCACCGCTCCAGCAACAATCGCTTGAATTCGGCGCGTCGAGGATCGCCGGCCACGGCGCGATCGTCCAAAACCTGCAACGCGCGATCTCTCCACAAGGCCATGAACAGCGCGCGATCGTCGAGGCTCGGAGCATACGCGTCTGCTTCGTTCATGACGTGTTTGGCGGCGAGGTCATCGCGGATCTGCCGCCCTCGAGCGCCCAAATCGGCGCCGCCGTCGCCAATCGCGGCGTAGTCTGCGCCAGCTAATTGCCGCGCATTGGCTGTCCATAATTGACCGGACGCCGGGTTGACGATCGAAGGATGGTCGCGCGCTGCGAGGAGCGAATCCCATCCTTTGCCGCCGGCCGCGGACGAGTAGGGGAACGTGTCGCTCCAGTCGACATGCCGCTTGGGCATGGCGCCGGCGATCGTCCAACCGATATTGCCGGCGGCGTCGCCCACCACGAGATTCTGCGCGGGAATGCCGGCCGATTGTCCCACGGACAACGCGACTTGCACGTCGGTGGCTGCTTCCATGTGAAGCAGCCCTAGGTTGACCGCGCCTTCGTTCTGAGCGATCCATCTGACAGCGTAGTGCTGGTCGCCCACATGCCAGATCGGTCCGAGACTCGACTCGCCAACTCGTAGTTTTTGAGCGGCGCCGCCATTCACCTGCAATAACTCGTCGTGAAACCGCAGCGGCGCCCATCCGCTTGGCGTTCGATACCGATCGGGCTGTCGCGGATCGAGCTCTAATTGCACGAGGTCGAGATAGTCGCCGTAGCTGTTCGTGAATCCCCATGCCACGACGCCATTGCTGCCGGCTACGACAACCGGCGCGCCAGGCAACGTCACCCCGACGACGCGCCGCGGCGTGCCGGACGGCGACGGATACTCGAGCACGGCTCGATACCAGATGTTGGGCAGGCGCAAGTTCAAATGCATGTCATTGGCCACGATCGCGCTGCCGGTCGCCGACCGCCACCCCGCTATCGCCCAATTATTGCTGCCGATCTGCGTACCGAACGGCACTTGCGCGACCGATTGCGACGGCGAGCCGCCGAGCCAGTCCGGCGCGGTGCCTCTGACCGTCTGCTCATCACAGGTGACGGACGCCGAATCGAGGGGGGCATCCCACTGACTGCACTCGGGAAGGAGCGTTTTGAGCGCGGCTCCGTCCGTGTGTTCGCGCAGCCATCCGCGCGCAAAGTCATGGTGCAACTCGCCGCTTTGCAACTCGAAATACATGGACCAAACAACCAGCAAGCTGTCCTCGGGACGCCAGGGGGCGGGATTCGTTCGCAGCACGAGATATTCGAATGGGCGCAGTCGAAGTGCCGCAAGCCCGGCGTTGACGCCCGAGGCGTAGCGGTCGAGGATCGTTTTATCGGCTGCGGGCAACGTCGAATAGCTCTTGCGGGCGAGACGATTGAACTCATAGATGCGGCGCTCTCGATCCACCTGGAGCGGAGTAGGGCCGAGCAGGGCCGCTAGCGTCCCTGCGGCGGAGCGCCTGAGCAGATCCATTTGAAAGAAGCGCTCCTGCGCATGCACGAAGCCCGTCGCATAAGCGAGGTCGGCGCGAGTTGCGCCGGATAAGGTAGGCACGCCCTGCGCGTCGCGCGCGATTTCGACGCTCGCATGCAACCCTGTGACGGGCTTCGTGCCGTCCAGCGCGGGCAAGCTGAGCGCGAGTGCCGCGACACCCGCGGCCACTACCAGGATGCATAACGCAACGATCGAAACAACGCACTTGATGCCGATGCCGATGCCGATGCCGATATCTATGCCGGTTGAGCGACCTTCACGCTGTCCTTTCATTGGCTGTCGTCCTTATGGCCGAGGAGAGCGCAACGAACTTCGATGCGGACCCGCATTGTCCCGCATTTTCAACGCGATTCGGCCGCCCATCGCGAACCTTCGTTCATCATCGACTTCCGTGAGATCGTCCTCTCGCACTTCACCCTCTCATACCGTTGTGCCTTGCTGTCCGTTTCAGAGACATCTGGCGATATAACCAAAGGCTTATTCCTTATAAGCATTCGCACCAAAAGCGGCTAATTTCTCAGGCATACGCAACGTTGTTTGGAATGTTAAAGAGATGATTCTGCATCGCCCGGAAGTGGCGGAAACAACGGCAACACGGGGACAGTCCCAGTGAGTTTGAAGTCGATCAGCCGCTCGCCGTCACGTCTCTCCATGTTGTCCGAAAATGACGAGGTTGAGTCTGGCCATCATGAGGCGCTTCGGCGTCTTTCTTCCCCTCCCGCGATAACGGGCCAGCTCGATGGCCTGGCGGAGCGCCGCGTCCTGTCGACGACGCCGAACGCGAACAACCCCTTGCCGCAGGTGATGGCGAAGCGCCTCGGCCCCGATGCGACTGCCGCTATACGACGTTCGCAGGCAGGACAGGTTCTCGCCTCGACGACCGGCAGGCCCTCCTTGAAAGAGCGGCTGGCGGGGGCGATCGGCGGACGTCAGTTGAGCGTGACGATGGGGGTTTCCGGCACGAGCCACACGATCAATGGCCCTTTGCGTGCCGGCGTGCCGGGGCAAACGCACGCTGGTATCGCAGGACCGCCGCAGCCTTTGGGCGAAGCCATCAAGCCGGCACCCGGCGCCACCGATGCCGACCGCGATCCGGTTCTGGAGGATGCGCGCAACCTGCTGGGCATCGCCGATGCGATGGCTGCCAGCCTTCACACGCCAGAGGCGATGGTGTACGACCGGCCGGCGCCGTCGAAGGCACGTCGACTGGCTACTGCGGTCGTCCCCTGGCTCAGCCCCACCCCCATGCTGGACATGGCGAGTTTCACCAACGGCCCCGGCAGCCGGCTTACCGCACCGGCTTTGCGCAAGAACCCGGTGATGTCGCGTAGCCGCCTCGCCAACGAGCAACAGGCACGCAAGCTGTTCAAGGTTGTGGAGAGCCGTCGCCGGGTCGTCGACGAGGGCGTAGTCGAAGTGACGGAGGCTCGCGCGCAGCACGAGGCCGCGCGTGCCGCGGTGCCCGGCGATCAGCCGCCGGAACACGCGAAGAATCTGGACGCGGCGAAGACGCGGCTGCGCCTCGCCGAATTGTCGTTGCGTGCGGCGAACCGTTCACTGCACGATACGGTTCACGGCACGGAGCTACTGGAATTGATCAGCCTGAGTCATTTGTCGGACCAGGCGGACAAGAATCTGTCGTTCGCGCTCGAACGGCTCAACGACCTCAAGAGCGAACTCTACGGATTGCGCGCGAATGCCGGCAACCGGCGCGCGGCGATCGAAGCGCAGTTGAGGGCGCAGGCGAAGGTGCATGCCGAGGAAGCCGAGGCGTTGACGTTGTTCGACTGCGACATGGCCACGGCAGAGGGGATTGCCGCTCAGGCCAAGGCGCGGTTGACCCGCTTGACTGCGCGGCACGCGGAGCTCACCAGGCCCAAGGCGAACACACGTTCGGCGGCGGCCAAAGCCGCCGGGGTCGAGCGCAGGATCGCGCAGACGCGCGGCGTGCTCGACCAGGCGCTCGAAGAGCAGAATCGCTGCCGCGAACGCCTGCAGCGATTCGCGGGGTTGAACGACAGCATCGCCGCGTTGATGAGCGAGCGCGTGCAGGCCGACCGGCAATGGCACGTCGCGGACCGTGCGGTGCCGTCGCTGCTGAAAGCGTCGCTTGCACTGGCTGAACGCAAGGCCCATGCGGACACGATCGACCAGGCTGAAACGACGGTCTCGCCCGAGGGTGAGGTCACGGGCGGCAAGCAGCGCGAGAAGGATGCGATCGACGCCGTGCGTCAAAAGATGGTCGATCAGTTGACCGAGGCCGCGCACGTGTTCGGTCCGCAAACGCCGCCCGAACTGCAGGCGGCGCTCAGGGATTTCGCTCTGCGCCTGACCGCGCCGCAGCCGCCGCTTCCGGTGCCGCCGCAACTCGTGCTGGAAATCGTCACGCGTTCAATGGCCGATGTCCGCGCCGACGCGGCCGAAGCCGCCCGCATGTTCGAGACGCTCGCGCAACATCCGGTGACGCACTGGCTGCAGATGGCGAGCGCGCAGCCGGAGCCACCGCTGGCCGGTATGGCGAACGCTGCGCCGTCCGCGGACGAAAACGCACGCATCGTCGCGCTGTGCCGCAAGATGGCGACGCTGCCGCGCGGCACCGACATACTGCACGCGCTGTCGAGCGACGGCGCCCAGCCCGCGGACTCTGCGCGGTCGCAGACGCTGCGCGTGTTCTGGAATGCGGACCACGCGCAGCAGGGCGAACTGTCGAACGACAACGGCGTGGCGAGCTGGCTGCAGCAGGCGAAGCGCGTCGCGCATGCGAGCCTGACGTCGACGGAGGTCGAATTCGACGACGTCGATCACGCGGCCTACAACGCGGTTCGGAACGGCTACTTCAGCAACGCGCCGGGCTCGGCGTACGCCCAGCACAACCTGCGGCTGAAGAAAGCGATTACGGAGTGGGTCGTCCGCGCTGCGGCGTCCTCCGCGAAAGCCGACGCGACCGATGTCCCGGAGCTCGGTGACGACGCGAATGCGGCAGGTCAGGACGTGGCCTCGAAGCCGGCCCTGTGGCGCCGCGCGCTGCCGAACTTGAACAAGACACCGTTCCGCAAGCGGACGATCAACCGGGCCTACGGCGTGGGCGAAAGCATGGGCATGCAGTCGCCGCGCATCAAGGTGGATGTTCACGTGCAACGCCGTGTGTCGGAACTGGAGCGGACGATTGCCGCATGCCGCGGATTTGGCGGCACGCCGGAATTCAGACGGGCAACGCAGGCCGCACAGGCCACGGTTGACCATCTGAAGCTGTTGCGGAACCGCGGCCGGCATCTGTCACAGATCCGGCTCGACGCGAAGGATGCGAAGAGCGTCAGCCGTCGTATCGGCGAAGACGCGCTGAACGCGCGCAGCGACCGCGCGCGCGAACCCAATGTATTACGCAAGGCCGCACCGGTCGAGTTGCCGACATTCTTCGAAGCTGCATGCGGCAGCGGCCTCACCGCATATGAAGCGATCAGCCGGATCGAGGCGCATCTCAATGAGGGCCTGCCCGCCGATCAGCGCCGTGCCGAGGCCGGGAACGACGACGAGACCGACGTCGGCCTCGCTGCCGCGATGCAACTGCTGAAGGCCGAATACCTCGGCAGCAAAAACGACATCGTCACGTTCTTCCAGCCGTTCATCCTGAATAGCCGCCTGCGCGACCGGTTGCGCATCGGCGGGGGCGGGACCCTCGGCGTGAATCTGCCTACGTTGCCGTATGGAGCCGCATCGCCGATTGCGTCGCCGATCTTCACAGCCGAGAAATCGGTGACGGACGAAGCGTTCGTGCAGATTTTCATGCCGATTATCGGCATGGAGCTGTCGTTCGGCTCGGCGCACACCCGCGCGAAAGAAGCGACCGTCGGCGTCGCGGTGGGACCGCAGATCGTGCCGGGCGTTTCGCTTCAGGGCACCTTCACGGCGCGAGCGGCGAGCCAGCAGACGCGCACGGACTCGACGGTGATGCGTTTTTTCAGAAACCGTCACAAGGACGACGAGATGCGCCGGAACATGATGAACGCGCTCGACAGCATGGTGCGCTGGGACACGATCCGGCCTGATCGCGGCCGGGCGTACAAAGACCCGCTCGAAGCGATCTTCGCGCGCAATCCTGCGGTCGTCGTGACGCAGCTCGAGGGCTTCACCGACACGAAGACCGTCACGGCCCGCGTGTCCGCGCGGCTGCCGTCGGCGAGTTTCAAGGCCCCGCACGGCATGGGGCAGACGCTGGGAGTCGAGGCATCGACCTTCGTCGAGGCTGAGCGCACCCGCGACAAACGCTTCGAAACAGGCGGTCAGGTCCGCATAGTGGGTGCGAAGGGCGATACCGCGCAGCAGCGCGCGGGCGCCACCGTCAACCTGAACTTCTCGCCGCTGTCCAACCAGTCTGTGCCGATCGGCCGGGACGGCGAACACGGCGTGATGCAGCGCGAGTCGGTGCCGATGCAGTTGGGGATGTCGCGCGACTTTGCGTGGGTCAAGGAGCAGCACGAGATCTCGCCGTTCCTGATCGGCGACAAGCAGGATGCCGATCTCGACCGCCACTATTCGACGCCTCGCGATATGGCTGCGGAAATCGCCGGCAATCGCGATAACTGGCTGATGCGTTGCATCGAAACGCTCGAACCCGGTGCGACCGGAGAAAAAGATACGCCGGACAATCGGCTCCGCGCAGCCGTGCTGCTCGACCAGTTCGAGAAGGACATGACGAGGCTCGGCAGAACGAGCAAGTATTGCCACTACAACGTCAACTACTCGATGCGGGGGGAGGCGGGTGCGTGGATAGACGGCCATCGAGCAATCGCTGAGCTCGCCGCTCAGCGTGGCGATCATGAAGGAGTTCGTCACGCACACCGGTCGATTGATGAAATCTTGCTGATGCGCGCGACGTGGCGGCCACTGATGCTGATCGTGCGCGAACGCACCCGCGATTCGGCCACGCTCGGCTGGCGCAGTCTGCTCCGATGGCAGCGAAATGCCAACGTCGACGGGCAACGCACCGCCGCGCAGTTTCCTCCGCCATAACGGCTTCGAATCCGGCCGCCTCTTGCCAGTCGCCACACGGGCACATCGCACCGTCGCTCGGTCGAGGCTTACACACCTTGGCAGTAAAGCCGCTGGAAAACGTCGTACGCTCTTGACGGCCCTGGGATTCGGGAGACGCGCTCCGACATTGCGGGATGTATGGCTGTCACCACTTGCATCCGGACCTGTTTATCGCGTCGACTGCGAGCATCGGAATCGCTAGAAGTCCCATCTGGGCGTGTCTGTTTCGGCAGTCGCTGCGAGCGGCCTTCGAGATCTCGCGATCAAGGATCGCGGTTGTTTCCTGTGTGCGGTTGTTAAATTCTCGTGTGGCAAGTTGGGGCGTGTTGCCATAACGCGCCGACCGGTGGGTGTCGATGCTCCCGAGGTCCCTTTGCCAGTCAATGCTGTCATCCGGAGATTTGCTCGCTGCAGCAGTATCGCCAGCAAGAGCTACAGGCTTACTCACATTTTTGCGCCGCACTGGGGTCGTTTCACGATCCTGCGTTTGTCGAGCAGGACCAGGGGGTATCGACGCACGCGAACGCGACTCCCTGGTGTTCTGTGAAACGATGATAGTGGCGTTCGACTGTGTTGTACCCGACTGCCGTGTTTCAGGCGATATCAGTGTCACGGTCAGCGTACGGCGTTCTGGCTGAGGATTATCGGGCCTTGGCCGCGGCGCGCCTTGCAATGCGAGCAGCCCCAGCACATGCAGCGCCGCTGTGATCGCAAATGCAAGGATCGCCACACGACGGTTGCGTCGCGCGGGTCCGGTCACAATAAAGGAAGAATGGTCGATGAGTCCACGCACCGTCTTGGATTGATTGGGATGCCGGATTATTCCGGACTGGCTGCCGTTTCGCGGTGGTGTTCCAGAAGATCGCCCGGCTGGCAATCGAGATACTGGCAAATCGCATCCAGTGTTGCGAGGCGTACCCCCTTGACCTTTCCCTGTTTCAACAGGGAAAGGTTCTGTTCAGTAATGCCGATAGCCGCAGCGAGATCCTTCGACTTGACCTTGCGCATCGCAAGCAGCACATCCAGCCTGATGGTGATAGACATAGCGGCGTGTCACACGAATTGCTGGTTTTCGGAGTTCAGTTCGCTTGCTTGCCGCAGAATATGGGCAATGACGGCGATACAGGCTGCCAGGAACAACGCCACGATATCCGGCGAACCGAAGCCCAGCGTGATCACGCGATGTCCGACGGGCGCCCGCATCGTCAACCAGATGCTGAGCAAAGGCTCACACATCAGGTTCAGAACAACCCAAAGCCCGACGGCCCGACCAACTTTCCCGAGATGGTTTGCTGCTGAGGGCGAGAAATATTCTCTGCGCCCAAAGCTTTGGAACAGGCAGCGAAGATGACGAAGGCCCGCTGCGAGGGTCAGCAACGGAACGCTCGACAGGACAATTCCACCCAACTTTTGCCAGAAGGGAAATGATCCGACGTCGACATCGAGGTTGCTTATCAACCGGTCAGTGAGGGCGAACCCGAGCCCGTAGCCACCCTTGATTGAGTTCAGGCTCGGATATAACCAGCAAGCGGCGTTAAGCAGCAGCATGGCAATGATCAGCCAGAGGGTGGCAGCCGCCATACGCTGACTTAGATGAGAAAGGCGATCGGACGTCATCGGCAGGAGTCGCAAAAAGTTGAGCAGCCAAGACTATAGCACGATAAATTATCGCGAAACGATCATAAACAACTGTTTTACAGTTATTTATATCGGTGTAGAGGCCGGTCTTGAGGCACCGACAGGCAAGCCTTTGCTGGTTGGGCGGCCTCACGTCGGTCCCGTGAAAGTGGGCGCCACGGCCTGAACCTGCCAGCCTGGAGCTTTTGGCTCTGCTGCGACACGTAGTCGCCCGTCAGATTGATAAGACGTTCGGCGGCACGCCACGGCTGGAGCCTGCCGTCGGCGACATCCTGAATGACCTTGAACCTGTCGAGTTCTCGCATGTTCAATGTCACCAGTGCGGTCGTATGCATGGCCGGCTCCGTCGTCCCGCGGGGAACCGCCAAGCATACCGAGGCCAAAACACGACATTTCT
>CAYRLJ010000104.1:12078-16186 GCA_964425025.1 uncultured Burkholderia sp. | reverse complement strand
TCGATGCGGGCGAGATAAGCGTCCGTATCGGGTGGCGTGTTATTGCGCTGGGCTTCCCAGATCGTCTCCCCGAGACATTCCATGATCGCGTGCTGCGCCTCGTGCGTCGAACCGAGGCGCGCGGCGAGCCGTTCGTGTGCGGCCCGAATGCCGGGTGGCTGATCGATCGAGAGCTGTTCGCTGATTGCCAGATGCATCGACAGGTGCAAGAACGGATTCGTGCGACCGGCCTCGGGAGCATAGTCGGCGGCTGCCGTCGCTTCGTCCGCGAGTTCGGCGTGATATTCGGGGTGCTCGACGATCCAATCGGCCGCGATCGCTTCAAGTGGCGTGAGGATTTCGCCCGCGCGCTGCTTGCGCCAGGTATCGATGAAAAAGCGTCGGACTTCGTCGCGGCTCGGATTGAACATCGTGTGGATCGACCTTTCAGTGGTGCTTATGCGTCATGCCAGGCAGCGTGGCGCTTCGCGCGCCCGCCGCTTATAGCGAAGCCGCCATTTTACGCTGCGGTGCTGCGAGCGGCTGGCGGAGCTGGCGGCGCGGCGCGGTATCGGGCGGGTAGAATCCCCGTGCGCCACCGCGTCTTGCGCATGAGGCGCGGGCGTTGCGCCGCCGGCACTTGCGCAGGCTAGCGAAACGCACAACGACAAGACAGAGACAGCGACACAGACAGCGACAGCGACCTTCCCCCCATGCCTTCTTTCGACACTCCTTCGCCCGCCGACACGGTGCGCGGCGCCTTGCTCGTGACATTGTCCGCTAGCGCTTTCGGCGCAATGGCGATCTTCGGCCGCTACGCCTACGCGGGCGGCACCGATGTGCTCGGCTTGCTGACGCTGCGCTTTCTGATCGGCGGGACGCTGCTCGCGGCCATCGCGCACCGCCGAGGGGTGCGATGGCCGCATGGGCGCACGCTTTGGAGCATCGTCGCCATGGGCGCGCTGGGGTATGTGGGCCAGTCGATCTGCTATTTCGTCGCCCTACAGTACGCACAGGCGAGTCTTGTCGCGCTGCTGCTGTATTTGTATCCGGCTTTCGTCACGGTACTCGCGGCGCTATGGCTCGGAGAGCGGCTAACGCGCGTGAAAAGCGGAGCGCTGGTGCTGTGCCTCGCGGGCTCCGCGTTGATGGTCGGCGGCGGGCATGGCCAGCCGCTCGGGATCGCGCTGTCGCTTGCCGCGGCCGTCGTTTATTCGCTTTACATCGTCGCCGGTGCGCGCGTCACTCGCGGGATCGATCCGCTCGCGACGACGGCCGTCGTCTGTTTATCCGCGGCTGCCGTGTTTTCGTGTGTGTCACTAGTGCGCACGCTCGCCGGCGCGGCGCCGCACCTGCCGGCGACACCGCTCGCGTGGGCGGCGGTCGTCGCAATCGCGCTCGTCTCGACCGTCACCGCGATGCTCGCCTTTTTCGCCGGGCTCACGCGCCTGGGAGCCGCGCGCACGTCGATGCTCTCGACCCTCGAGCCCGTCGTCACGGTTTTGCTTGCGGCGTTCTTGCTCGGCGAAAGATTGACACCGCTTCAGTGGTGCGGCGGTGCGGCCGTGCTGGCGGCCGTGTTGTGGCTCGTGCGTGCCGGGGGCGGCCCCCGCGAGGAAGCCGTATCGCTCGAGGCCAATCTTTGACTCTCGAACGCCCCGAAGCATGCAGCAGATTGCCGCTTGGCGCGGGGCTAGCGCTGCCCGGCGTCATAGATCCGGCGGCGGGGTTTTCGGCTTGTACTCGCATAGCGGCTCGATCGCGCAGTGCCAGCATTCGGGCCGGCGGGCCTTGCAGACGTAGCGTCCGTGCAGGATGAGCCAGTGATGCGCGTCGTGGCGGAACTCGGGCGGCGTGAATTTTTCGAGCGCGATTTCCACGGCTCGCACATCCTTGCCCGGCGCCAAACCCGTTCGATTGGCGACGCGGAAGATATGCGTGTCCACCGCGATGGTCGGCTGCCCGAACGCCGTATTGAGCACGACGTTCGCGGTCTTGCGGCCCACGCCGGGAAGGCCTTCCAGCGCTTCGCGCTCGGCCGGCACTTCGCCGCCGTACCGTTCGAGCAAGATGCGGCTCGTGGCGATGACGTTCTTCGCCTTGATTCGGTAAAGCCCGATCGTCTTGATGTACTCGGTGACGCCGGCCTCGCCGAGCGCAAGCATGGCCTGCGGGGTGCCCGCGATGGGAAACATCTTGCGCGTAGCCTTGTTGACCCCGACGTCCGTGGCCTGCGCCGACAGCATGACCGCGATCAGCAATTCAAACGGCGTCGTGTATTCGAGTTCGGTCGTCGGATGCGGATCGAGGCTTTGTAGCGTCTCGTAGATGGCGCGTCGTTTTTGTGCGTTCATGCGGCGCTCGGGCGGGCGGTGGCGGGCGGTGATCGGAGAGAGGTCAGCGATCGTTGCGGCCGGGCTCGTTCGGCGCGGCCGCTTGTGCTTCCTTCTTTTGGCGGGCGCGCTCGAGCGCCGCCTGAATAATGGCGCGTTTTTTCGCGGCTTCGTCGTCGGCCGGTACTGGCGCGGCCGGCGAGGCGGAGTTGGCGGCCGCATCGGCGCGGCGGGCCGCCGCGCGCGCCTGCGCTGCCTGCCGCTCGCGTTCGAGCCGAGTCGAGCGTCGCTCGTGGCGCGTTCGAGCCGCGTCGGCTTGCGCATCGCTCCACGCCGCCCAGCCGGTGCGCTCGCCCGTTACCGGCACCATCTCGATGCAGTCCACGGGACACGGCGGAACACACAAGTCGCAGCCTGTGCACAATGACTCGACGACCGTATGCATGAGCTTCGGTCCGCCGACGATCGCATCGACGGGGCAGGCCTGCGCGCACAGCGTGCAGCCGATGCAAACCGTCTCGTCGATAACGGCCAGCGGCCGTGGCCGCTCCTCGCCGTTGGCGGGGTTCAAGGGGATCACGGGCCGGCCGAGCAAGGCGGCCAGCCGTGCGACGCCTTGCGCGCCGCCTGGCGGGCATTGGTTATAGCCGGCTTCGCCTTGCGCGACGGCTTGCGCATACGGCCGGCAGCCGGCATAGCCGCACTTCGTGCATTGCGTTTGCGGGAGCAGATCCTCTATGCGGTCTGCGAGAGTCACACGATCGGTCACGTTCGGTACGTCAAGAAGCATGCAGCCGCGCCACGTGTAGTGCTGTAGCCCAAGCGTTGCGCCGCGCGGGCGTTACACCGTGGAACGATGCAGGTGGCGGCGAGTCAAGCTGCGTGTGCGGCGTTGCGGGAAAAGAGCGCATTATCGCCGATTTCCCGGATTGCCATCGAGCACCCTTGTGCCATAATCGAAGCGCTTTTTCGCACGAGACGCTCGTAGTTTCGCAGAAAAATGGCGCGCTCGTTCACGCTGCCGGCGTAGGTGGAGGAGGGCCGGCGCGTAACGGGGCAACGCGGCTCACGAAGCAAAAAGGCCACCATGAATCAATCGAAAATCAAAAGAGATCCAGAAGGGACGCGGCGCCGTATTCTGCTTGCGGCGGCTGAAGAATTTGCAAATGGTGGTTTGTTCGGCGCCCGCGTCGATCAAATTGCCCGGCGGGCGGAGACGAACGAGCGGATGCTCTATTACTACTTCGGTAGTAAAGAGCAGCTTTTCACCGCGGTACTCGAGCATGCGTTCGGCGCACTGACCGAGGCCGAAAAGACGCTCGATTTGAATGGTATCGCTCCCGTCGAGGCCATCACGCGGATGGCCCATTTCGTGTGGGACTACTATCGCGATCATCCAGACTTGCTGCGTCTGATCAACAACGAAAATCTGCACGAAGCGCGCTATATCCAAAAATCATCGCGCATCCGCGAAATGATTTCCCCGATGGTAGCGACGCTTTCTTCGATTCTCGACCGCGGGCAACGTGCGGGGCTGTTTCGCTCGAACATTGATCCGCTGCGCTTGTACGTCACGCTGTCGGGACTCGGTTACTACATCGTGTCGAATCGCTTCACGCTCGAAGCCTCGCTGGGGCGCGACTTCAGTTCGTCTTCGGAGCGCGCCGAGATGATACGGATGAACACCGAACTGCTGCTCGCGTACCTCATGCGCAAGTAGCGCTAACGATGGAAACGAGGCCGCATCGCTGGGCGATGCGGCCTTATGGCCCGGTATGAGAGCGCGCTGAGCGCGC
>CAYRLJ010000104.1:0-11978 GCA_964425025.1 uncultured Burkholderia sp. | reverse complement strand
GCGCCGAGAACGCTCGGCGCTCAAAGGCTCGTCAAGCTTCGATCGTTTCGCGCGCGCGTTTCGTTTCCTTGTTGTGCTCGCGAATGAAATCGCGCAATTGCGGATAGATGATCGTGCGCCAGCGACGGCCCGAGAAGATCCCGTAATGGCCGCACTTTTCAGCGGTGAAGTGGTACTTGTCTTTCTCGTCGATGCCCGTGCACAGATCGTGGGCGGCGCGCGTTTGCCCGCAGCCGGAGATGTCGTCGAGTTCACCCTCGATCGTAAAGAGCGCCGTCTTTTTGATGTCCTGCGGACGTACGCTCTCGCCGTCGATTACCCATGTGCCGTCGGCCAACTGGAATTCCTGGAACACGACGCGGATCGTGTCGAGATAATACTCGGCGGCCATGTCGAGCACGGCGTTGTACTCGTCGTAAAAGCGCCGGTGTGCTTCGGCATCGTCTTCGTCGCCGCGCAGCAGGCTTTGATAAAAGTCCCAATGCGACGCCGCGTGACGCTCCGGATTCATCGCCATGAAGCCCGCGTGCTGCAAGAAGCCCGGGTAAACGTGACGCCCGGCGCCCGGATAGTTCGGCGGCACCGTGTGGATCACGTTGTTCTCGAACCACTCGTACGAGCGCTGCATCGCCAGCGAGTTGACCGACGTGGGGCTGCGTCGCGCATCGATCGGGCCGCCCATCATCGTCATCGTACGCGGCGTGTCCTCGCCGCGGCTCGCCATCAGCGAAATGGCGGCAAGCACGGGCACGGTCGGCTGACAGACGGACAGCACATGCAGATTCTTCGCGCCGATGTGATGAACGAATTCCTGAATGTAGTTGACGTAGTCGTCGAGATGGAACGGGCCGTTCTCGATCGGCACCATTCGCGCGTCCACCCAATCGGTGATGTAGACCTTGTGGTCTTGCAGCATCGTACGCACCGTATCGCGCAGCAGGGTGGAATGATGCCCCGACAGCGGAGAGCAGATGAGAACGACCGGTTCGTCCTTCAGTTGCGCCACGGCATCGGAGTCGTCGGCGAAGCGTTTGAAGCGCAGCAGCCGGCAAAACGGCTTTTCGATGATCGTTTGTTCGACGATCGGGATGTTATGACCGTCTTTGACAATTTGATGAATGTTGAATTCGGGCTTTTCGTAATCCTTGCCGAGCCGGTAAAGCAACTCATAGCCTGCGGATAGGCGTGTCGCGCCGGGCACGTAAGCGAAGGGGCTCGCCGGATTGGCGAAGGACTTCGAGGCGGCTTGCGCCCAGGCGGTCAGCGGATTCAAGAGCGCGCGCTGAAGCTCGTAAAACTGGTAAAGCATGATGTAGGGCTCCCGT
This sequence comes from uncultured Burkholderia sp., assembly GCA_964425025.1. GTDB lineage: Bacteria > Pseudomonadota > Gammaproteobacteria > Burkholderiales > Burkholderiaceae > Trinickia. Next base: position 10,653 of record CAYRLJ010000104.1, on the reverse strand, counting down.
GGGGTAGGGACGGGGCAAAAAAAGTGCGGCGCTTGGCGTCGCGGCTCTTGTTAACGAACGTGCTCTGGCAGTATTGCTTGATTCATGATAAGGAGAAACGTCGTTGGTTGCAATGCAGCAAACGGCCTGCTTACCCGGAGACCCTCCCGCCGACTGCTTCGCAGCAATCGTGCCGATATTAGATCAAATGTCCGTTGCGCTGCCGCAACGGGTTCGCGGCGCGCGCTCATTCGTGTTGAAAACGGGGCGCGATTAAAGCGCGCCGTCGTCGATATCGATGTGTGAGGACGCGTCGTTTCCCTTCCCGGCCGGGTGGCCCGTCGCGCGTGCAATCGATTGCTCATGGCGCATCAAATTCAAGCCCGTGTGAACGAGCGCGACGTGCGAGAACGCCTGCGGGAAGTTGCCGGTGAAGCGCTTCGTTTGCGGGTCGTATTCCTCCGACAGCAGTCCGACGTCGTTCACGAGGCTCACCAAGCGTTCGTACATGGCATGCGCCTCGTCCATGCGTCCCTGCAGCGCGAGGTTGTCGACCATCCAAAAACTACAAGCGAGGAAGACGCCTTCGCCGGGCGGCAGGCCGTCGTCGACTTTATGCGTGTGGTAGCGGCGGACAAAGCCATCGAAGGTCAGGTCGCGCTCGATCGCCTCCATCGTCGAAGTCACGCGCGGATCATCCGGCGGCAGAAAGCCCAGTAGCGGCATGAGCAACAGGCTCGCATCGAGGTCGTCGCCTCCGTACCCCTGTGTGAAGGCGTGGAGGTCGTCGTTCCATCCTTTGTCGCAGACGTCGGCATGGATTTGATCGCGCACTGTCCGCCAGCGTTCGATCGGCGCCGATAATTTGAATTTTTCGGCCGATCGGATCGCCCGGTCGAACGCGACCCATGCCATCACTTTCGAGAAAGTGAATTGTCGCGGTCCGCTTCTCACTTCCCAGAGCCCTTCGTCGGGTTCGATCCAAATCTTCTCGAGGTGTTCGAGCATCAGGCATTGCAGGGTCCACACCGCTTCGTCGGCATGCAAGCCGCCGACGCGCGCGAGGTGGAGCGCGTTCATCACTTCGCCATAGACGTCGATCTGCAACTGGCCGACCGCCTTGTTGCCAATGCGCACCGGGCTCGCGCCTTCGTAACCCGGCAGCCAGTCGAGCTCCATTTCGGGCACGCGTCGTTCCCCGGCCACGCCGTACAGGATTTGGGCTTGATCCGGCGAGCCTGCGAGCGCGCGCTCCAACCAGACGCGCCACGCGCGCGCTTCATCGTAAAAGCCGCAGCGCATCAGCGCGAGCAGCGTAATCGTCGCGTCACGCAGCCAGCAATAGCGGTAGTCCCAGTTGCGCGAGCCGCCCAGCTGCTCGGGTAGCGATGTCGTGGGCGCGGCGACGATGCCGCCGGTCGGGTTGTAAGCGAGCGCCTTTAGCGTGATCAACGATCGGCGGATCGGCTCGGCGTACCGGCCTTGCACGCCGCATTTCGCGATCCAGTCGCACCAGTATTGCTCCGTGTGCTCGAGCAAGGCGAGCGCGTCGGTCGCGGGCGGAAGGCGCTTGTGCGAAGCCGAATACGCGAGCGTAAAAGGAATCCGCTCCCCTTCGGATACCGTGAACTCGGCCACCGTATGCATGTTCTCGCCGCGTAGCTCAACCGACGAGCGCAACACGACGGTGTCGGGGCCGACGATGGCTTTGATCGCGCAGCCGCCGTGGCGGCTGCCATGCGGGAGCCGTGTCACCCAAGGCACCGATATGCCGTAGTCGAAGCGCAATGTCAGCGACATGCGCATGGGTACCTTGCCGCGCTTGCCGACGACAATGCGCACGAGTTCAGTGTGGCCGTTGCCGGGCGGCATGAAATCGATGACGGTGACAGCCCCATCGGGCGTTTCGTGCTCCGTTTCGAGGATCAACGTTTCGCCGCGATAGTGTCGTGTGGTCGTAATGGGCGCTGCCACCGCGGGTGCGATTCGCCACGAGCCGTGCTCGTCGCTGCCGAGCAGCGCGGCAAAGCATGCTGCCGAATCGAAACGCGGCCAACAGAGCCAGTCGACCGAACCTTCACGCGAAATGAGCGCGGCCGTGTGGCCGTCGCCGACGAGCGCATAGTCTTCGATGTGTGCAGGCATAGTGTCCGTTATTCTCCTGCTGTCGATGCGAATACCGGTAAAAAGCGGCAGTAAATGCCCGCTGACCTACGCGCCGGTGCGCGAGATCCAGCAAAGCTTACGCCTTTCGGCGGAGCAAACGAGGCGGAAACGATTTGGCGTTGCCACCGCATGACAACGCTGGCTACAATCGGGCTTCGGGGATTCGTGCCGTGCGCGTCCGACAAAAACAGCCATGCACAACGCGTCGCGTCATCGGCCAGTAAAGCGCCAGCCATCCACCCTCATAGAGAGAATTGACGCCATGCAGAACCCGACTAAGGTCGATTGCATCACGATCCTTTCCGCAGCACGCGAGCTTGGCGATGACGCCATGCTTGCCCTCGATCCCCGCACCCTCGGTTTGACACGCAACGCCATGGATACGGCCGCCGCGTTCTTGATCGAGCGTGGCTGTTTCAAGCGCCACCAGGACGGTGACGGTCATTATGCGGTTGGCAGCTTGTCGTTGCAGGGCAAGCTGCGGCTCGACCAGTTCATGTACGGTTGAGCCGTGCCCGCGTCCGGCGCGTGTGCTCAGAAATGCAGCGAGTGCGCGCCCGGGCCCAGCAGTCCCAATAGTCCGATGATGATCAGATACAGCGCGACGATGTAGTTGAGCAGTCGCGGCACGAGCAGAATCAAAACGCCCGCGATCAGCGCGGCAATCGGTCCCAAACTGACGTAGATGTTCATAGCGGCTCCTTAGCTCCTTTTTTACAACGTTGGGTCGACGCCTTTGCCGTCTGTGCGGGCCTTTCGCATTTGCGGCACTCGGCCGGCGCGAGTCGTCCACTCGGACCTATGCAAAGCGCCGGCCCGGTGCATCCCCGGCACGCGAAATCAATCGCGCATAGCGCGCGGTCGGGTTCTTGTTTGGGAGGATCTAATGTCCCGCATCGTTCATTTGACATCGCGGCGCGCGTTTGTGAGCGGGGCGCGCGCCTTGTTCGGAGGACTCATGCTCTCGGGTGCACTCGGCGCCGTGCCGGCTCGGGCCCAAGACGCGGCAACCGCGACGGGCGGGCCCATCTACGACCTGCTGGTGGGCACCTATACAAACGGCAAGAGCCACGGCATCTACGTCTATCGTTTCGACTCATCCACGGGGCAAGCCACGCCCGTTTCCTCGGTCGAGACGGTCAATCCTTCGTACCTTGTCGTTACGCCCGACCATCGCTATGTCTACGCCGTCAACGAATTGCCCGGCGACAATGGCCCCGAAGCGGAGCGCGGCGGCATCAGCGCTTTTGCCTTCGATTCGCGCGCGGGTCAGCTCACGTTCATCAATCGCGTTTCATCGGAAGGCAACGACCCCTGCTATCTGACGTTTTCGCCTGACGGCCGCTATGTGCTGACAGCGAACTATTCGGTCGCGGCGGATCCCGGCGGCAGCTTCGCCGTGTTCCCGTTGCAAGAGGATGGCCGTATCGGCACGGCCGTGCTCGTCGTGCACCACGAAGGCGGTGGCCCTGTGAGGGGCAGACAGGACAGCGCGCATGTCCATTCGACGGTGTTTTCACCGGATGGGCATTACCTTTTTACACAGGATCTCGGCAACGATAAGCTTTACGCGTATCGCTACACGAACGACGGCAGCCGCGGGCTCATCAGTCCTACGCCCGAAGGATATGTGCCGATGCCGCGCGGATCCGGCCCACGGCACCTGGTGTTCCACGCGAACGGGAATTACGCCTATCTGACGAGCGAATTGGCCGGTACGGTGACGATGCTGCAGTACACGGACGGCAAGTTGAAACCGCTTCAGGTACTGCGGCTCACGGCACCCGGGTTTAAGGGGAAGATCGGCGCAGGGGCGATTCACCTCTCGCCCGACGGTAAGTTCCTCTACGCGACCAACCGCGGCGACGCGAATGAGATCGTCATCTTCTCCGTCGATTCGAACAACGGGCTGCTTGAGTTCGTCGGGCGGCAATCGACGCTCGGGCGCACGCCGCGCGAGTTCGCGATCGATCCGACAGGCCGTTGGCTCATCGTCGGTAACCAAGACAGCGATAGCGCCTACGTGTTCAAGCGCAATACGGCTACAGGCCTGCTCTCGGATCCGGCGCCCCTTTCCATCGGTTCGCCGGTCGATTTTCAGTTCACGCCGTCGTCGTAGCCGTTTTTTGCGTAACACGCTACAACTACACCTGCACAAACAAAGAGAGCCTACGCGTCAGAGCAAGCGCGTAGGCCCGAATCTACCGCCTCACGGGGGGCGGGGCGGCAGGGGATGAACATAGGCAATGCCTCGAGAGAAGAGAAGGCAAGAGAAGGCAATGCCGTCGAAGTCCGAGGCGAGCTTGTCCCTTTTATCGGGAACGCGCCGCGGTCCTTTCAGATGTCTTATTGCAACGGCCGTGCCGACTGCGCCTCGCCCGGAACTGGCCCGGCGCAGCGCTAGCTGCGGGCTGTCGCGCTTATTTCTGCGGCGATGCGGCGAAAGGGGACGTCCACCGGTTAGTTCTTGCAACGGCCGAGCACGTTTTACGCAGGCGCATGCAGACCCGGCCTCGGCACCGGCAGACACCGTTAATCACGCTCGTTTTCTTGCGCATGTGCACGCGCGTGCGAACCGGGCGACAGCCGCCCGGCGGCCGCGGTGCTCAGGCGTCGGAGTTCGGGGGCGCGATCACCTCGCGGCTGCCGTTGACGCCCATCGCCGAGACGAGCCCGGCCGCCTCCATTTGCTCAACGAGGCGAGCGGCCCGGTTATAGCCGATCCGCAATTGCCGCTGCACGGCCGAAATCGATGCGCGCCGCGTGCGCACGACGAACGCCACGGCTTCGTCGTAGAGCGGATCGGCTTCCGCGTCGGGTGCGTCGCCGAATAGGTCTTGCGCCGCACCGTCGGTCGCGGGGCCGTCGAGGATGCCCTCCTCGTATTCGGGCTCGCCGAACTGCTTGAGATGCTCGACGACGCGATGCACTTCCTCGTCGGCCACGAATGCGCCGTGCACGCGTTGCGGATAGCCGGTGCCCGGGGGGAGGAACAACATGTCGCCTTGGCCCAGCAGCGATTCCGCGCCCATTTGATCGAGAATCGTGCGCGAATCGATCTTTGACGACACCTGGAAGGCGACGCGCGTCGGGATGTTCGCTTTGATGAGCCCCGTGATGACATCGACGGACGGGCGCTGTGTCGCCAGAATGAGGTGAATGCCGGCCGCGCGCGCCTTCTGCGCGAGCCGCGCGATTAGCTCTTCGATTTTCTTGCCGGCGACCATCATTAGATCGGCGAGCTCGTCGATGACGACGACGATCAGCGGCAACGGCGAAAGCGGCTCCGGCGCATCGGGCGTCAGCGAGAACGGATTGCCGATCTTCTTGCCTGCTGCCTGCGCATCGCGCAACTTTTGATTGAAGCCGGCGAGATTGCGTACGCCGACCGCCGACATGAGCCGGTAGCGCTTTTCCATCTCTCCGACGCACCAATTCAGCGCGTTCGCGGCGAGCTTCATGTCCGTGACCACGGGCGCGAGCAGGTGCGGAATTCCCTCATAGACGGAGAGCTCCAGCATCTTCGGATCGATCATGATCATGCGCACTTCTTCGGGGGTCGCCTTGAACAGCAGCGAGACGATCATGGCGTTGATCGCAACGGACTTGCCCGAGCCCGTCGTGCCGGCGACGAGCATATGCGGCGCTTTGGCCAGATCGGTGACGATCGGATGCCCCGTGATGTCCTTGCCCATCGCAAGCGTCAACTTGGAGGCGGAGTTCTGATAGGGGGTGGCGGCCAGAATTTCGGAGAGCCGGATCGTTTGCCGCTTGGCGTTCGGTAGCTCGAGCCCCATGCAGGTTTTGCCGGGAATCGTTTCGACGACGCGGATCGACGTGAGTCCCAGCCCGCGCGACAGATCCTTCATCAAGCCGACGATCTGGCTACCGCGCACGCCGAGCGCGGGCTCGATTTCGAAGCGGGTGATGACGGGACCCGCCGACGCGCCGACGACGGTCACGGGCACCTTGAATTCCTGTAGGCGTTGCTCGATCAGCTGTCCCGTTTGAGCTAGGCGCTCGGCCGGAATGTCTTCGGTTTCAGTCGATGCGGGCTCGAGCAGATCCAGCGCCGGCAGTTCGACGCGCGAGGCGGCCGGGGCATGGAACGTGAATTCGGTCGGCGCATGGCCGCGCAGCGGGGCGCGCCCGCTTGGGTCGGCGGCGGGCATAGGCGGCGCGGCTGATTCGGCTGGTTCGGCTGATTCGGCTGTCGGGGCCGAGGGAAGTTCAAGGAGCACCGGCGCCGGAGGTATCGCCGCGGCGCTCGCCGCAGCGGCAATACCGGCAGCCGGTGCGGTGGTCATCGGCCCGTCGAGCGGCTCGTCGTTTTCCGTCCAGGGCGGCGTGACAGCGGCGAAGCGCGGTTCATCGTCCGGTGCATGGCTTGCGCTCGACGGTGCGTTGAACGGATCGTTTTGCGTCGCGGGTTCGTCCGCGGCGTGTTGCGGCGATTCGATCGTCGCCGTGGCCACATCGGCAGGGGAGTGGGGCGATGCGATCGGGGCAACGGGCGCAACCAGCGCGTCGTCGCTCGGGTGGCCGATGGATGAGCCTGAAAGCGCGATAGGCGCAGGCGTAGGCTCAGCTTGCTCTGCTGTTTTCAATTCGGACGCGATGTCGCCCGTCGGTTGCTCGTCCGTGCGTGCCGCGGCGCTCGCGTGGGCGTCGCTGGGGGCGTCTTGGCCGGCTGCGGGCGGGCGCTGCGTCGCGGCCGCTCCGCGCCGGGCCAGGCTGGAGCCGGCAAGGGCGGTCCACTGCGCGGCGTTTGCTTCGATTGCCTTCAACGTTTCCAACACGCCGGGCGATGGCTCCGCCGGAGAAGCCGTGCCACGCGCGAGATCCGTCTGCGGCGCTTGCGGCCGCACCGCGGGCTGAGTCCATGCGCTCGGCGCGCGTTGCATGGCCGAAGGCTCGGCTTGGCGCGCCGCTGCGGCCGGCACGGCTGCCGCCGTCTGCGTCGCGCGCGCCGCGGCGTAACCCGCCAAGGCCGTGGCGGGGCTGCCGACTGCGTGTGGCTGGGCCGCTCCTGCGGCAGGACGGCCATGCGGCAGCGATCCCGTCGCGGGACGAGTGGGCGCGCTCTGGCTGTTCAGCGTGTTCGACACGCTCGATGTGTTCTGCGCGTTCGGCCCAGCCGGGATAACCGCCGCGGATCGGGAAGCGCGTGCGCCGCTCAATGCGTCGTTCGAGTTCCAAGCCGCGCCGCGCGCCGACGCGGCCGCTTCGAACGGCTTGGCATGGACGCCGCGCGGATCGCGCTGACCGCCTCGCGGCATGCCCGTCGTGCCCGGCGTGACGCCTGGGCGAGCCTTCGTGCCGGCGGCCGGCGGCGGTTGCCATACCGTGGGCCGCGTATAGCGGCCCGTTGGTTTCGGCGCCATCGCATTGGTTGTCGTGGTACGGATGACGGAACCGTTGAGGCCGCCGCGCGCCACGCGCGGTTCGTCGCCGCGCGTGCCGGCCGCCGCTGCACCGGGCGACGCGCCGCCTGGCCCGATGTTCAAACCGAGGCCGAAGGCGCGATCGGCCCAGCGCAGCGCGCCGCGCCACGAAAAGCCCATGAGCCAAGGCAGTCCGGCGAGCACGAGTAGGGGGGCGGCGACGAATGCGCCACGCCCGAGCGCGCGCAGCGCGACGCCGAGCAGTGCGTGTCCGAGCGCGTTGCCCGTGTGCGGCGCGAGCGCTGCTTCGAGCGCGCCGCTGCCGGCGAAGACGCCGGCGAATCCGAGCCAAAGCCGGATCGTGCCGCGCCCGCCCGCGAAGGCGTCGCGCGTGACCGCCGCGATGACGAGACGCACGGCCAAGGGCACGAACCACAGGGCCGACACGCCGAACCAGCCGAAAACTACCGTATGCATGCTAGAAACGTTCGAGAAAGGCGAGTGCCGAGGCGATCATCGGCCTTCGCGCGCGAAGGTCAGTGTGGTGCCGTTCGACGCGATGATGCGCATCTGCTGGGGCGGCCGCATCTGCACGAGCGTCGTGTCGACGTGCGCGAGCGCGTCGAGATAGGCGTGCTCGAGGCGAGCGGCACCCGCTGCGCAGGCTTTGCGCGTTGTCGATAGCGTACCGAGCACGAGCGCGCCGCTGCGCAGCGCGTACGTCCCCGAAAATCGATTGCAGCCGCCGTAGCCACTGGCGAGGCGTTCACCCGACATCGTATCGAGCACGAGCGTGGGCGCTTCCGCAGGATCGACAGGTACGTCGAACGCCGGGCGGCCGTCGCTCGTCTGCGCGCTTTGCAGGACCCAGCGCGTGTCGTCGAGCAATTGGACGGCGGCCGGATTGAGGGGATTGCTGGGTCCCGCCGCGGAGTCGGGATGCTTCGGCATCGCGCAGCCGGTGACGGCGAGCGCAGCCGCGAGCGCGAGCGCGCGCGACGGCAAGCGTTTGCGCGAGAGACGCAGCGCCGGCGCAATCAATGAAATCGGCATGACCCCGAACCTTCTTTCGAAACTGGCGAAGGCGTAAGGGTAACGCACTCCCGCCGTCGCGAGGGAGCGAGCTGCGCAAGGCCGGTATCGCCCCCGGCCCACGATGGCCGCACGCGTCGCTTACGTCGATGAAAATCCACCGGAATCGGCCGCCCGCGCGCGTGTTAACATCGCCGTCTTTCCATTTTTTCGCCCCACGGGATTTGCCATGCAGATCGGTCAACGGATTGGCACGCCGCTTTCGCCTTCGGCCACGCGAGTCATGCTGCTCGGCGCTGGCGAGCTCGGCAAGGAAGTCATCATTGCGCTGCAGCGGCTGGGTGTGGAAGTGATCGCGGTGGACCGCTACCCGAATGCGCCCGGCCACCAAGTCGCACATCGCGCCCACACGATCGACATGACCGATGGCGCGGCGATCAAGGCGCTCGTGCGAGCCGAGCAGCCGCATCTGGTGGTGCCCGAGATCGAGGCAATCGCCACCGACGCCCTGGCGGAAATCGAGGCGCAGGGCCTCGCCGAAGTGATCCCGACCGCGCGCGCCACGCAGCTGACGATGAATCGCGAAGGCATTCGCCGCCTGGCGGCCGAAGCGCTCGGCTTGCCCACGTCTCCTTATGCCTTCGCCGATTCCTTGGAATCGTTCAAGGCGGCGGTCGCGCGCATCGGCTATCCGTGCGTCGTCAAGCCGGTGATGTCGTCCTCCGGCAAAGGCCAGTCGGTCGTGCGCAGCGAGGCCGGCATCGATCACGCCTGGCAATACGCGACGGCCGGTGCGCGCGTGAATATCGGGCGCGTCATCGTCGAAGGATTCGTCGCGTTCGACTACGAAATCACGCTGCTGACCGTGCGCGCCGTCGATCCGGCGAGCGGCGAAGTACGTACGTCGTTTTGCGAGCCGATCGGTCACTTGCAGGTCGATGGCGACTATGTCCAATCATGGCAGCCCCAGCCGATGCCGCCCGCGGCGCTCGCGCGCGCCAAGGATATTTCCGAGCGTGTCACGACCGCGCTCGGTGGGCGCGGCGTTTTCGGCGTCGAGCTGTTCGTGCGTGGCGACGAGGTCTGGTTCTCGGAGGTTAGCCCGCGTCCGCACGACACAGGGCTCGTGACGCTGCGCTCGCAGCGTCTGTCCGAATTCGAGTTGCATGCGCGCGCGATTCTGGGGCTACCCGTCGATACGTCGCTGCTGGCGCCGGGCGCCTCGGCCGTCGTGTACGGCGGGTTGGACGAAGACGGCATTGCATTCGAGGGCGTGCGCGAGGCGCTAGCGGTGCCCGGCGCCGATCTGCGCCTCTTCGGCAAGCCCGAGAGCTTCAAGAAGCGGCGGATGGGCGTGGCCGTGGCGACGGGCGCGAACGTGGACGAGGCGCGCGAGCGTGCGCTGGCGGCCGCCGGCGCCGTGCGGCCCATGTCGACGCGCTGATCGGCGAGCTCGTCCTTACGCCTCTTGAAGGGCCCGCTCGGGCGGTCTTGCGCGGCCGGCCGCGGGCAGGCACGGTCCCTGCAACCTTGCGGTGCTACAATACCGGCCTTTCCGGCGGCATATCCGTCGGCAGGAGCCGGCCATGCGCGAAGCATGGTCTTGACGGGCGTCCTCGGCGCGAGCGCGCGAGACTCACCCTGGCTCCGTCTTCACGTCGATCTCATCGAGCGGTTGTGCTGCTGCCGCCGCCGCGCGCTCGAACGACGCAGCGCCTTAGCGGCGCACTTTTAGCGAACGCCACAATGTCCGATTCCGCTGTCACGCCTATTACCGCGACTTTCGACCAGTTCGGTTTCGCTCCCGAGATTCTTCGGGCCGTCACCGACCAGGGCTACACGACGCCCACGCCGATCCAAGCGGAGGCGATCCCTGTCGTGCTGGCCGGCCGCGACGTCATGGGCGCCGCGCAAACCGGAACCGGTAAGACCGCAAGCTTCTCGCTGCCGATCATCCAGCGCCTGCTGCCGGCCGCGAGCACGAGCGCATCGCCTGCTCGCCATCCGGTGCGGGCGCTGATTCTGACACCTACGCGCGAATTGGCCGATCAGGTCGCCGCGAACGTCCAGTCGTACGCGAAACATACGCCGC
>CAYRLJ010000103.1:13655-16410 GCA_964425025.1 uncultured Burkholderia sp. | reverse complement strand
TTCGGCATCGGCGTCGCTTCGCCTTCGATGTCGCGATCGACGCCGGCCATGATGCGAATGAGGGTCGACTTGCCCGAGCCGTTCAGGCCAAGCACGCCAATCTTTGCGCCGGGGAAGAAGGACAACGAAATGTCCTTCAGGATCTGACGCTTGGGCGGCACGATTTTGCCGACCCGGTTCATAGTGAAGACGTATTGGGCCATGTGCGTAATGAAACGAAACGAGCCGCCGCCTTCGAGAAATGAGGCGGCGTGCGGGTGAATGGAGGCGGCAGCGACGAAGCTGGTTACCGCTTGGAACGCGCCATTTTATCAATGGGTTCGGGTGCGGGTGGCGGTTTGCTGCCCGGGTTCCCGAATCGCGCGAGCCATACGTTCGTCAACGACATGATTTGGCGCGCGTTTCGCCGAGCCATGAATTGCCGCGTCTGGTTTCGCCCGCCTGTCGAAAGGCCGCTCTTGTTCGATGATAGAGTGCGGCGTCCGCGAGGCCGTCGCGGATTACAAATAGCGCTTTGAGAGGGCGAAAAATGGCAAACGAAAAAATGCGCCTGAGCCAGGCCGGTTGGACTGCGTTACGGTTGTGAACCGTCGTCGGCTCGAATCGGCGCCGTTTCGCCGCGAGGGCGGTGGGCAATGAAAAAACTCATTCTGATCGTACTTGCGTCGACCAACGCGTTCGCCGGCCAGACGCCCGCTGATGAAATATCGGCGCGCAGCGGGTTGCCCGCGAGCGAGGTCAACGCATTGCTTGCCGACTGCGATTCAAACCAGACCAGCATGAACTTTTGCGCGTGGCGCGACCAGATTGTCGCGGAGCGTGAGTTGCAATAGATCGTCGAGCTTCGAGAGAGGGAACACCCAGAGCGCAAACCGGCGCTCCAGACGCGCGTTGAGAAATGGAAGAAGGCGCGCGACGCCACGTGCGAGAAATCGGCACGCAAGGAGTGGGATGGGGGTTCAATGCGGCCAGCGGCGCAGGCAAACTGCGCGACTGCCGCAACGCAACGGATGACGAAAAAGCTATCCGTAGTGGTCAGCCACCAATCCTCGGGATCTTGACGCGTCGGCGCCACCGCGCCTCAAACGCAAAGCCGCGCGCGGGGCTTTCGGGGCGAGCAATCGAGGGACGGGCGGGAGGCAGGCGCGCGCCGATGCCGCTTGGTCAGCGCGCGGTCACCGCAGATTAAACGTTGAACAGGAAGTTCAACACGTCTCCGTCGTGCACGACGTATTCCTTGCCTTCCGCGCGCATCTTGCCGGCTTCCTTCGAGCCTTGCTCGCCCTTGTAAGCCACGTAATCGTCGAACGCAATCGTCTGCGCACGAATAAAACCGCGCTCGAAATCGGTATGGATCACGCCGGCCGCTTGCGGCGCCGTATCGCCGATATGAATCGTCCATGCGCGCACTTCTTTCACGCCGGCCGTGAAATACGTCTGCAAGCCGAGCAGCTTGAAGCCCGCGCGGATCACGCGGTTCAGGCCCGGCTCATCCATGCCCATGTCAGCGAGGAACACTTCCTTGTCTTCATCGGCCAGATCGGCGATTTCGGCTTCGATCGCCGCGCATACAGCGACGACGGGCGACTTCTCGGCTTCGGCGTGCTTACGCACCGCTTCGAGATGCGGATTGTTCTCGAACCCGTCGTCCTTCACGTTGGCCACGTACATCGTGGGCTTGGCCGTAATCAGGCAGAACGGCTTGAGCAACACCGCTTCTTCGTCCGTCAGGTCGAGTGCACGGATCGGCTTCGCGGCGTCGAGTTGCGCACGCGCCTTTTCGAGCACCGCGGCAAGCTTGACGGCTTCTTTGTCGTTGCCGGATTTGGCGGCCTTCGCATAACGCGTCAGCGATTTTTCGACGGTTGCTAAATCGGCGAGGGCCAGCTCGGTGTTGATGACTTCGATGTCGGACAGGGGATCGACCTTGCCGGCGACGTGGATGACGTTGTCATCTTCGAAGCAGCGCACGACGTGCGTGATGGCATCCGTTTCCCGGATGTTCGCGAGGAACTGGTTGCCGAGCCCTTCGCCCTTGCTTGCACCGGCGACGAGACCGGCGATATCGACGAATTCGACGACGGCCGGCACGATCCGCTCAGGCTTCACGATTTCCGCGAGTGCCTTGAGCCGCGCGTCGGGCACTTCAACGACGCCCACGTTCGGCTCGATCGTGCAGAACGGATAGTTCTCGGCGGCGATGCCCGCTTTGGTCAGCGCGTTGAACAGGGTGGACTTGCCGACGTTGGGCAAGCCGACGATGCCGCATTTGAGGCTCATGGAAAACCTTTGTGTATCAAGGGTTTGCGGCTGGTCTGCTCACGACGTTGTTTGCCGACAGGCACGACGACGGTGGCCGCAAGGTGAATTCGGGGAAGCGACAAAAGAAGCAAAAATCGGGGCATGCGAGCCACGATTTAGCCGTCGTTTTGTACTCGAAAAAAGCAATTGTAACGCGTTCCGACGCCTTGATTGGCCGGCCTAAAGTGACGGTTGGACGCGGCCACGACTGATGACGGCTTCTGACGATCGAAGCCCGAAGATGCCCAGGGCGGCCCCAAGGGGCGCGGACGGCCGATTCCGATGCCTATCCACTGCGATAGGAACCATTACATTTTGTTTACATCTGCTTATCGGGACAGTACATTTTTTGTTGACAGTGATTTGACTGTCATTCGTTCTCCAACTGCCCGAGGGCTTAAACCATGCAAGAAAAATCAATTCTCGATACCAACAATATCAACGTCACCCCCAG
>CAYRLJ010000103.1:0-13555 GCA_964425025.1 uncultured Burkholderia sp. | reverse complement strand
AAACCATGCAAGAAAAATCAATTCTCGATACCAACAATATCAACGTCACCCCCAGGTCACGGCGCCGATCTTTGTCTCGACTGAGTCCTTTGGAACTACACTCTATCTGAATGATGACGTAGCTTGTGCAGCGGACGAGCGCGACTTCGACTTAACTGTCGTGGAAGACCTGCGTCGTTCTCTGACAGCTAATGCGTCGCGTTTCTCCGTGCCGCAAAAGACGCGTCGAATAATTTTCGCACGCAATGTGCTCGGGGCCCATGCGAGGGACGTTTTTGAAGAGCCCAATCTTGATGCTTTGTACACGCGTGTATTCTTGAGATCTGTCGACGATAACTGCGTCCAGTTAGTCAGCAACGACATAACGAAGCGCTGCGGCCATGGCAACTGACGCAGTCGAAGTCGCGTTTTCGCAAGAGGCGACGGTGCCAGAGCGCACCGTGCCGCTTGGGCTCTTCGCAGTGCTAGCTGCCGTCAACTTCTTCAGAATCGGCGATCAATTGGTGGTCGCTGCTTGGTCCGCCGTACAGATCACGGGACGCGCTGACGCCGCCGGAACGCTTTTATTGGTTTCAACAACAGCCAGTCTCATTCTTTCGCCGATCCTTGGAGCCATGGTTGATTGGTTCGCCAAGAAAAAGACGATGCTTCTTGTAGGCCATGTCGGCATCGCGCTTGCCGGAGGCGTCCCGCTTCTTGCGGAGACGATGCTGACCGGGCATGCCACGTTCGAAGGCGTCGCCGTCGCTGTGGTCTTGACTAGCGTGTTTAGCATCGTCTTAGGCGGGGCAATGGACTACTTCCTGAAGACGTACCTTCCTCGGCAAGAGCGAGCGCGGCATCTTGCCACGCTAAATTCGACCACGCAGATTGCGCTAATTCTTGGCACGGCATTCGGCGGTCTGATTGTCTCCCAAGGCAATTCTAGCCACGCCTTTCTCGTTATTTCGCTCTGCGGGATGCTCTTGGCCGGACTCAGCCGGTGTCTACTACCTGCCTTGGTTATTGCACGGAATGACATGCGGCCTTCGTGGAAACGCGGGATATTTTCCGCCGGTCCGATGCTCTATGTAAGACATCGCCGATTATTCGCTATTGCAAGCTGCGCTGCGCTGGCGTTTTCAATCGGCCAGATCACGAACACGTTACTGCCGGCACTCGTCGCTGTCTATCTGCAAAGCACCAGCGTCACTTATTCGATGATCGAAGCCGCTTGGTCGGTCGGCGCGCTCCTCGTTGGCTTATGGCTTGCGAGATTCTCCGCGCATTGCGCGAGTTCCGTTCAGCGAGATTTCACCTTGGTCGGAGCAATGGCCGGCGTGCTTGCCGCAGTCCCATTTCTTTCCGCTTTCCCTGCTCTGCTATCGACGCATTTTCTTCTTGGGGCCGGTTTCGCCCTGGTCCGCATACGAAGCGAAACGCGATTCTTGGCTGAATGCCCGACGCATCTGCTCGGCCGCTTTCGTGCCAACAGTTTGTTTATGACTAGCGGCGTCGGATTGCTGATCTTTGCTACGCCGACGGTTTACCGTGGAGCTTCTGTCTCCGACCTCTATATAGCGATGGCCGGCGCGGTGGCTATTGCGGCGATCGCTTTGCTCGTGGGAGGCTGCCCGCCTTCGTCATCGCGCTAAAGGCGAGCACCCTGTACTGGCGAATCTGTTGCAAGCCGAGCGACGGCACGCCGACAGCGGCAACGCTGATGTACTGGCACCTTCGTTGCGCCGGCATGACAAATCTCCATCGGAAGGTAACGAGAAGCCCTCGGCGGGCAGGGGCGCGGATGCGGGCGCATGCGTGAAGCGAATGTTCGGCGAGTTGCCGGTGCTACACTTCGTCGCGTGTGTAGACGCACCGGCATTCGTCTTTCGGATTATGAGACCGGCATGCAGCGAACTGGCGAAGACATCCCGACCGCTTCCTCCACTAGCCTTGACGCCTTTTCCTGGCGGCGATTACGGCTCGACTTGCTGACTCCGCCCGCCATCATCGTGGGCGCGCTCGTTATCGCGTGTTTCATGGTCTCGCTGTGCGGCGTGGTGCTCTTCCAATCGCGGGAAGATGCGCTCGAGCGCGCAAGGGAGAACTCGCGCAACGTTGCGCTGATCGCCGAGCGCGACATCGAGCGAAATTTCGAGCTGTACGCTCTATCCTTGCAGGCTGTCATCGACGGGGTGCGCGACCCCTCGATCATGGCGCTGCCTCCCGCCGTCCGGCGAGCGGCGTTGTTCGATCGCGCCGCCTCGGCCAGCTATCTCGGATCCATGCTGGTCCTTGATTCGAAGGGAAATGTCGTTCTGGACTCGCTGAGCGATACGCCGCCCAAGAACAATTTTAGCGACCGGGTCTATTTCACGACTCAGCGCGATCGGCCCGACGCCGGGCTGTACATCAGCGATCCATTCCATTCCCGGTTACGCAGCGACTCACCGAGCATCGCCCTGAGCCGCCGGATTTCCCGTGCCGACGGCTCGTTTGGGGGAGTCGCGCTGGTGGCCGTTCGGCTCACCTATTTCCATGATCTCTTTTCAGGATTGCAGCTTGGCGCGCGCGGCTCGATGGCGCTAATCGGCGACGACGGCATCATGATGATGCGCCAGCCCTACGATCCGTCGATTGTTGGAAGGAACATCCGCAACGCCAGCAGCTTCCGCACGTTCCAGACCACGCGCGAAGGCAGTTTTTCCGATATATCCATCCTCGACGGTGTGCGCAGGCTCTACTACTTCAAGCACTTGCGCAACCTTCCGCTCATCCTCATGGTCGCGCAGGCGGAGCCTGACATCTACGCGGCGTGGACACGGCGCGCGCTCGTTATCGGTTCGTTGATGGCGACGTTCGCGGTGGGCTTCGTCGCGCTGGCGTTGGTGCTCGCCGGGCAATTGCGCCGACGAATGCGTGCCGAAAGCGAATTGGCGCGGCTCGCGCGCATCGACGGCCTGACCGGCTTGAACAACCGGCGCACGCTCGGCGAAATTCTGGATCAGGAGTGGCGCCGGGCGAGGCGTACTCGCAGCGTGTTTTCGCTGCTGTTCGTCGACGTGGACTGCTTCAAGGCCTACAACGACTGTTACGGCCATCAAGCCGGCGATGACGCGCTTGCCGCGGTCGCGCGGTGCATCGGCGAAAACCTCCATCGGCCCGCCGACAGTGCCGCGCGCTATGGCGGAGAAGAATTCCTCGTCGTCCTACCCGACACGTCGCAGGAGGGCGCACTCGCCATCGCCGAAAGCATCCGCACGGCCGTCAGCGATCTCGGCATCGAGCATGCGGCGAGCGAGTATGGCTGCGTGACCGCGAGCATTGGTGCGGCGGCCTGGACACCCGACAGTGGGAGCGACATTTCCGAGGTGATCCGCGCGGCGGACCGGGCGCTATACGATGCGAAAGCGACCGGTCGCAATAAGGTAGCGGTATGCCAAACGCGTTCGGCACTCGCGCCCGTAGATGGGCTGGGCTCCTGAATCTTCGAAGCGCTTCCCCGCATGAAACACAGCGCCTCCCATTGGGAACGATCGTGGTGGCAGGATTTGATTTCATTTTGTCCTGAAAGGCGATATCGGCGCCCGTGCCTCTTGGCCGACAATGAGCGCCTCGGCTTCAAGGCCGTCACAGCGGATCTCATCGCATCCCATCCCATCCCATCCCATGACAGAAGGGGGCGACCAATGAAATTCATCGAGGGCCGTGCGTTCAAGGCGGCGCGCGCCTGGGGCGCGCTCGACATCGCCAACATGAACGGAATCACGGTGCGGCTGCACTGGACCGACGAGCCGTACGAATGGCACGTGAATGACGGCGAAGAAGTGTTCGCCGTTGTAGACGGGCAGGTGCGGATGGACTATCGCGAAAACGGCCAGGCCAATTCGGTGCTGATGAACGCGGGCGACATTTTCTTGGCTTCGGTCGGCACTGAACATGTCGCGCACCCGATCGGCGAGGCCCGCGTGCTCGTCGTCGAAAAGGAAGGCAGCGTTTAGGCCCCAGTGAATATTGACCTATGCCGCCGGCCGCGCATGCGGTAGCAGAACATGCGCGTCCGGGCCTTCGCTTAGCGTCAGGTGCCGCGCCGTGCTCGTTCAGGGGTGGATCGAGGTAGCTTGTACGGCCTGGAACTGCACCGGTGCCGTCGCACGGCGCTACGCCGGTGCGCGCGGCTATAATTGCCCACCATGACCGCCCATCATCAGACGTTCCACGTTGCCGTCGTCGGCGGCGGCCTCGTCGGCAAAAGTGCCGCGCTCGCGCTGGCTCAAGCGGGGCTGCGCGTCGCACTCGTCGCGCAGCCGGCTGCGCCGCGCGCCGCTGGCCTCCCGTTCGACGCGCGCATCTACGCGCTATCCGCGAGTTCGCAAGCATTGCTCGAGCGGCTGCGTATCTGGCAAGCGCTCGATCACGATCGGCTCGCGCCCGTGTACGACATGCGCGTATTCGGCGATGCGTTCGCCGAATTGCATTTTTCCGCATTCCAAGCCGCCGTGCCCCAGCTCGCCTGGATCGTCGAATCGTCGCTGATCGAGCATGCGCTCGATGCCGCGCTGCGTTTCCAGCCGCAGGTGGGTTGGCTGGATACGCGCGCCCAAGGGCTCGACGTGAAGCCGGAGGTTGCCCGCCTCGCGCTGGCGAACGGGCAAGTGCTCGAAGCCGATCTGATCGTCGGCGCGGACGGCGCGCATTCGTGGGTACGCGCGCAAATCGGCGCGCACGTGACGCGGCGCGACTACCGGCAAACGGGCGTGGTCGCCAATTTCAAAGCAGAGAAGCCGCACGGCGAAACGGCCTATCAATGGTTCGTCAACGGCGAGATCGTCGCACTGCTGCCATTGCCCGATTCGCATGTGTCGCTCGTCTGGTCGGCGCACGCCGATCACGCGCGCGAATTGCTCGCGCTAGCACCGGCCCAATTGGAGGCAGCCGTCGAACAGGTCACGCACGGGCGGCTCGGCGCGCTCGATTGCGTCGGGCCTGCTCACGGATTTCCGCTCGCGCGGCAGTCGGTCGATCGACTCATCGCGCCGCGCATCGCGCTCGTCGGCGATGCCGCCCATCTGATCCATCCGCTTGCCGGCCAGGGTATGAATCTGGGCCTGCGCGACGTCGCCGTGCTCGCCGACGTCATCGCCAAGAAGGAACCCTTCCGCGATCTCGGCGATCTAGTCCTATTACGTCGTTACGAGCGTGCGCGGCGCGAGGATATCGGCGCACTGACGATCGCCACCGACGGCTTGCAGCGCCTGTTCTCGGTGCCCGGCACACTGGCGCGATCGGTCCGCAACGCCGGCATGGCGTTCGTCGGGGCGCAACCGCTCGTCAAGCGCTGGCTCATCTCGGCCGCGCTCGGATAATCGAACTCATACCGCAAGGATATTTACCATGCTCATCGCCACGCGCATCGCGGCCGCGGCCGCCCTGGCCGCCGCCGTCTCGCTCGGCTGCACGGCTCACGCCGATCAGACGACCGACAAGCTGAAGTCGACGCTGCAAGCTCGCATTCCCGACATTCAGATCAAGAGCATTTCGAAGGCGCCCATCGCGGGCCTCTATGAAGTGAATGTGGGCACGCAGATGATTTACACGGATGGCAGCGGCGATTACGTGATCGCAGGCGACCTCCTGGACACGAAGACGCGCACCAATTTGAGCGAGGCGCACCTGGCCGAGCTGAACAAAGTCGACTTCGCCGGCCTTCCGCTCGATCGGGCCGTCAAGGTCGTCAAAGGCAACGGCAGCCGCCGCATCGCAGTGTTTTCCGATCCGAACTGCCCTTATTGCAAGCAGCTCGAGACCACATTGAAGTCGGTCGATAACGTCACCGTCTATACGTTCTTGTATCCGGTGCTGTCGCCGGACTCGGTGGCGAAATCGAAGGCGATCTGGTGTTCGTCCGATCGCGCGAAGTCGTGGGAGTCATGGATGGTCGACCATCAAGCGCCGGCGAGCGCCGGCGATTGCGACACCTCCGCGCTAGACAAGAATCTCGCGCTCGGGCACGGCCTGAACGTGACGGGCACGCCGACGATCATTCTGTCGGACGGCCGCCGCTTGCCCGGAGCCGTGTCGGCGAGCTCGCTCAATGAAGCGCTGGCCAGCGCGCACTGAGGCGCAGGCTTCATTTCGCATTCCTAGACCAACGAACTCCTCGAGACTGCGCGCCACCCGATGAAGCCCACCCGCTACGCGATCGTTCCCAAGCAGCCCGCCGCTCACCTTTTTGAAGTTACGCTGACGCTGGCCGATCCCGATCCCGCCGGTCAGCGCTTCACGCTGCCGACGTGGATTCCGGGCAGCTACCTCGTGCGCGAGTTCGCGCGCAACATCGTGACGTTGAGTGCATTCAACGAGGCCGGGCGGAAGGTTCGCATCGAGAAGACCGATAAGCAAACGTGGCAGGCCGCACCCGTCAAGGGCGGCACGCTGACCCTGCGTTACGAAGTCTATGCGTGGGACATGTCGGTGCGCACGTCGCACTTGGACGACACCGGCGGCTTTTTCAACGGCACGAGCGTGTTCTTGCTGCCGGTCGATCGAGAGGATGCCGCTTGCGTCGTCGATATTCAAAAGCCGGCGGGCGCTGCGTTCGCGGATTGGCGCGTGGCGACGGCCCTGCCCGAAGCGCGCGGCACAAAGCGCTACGGTTTCGGCGAGTACCGCGCGCAAAATTACGACGAGCTCGTCGATCATCCGGTCACGCTGGGGCGATTCGCGCTCGCCACCTTCAAGGCGCATGGCGTGCCGCACGACATCGTCATTGCCGGGCGCACCATCTCGCTGGATATGGAGCGCTTGGCCCACGATCTGAAGCGCATCTGCGAAACGCAGATCGCGCTGTTCGAGCCGCGCACGAAAAGAGCGCCCGTCGACCGCTATGTGTTTATGACGCAGGCCGTCAGCGACGGTTATGGCGGCCTCGAGCATCGTGCGTCCACGGCACTCATCTGCAACCGCACCGATCTGCCCGTCGTCGGCCGGCCCGAGATGTCCGAGGGCTATCGAACCTACCTCGGCCTATGCAGCCACGAATATTTCCACACGTGGAACGTCAAGCGGATCAAGCCCGCCGCGTTCGTTCCGTATGATCTCTCGCGCGAGAATTACACGTCGCTGCTGTGGCTGTTCGAGGGTTTCACGTCGTACTACGACGACTTGATGCTCGTGCGCAGCGGCGCGATCACCGAAGCCGACTATTACGGGCTCGTCGGCAAGACCGTCGGCGGCGTGCTGCGCGGCAGCGGCCGCTTGAAGCAGAGCGTCGCCGAAAGCTCGTTCGACGCCTGGATCAAGTATTACCGCCAGGACGAGAATGCGCCGAACGCCATTGTGAGCTACTACCAGAAAGGCTCGCTCGTCGCCTTGGCGTTCGATCTCGCGATTCGCGCGCGCACCGATCACCGCAAATCGCTCGACGACGTCATGCGCTTGCTTTGGCAGCGCTATGGGCGCCAGTTTTATGACGGCAAAATGGTCGGCGTCGGCGAGGATGAAGTCCAATCGCTGATCTTCGATGCGACCGGCGTCGAGCTCGGGCCGTTGTTCGACGAAGCCGTGCACGGCACGCGCGATCTGCCGCTCGAAGCGCTGTTCGAGCCGTTCGGCGTCACGCTCGAGCCGCAACCGGGCAACGGCAGCGGCAACGGAAATCGTAGCAGCGGGCAGGGCGGGGACGAAGCCAAACGCAGCGGCAAGCCGTCGCTCGGTGTCCGCTTGCGCGGCGGCGCCGATTGCACGCTGGCGGCCGTGCATGACGGCAGTGCGGCACAGAAGGCGGGTCTTTCGGCTGGCGACGTGCTGATTGCCATCGACGGCCTGCGCGTGACGGGAGCCAATCTCGACGCGCTGCTTTCCCGCTATCTGCCGGGCACGACGGTGGAGGTTCACGCGTTTCGGCGCGACGAGCTGCGCGTCGCGCGCGTCAAGCTCGATGCGCCCGAGGTGGCCCGCTACGAGCTCGCCGCAGCCGAGGAAAAGCGCGGTGCGCCGGCCCGGCGGGCGCGCGAACGCTGGCTGCACGGCTGATCGCCGCTGGTTGCCCGAAACGGCGAAGCCGCGCCTGTTCGAAGGCGCGGCAACTGGGAGTCGCTTGCGCTCAGGGTGTGTCCGCGGCTCCTCGATTCGCCGCGCTTTGCCGGCGCAGCAACGGGATGCCCGCCGCGAGTATGGACGGCACTGGCGGGCGCCGTATCCCACCTCGAACTCCTCGCATGAGACGCAATTGGCGCCGCTTGACAGACCGGTGGCACGTTAAAGCGACGGTCATATCATCTGCTAAATAAGTAAGCATTACGTAATGAGTAATCGGTATGTAGTGATTATGTAATTAGCGTGTAAGAATGAAGTAATAATTTTGTAATAAATAATACAAAAACCAAATAGAATTTCCAGTTATTGCAAATGAGAATGGTTTCTAGTAGCATCCGCAAACGAAAATAAATCTCATTACGGTGGATCGTAGAAACGGCAATCAGAGACCTTTACATTTCGTCGGCGAACTGCCGGCTGGCACCGTAGCCACGCGCCGGAGCTTTGCGCGCGGTCGGCTTCGCTCGCTCGCCGACCGGCGCGCCAACGCGCGTTAATCGAATTCGCATACCGCTTCGACTGCCGGTGCGCCGGGGACGAGGCCCTGTTTCGCCCATAAGAAACGTCGCTCCATTTTTTTCAAGTCTCGCTTAAACCATCGTGCATAGTCCTCGTCCGATCTCCTCGTTGACCGCGATTGCGGCAGCCGCCGCGCTCGTCGTATCGCCGCTCGTGCATGCGGCGCCGCCTGCCTCCACGCAAAAGCTCGAAGCCAAGCTGGATCAAATGGCCCAGCAGTTGTCGGAAATGCGTAGCGAGCTGACCCAACTCAAGCAAGAAAACACTCAGCTCAAAGCCCAACAGCAGCAGCAGGCACAGACGGCACAACAGACCGCCGCCGACCAGGCGGCACTCAAGAGCCAGGTCGAGACGACCAGCCAGTCGGTCCAAACCGCACTGGCGAAACCGTCGCCGCTCGACAACCTGAATATTTGGGGCTACGGCGAGCTGTACTATTCGCGTCCGACGCGGCGGTCCGAGAACACGCGAGCCGACCTCGCGCGCGGCGTATTCGGGATCGGCTATCAGTTCGACGAAAAGACGCGCTTCAACTCGGAATTCGAAATCGAGCACGGTGTGACGTCATCGAGCGACCCGGGTGAATTCGAGGTCGAGCAGTTCTACGTCGATCACAAGTTCAACAATTCGCTGTCGGGCAAGGCCGGTCTGTTCCTGATCCCGGCGGGCTTGATCAACGAGAATCACGAGCCGACCAACTTCTACGGCGTCACGCGCAACTTCGCCGAGACGCTGATCATCCCGAGCACGTGGCGCGAAGGCGGTCTCGCGCTATCGGGCGCTACGAAGTTTGGGCTGGGCTGGAGCGCGGGCGTGACGACCGGCCTCGACCTCTCGAAGTGGAACTTCACGCCGACCACGCCGTTGTACACCTCCGCGCTGGAGTTGCAGAACAACGGGATCGCGCCGATGCAGGCCACCCATCAGGAGATGGCGCTCGCGAATGCGCAGAAGGTGTCCGGCTTCGCGGCATTGAATTATCGAGGCGTGCCGGGCCTGACGGTGGGCGGCAGCGTATTCAACGGCGGCACCCCGAAAGCGACGCCCAACATGCCCAGCAGCCAGCGCGTGACGCTATACGAAGGGCACGTCCGCTATCAGCCGGGGCCGTGGGATCTGTCGGCGCTGTACGCGCACGGCAGCTTCTCGCATACGGCCGACGCGAACGCCTCCGCGGCCGCAACGGCGGCAGCGAATGGGCAGAGCCTGACCAATCCGATGCCGGCTAGCTTCTACGGCTGGTACCTGCAGGCAGCCTACAACGCACACGTCGGCGGCTACCGGCTCGCGCCGTTCGTCCGCTACGAGAAGTACAACATGGCCGCAAGCGTTGAAGGTGTCGGCTCCGGCTTCTCGTTGCCCAGGGGCTTTGCCGTTCCGCACGACACCGTGTACACGGTCGGCGCCAATTTCTACCTGAACCCGAACGTCGTGTTCAAGGTCGACTATCAGCGCTTCAAGACCAACCGCGACTTCTCGCGCATCGATCTCGGCCTCGGGCTGCAGTTCTGATGAATCGCGGCACATCTCACTGGATGCCTCTGGTGACGCTTGCCGCGGCTGCCGGCATCACGCCGGCAGTCGTGTTCGGCGCCGATTACCTGTCGGTCGCGCAAGCACAGAAGGCGATGTTTCCGGCCGCGACGGCATTCGTCGCTCAGCCCGTTGTGCTTTCCGACGAACAGCGCAAGGCGCTGTCGGCGCAGGCCGGCACGCGCGTCAATCCGGCGCTATGGAACGTGTTCGCCGCGAAGTCCGGCGACATGCTGCTCGGTTACGTGATCACCGATGCGGTCATCGGCAAATTCCAGTTGATCAACTACGCGGTCGCGTTCGGCACGGACGGCGCCATTCGCGACGTAGAGATCCTGTCGTACCGCGAGGAGCACGGAGGCGAGGTTCGCACGCATGCCTGGCGCACGCAATTCGAAGGGAAGACGGGCGCTGCACCGCTGCAGCTTGGCAACGATATCCAGGGCATCAGCGGTGCGACGATGTCGTGCACACATGTGACGGAAGGCATCAAGCGGCTTGCCGTCTATGTCCAGAGCGTGCTGGCGAGGCAGTGAGTTGATCGCCGTACCCGCCGGTCAACGTCCCGCGGGCGTGCTGCGCAGGGCCAAGCCCCTGCTCGGTACGCTTGTCGACATCGGCGTCGGCGCCGCTGACCCCGATCTCGCGCTGGCGGCCACCCAAGCCGCGTTTGCCGAGATTCGCGAAGTGCACCGGTTGATGAGCTTTCATGAACCGTCGAGTGACGTGAGCCGCATCAATCGTGCAGCCCCCGGCAAGCCGATCGATGTCGATCCGCGCACGGCCGAAGTGCTTCGGCTTGCGCTCGAGATCCACGACGCGTCCGCCGGCGCATTCGATTGCACGGTTGCCCCGGTGCTGGTGCGTCATGGCTTGTTGCCGCCGGTGGACGGCCGGGAAGCCGGCGCGGTGTTTGCGCCGCTCGACGAATGGCCCGACAGCCGGGGCAATCCGGCGTCAGACCGCGCGTGCGCGTTTGCGGTCGATGCCTGCTCCGTGATCAAGCAGCGCGATTGCCTGATCGATCTCGGTGGCATTGCCAAGGGATGTGCAGTCGACCGTGCCGTCGATGCGGTCGTCGCGCTGTCCGTTGCGCATGGACATGCGGTCGACAGCGTCTTCGTCAATGCCGGTGGCGATCTCCGCTTTCATGGACGCGGCGCCATCGCGGTCCGCCTGCGCGATCCCCGCGATCCGGCGCAATTGACCGACACGGTCGAGCTGTCCGACGGGGCGCTCGCCAGTTCATCGACGCGCGGCCTGGACGGCCTCGCGCGGCTCGTATCGCCGCTCGTCGATCCACGCAGCGGCGCGCCGCTGCGAATGGATGCCGGTGCGACCGTCGCGGCCCCGGCTTGCGCGATCGCGGATGCACTCACTAAAGTTGCGCTGGCAACCGGCGATCCTGACCACCCCATATTTGCGCGATACCGCGCATCTGTCGTACGCTTCGTCGCCAATCCTTCTCCGCCATCCGGACAACGATGAAACAGCCGACGAAAACGCAGTCCCGCATGTCCGGGTCCATGCTCGCCCCCACTTCCCGCTGGACGCTGTATGCGCTGACGACCTTGCTCTTCGCAACGGGTTCGGCATGGCTGCTCGCCCACTATGGGCGTCAGGACGACGCGTTGCCGAGCCCCATCGAACCCTGGTCGATGAAACTCCACGGCGCGGCGGCGATGGGCGCGATTTTCGCCATCGGCACGATGGTCCATCGACACATGGTGCCGGGTTGGCGAATGCGAAGCAACAGCGGGGCGGGGATCGCGATGTGTATCGTGTTCGGCTTGCTCGCCGTGACGGGCTACGGTCTTTACTATTTCGACGGCGAAATGCTGCGGCGGATCGACGAATGGTTTCACTGGGGGGCGGGTTTCGCGCTGCCAGCCGTATTGATCTGGCACGTCATGCGCGGCCGGAGGCGGCGTGCTCTCCGTAACGGGGGCCGCCCATAGAATGTGAGCGAACCACGCCAGCGGATGGGCAAAAAATCTCGGCGGTGGACGTCATGACGAGCAGCGTGATCGTTCTATCGTTGCAACAATCCGTCCTTCTTTGCCTACTTTTTCCGTACCGGATCAACAACGACAATGGCTTCACTCGCGCTGAACCGCGCCCCCCACTTGGAGCCTGACATGACGACGATCCTTCAACTGAATTCCGCCGCGCGTTCGCAAGGCGCGAACTCGACGCTGCTGGCAAACGAACTGGCCGCTCAACTGCAACAATCGAATCCCGACGCGAAGCTGATTGTGCGCGATCTGTTGGCCGACGCGCTGCCGCACCTCGACGACGCGGTGCTCGGCGCATTCTTCACGCCGGCTGAACAACGCACGCCGGACCAAGCGGCGATCGTCGCGCGCAGCGATGCGCTGATCGCCGAGCTGCAAGCCGCCGACGTCATCGTCATCGGCGCCCCGATGTACAACTTCGGCATCTCGTCGCAGCTGAAGACGTATTTCGACTGGATCGCCCGTGCCGGCGTGACGTTCCGCTATACGGCGAATGGTCCGGAAGGGTTGGTGAAAGGGAAGAAGGCTTACATCGTCGCGCCGCGCGGCGGCAAGTATGCGGGCACGCCGGCCGACAGCCATACGCCGCACCTGAAGACGTTCCTCGGTTTCATCGGTATCACCGACGTCGAGTTCATTTATGCCGAGGGCCTGAACATGGGCCCGGACGCGGCGAGCGCCGCGCTCACCGTGGCACGCGAAGCGATCGCGGCCGCCGCGTAATCGATCTGATCGTCGTACTAAGCGTCGCGCTGCCGGGAGGTGGCGCGACGTTTTCTTGTGCGCCCGGCAGCGGAAGTGTTAGCCGGGGCAAGGGAGTCGTGGGCGACTGCGCTCCCGAAGGGAAGCTCCGGTGAGCCATCGGCTCCCGGTGCACTGCGGTTCTCGGCCACCCTCCGATACGACAGCCACAAGCAGCTGCGTTCAACCACCGCCTCCGTCAGCGATGGTCCCTCCGCTTTCGTTTGCCCTGTAGCCGCCGCACTGGCCTCCGCACCCACGCGCCATCCCCGAAGGTCCGCCCGGGCTCTTGCGTCCTGGCCCCGTTCTCACGGTCTTGTTCTGCTTCGGCTCGAATTGAGTCTCCCCCGTACTAAGCGCGGTCACTCATGTTCGGCCGTTCGGTCGTACCGCTCCGCCTATGGCCTCGGCTGAAGCAGGCGGTATTGGCGGCACAGCGTACGTGCAGGGAGGCAGCCGCTGGGTGCGAGAAATGGCGTTTCGACAGCACGCATTGCGCGCCTGAGCATCCAATTGCGCGGCTGCAACGCAACGTCCACTACAGCGGCGGCACATATGAAATCTCGGCAGGCATGACCGGCGGATCGCGTGCCCGATTTCAGCGTCCTTCCCAACGTCAAATTCGGAATCGTCTGATAGGCATGGCTCAAAGGCCCTGGTCTACTCGCGAG
>CAYRLJ010000102.1:0-16628 GCA_964425025.1 uncultured Burkholderia sp. | reverse complement strand
ATCGGTTCCATTCAGCGTTTTCTAGTTAGGTGAATCATTAAAAAGGGGATGCTCGCGGCGCGGCTAGGTTCCGTGACGCTTGCGATAGCCTTCGAGAAAGCGCCCTATGCGGTTGATCGAGTCGGTCAGATCGTCCACGTTCGGCAAGAATACGACCCGGAAGTGATCGGGCCGCGGCCAATTGAAGCCGGTGCCCTGTACGAGCAGCACGCGTTCTTCGAGCAGCAGATCGAGGATGAATTGCTGATCGTTCTCGATCGGATAAATTTTCGGGTCGAGCCGCGGGAACGCGTACAGCGCCGCTTCAGGCTTCACGCAGCTCACACCGGGAATCGCGTTGAGCATCTCGTACGCGACTTGCCGCTGACGGTAAAGGCGTCCGCCCGGCGCGATCAAATCGTTGATGCTCTGATAGCCGCCGAGCGCCGTCTGGATCGCGTACTGCCCCGGTACGTTCGGGCAGAGCCGCATCGATGCGAGGATGCCGAGCCCTTCGAAGTAATCCTTGGCGCGCCGCCGGTACTCGCCCGTCAAACCGGAAATGTACATCCACCCCGCGCGGTAGCCGCACGAACGGTAGCTCTTCGATAGGCTGTTGAACGTGACGGTCAGCACGTCTTCCGACAGCGCACCGAGCGACGTGTGTGTCCTGCCGTCGTAGACGATCTTGTCGTATACCTCGTCGGCGAACACGATGAGTCCGTGCTCGCGTGCGATTTCGAGCAACGCCAGCAAGAGTTCGTCCGAATACAGCGCCCCGGTCGGGTTGTTCGGGTTGATGACGACGAGCGCGCGCGTACGCGGCGTGATTTTCGAGCGCAGATCGTCCAGATCGGGCATCCACGAATTCGATTCGTCGCACATATAATGCACCGGCGTGCCGCCCGAGAGGCTGACGGCGGCCGTCCAGAGCGGGTAATCCGGCGCCGGCAGCAGCACTTCGTCGCCGTCGTTGAGCAGCGCCTGCATCGCCATCACGATCAGTTCCGACGCGCCGTTGCCGATGTAGATGTCGTCGAGTTCGACGCCGGCCACACCCTTTTGCTGGGAGTAATGCATGATCGCCTTGCGCGCGGCGAATACCCCTTTCGAATCCGAATAGCCCGACGAAGCCGACAGATTGCGAATCATGTCCTGGATGATTTCGTCCGGGGCATCGAATCCGAACGGCGCCAAGTTGCCTATGTTCAGCTTGATGATGCGATGCCCGTCTTCTTCGAGACGCTTCGCGTGCTCGAGCACGGGCCCGCGGATGTCGTAACAGACGTTGAGCAGCTTGTTCGATTTGAGAATCGGTTTCACGGCGGACACAGTTCCTGGGGAGAGCCGAAAGACGGCGAGCGCGGGCCGAGCGCGCGGCTTGTCGGCACGCGGCTAGGCATTGCTGCGCCCGGGTGGCGACGGGTTCGCCAGTGCCGCAGCTTCGCTGATTGACGGCGCGCTTGTGGCGCGCGCGGGCGGCGAGTGCTGGGTTCGCTCGCGCGCGTGCGCGATGCTGGGCGCCGCAGGGCGGCTAAAAAGTTATAATTTAGCGGATTTCGGCCGACTTTCGCAATGCACCATTCGCTGCGACAGCCCCTTTCGGCCTCGATACGGTCGTGGGCCGGCCTCGCCCCGTCCGACGAAACTACGGAAACGGATTTGAAATTACATCAGGACTCGAGCGGCGCGCTCAATACGGTGACCGCTTACGACGCCCATTACGTTGACGTCAATCTCGTGCGTCATGAGAGCAGTATCGTGCTGCTGCCTGACGCGCCCGTGCTCGCGTGGCCCGTGTCGTCGTTCGACGCGCTCGCGCCCGAGCATTTCGAACTCGTGCTCGCGCAATCGCCCGAACTCGTCGTCTTCGGCAGCGGTTCGCGCCTGCGCTTTCCCCATCCCCGGCTCACGGCGTCGCTCGCGGCTCGGCGCATCGGCGTCGAGACGATGGATCTCATGGCCGCCTGCCGCACCTACAACATCTTGATGGCCGAAGGCCGGCGCGTTGCCGCGGCCCTGCTCATCGAGCAATGAACGCGCGCGCGGCCGCCCAAGCGTGCCCGGCCGGCCGCTCGCGCGCTCGCGGGCACCCACCCGCGGGCCGCGGCGCGTATGATGCCGCTCGCCTACATCGATAGACATTCACGCCACTCTATGCCGTTTCAACCTTATTCGCGCGCTGACAGCGCAGTCTCTTCCGGCCGCAGGGCATCGCCCGGCAGCACGTCGACGCATTGGCCGATCGGTGGCCTCGCGATCGCGCTGCTCGTCGCCGCACTCGCGCTCGTCTGGTTCGTGCCGCTCGGCTGGCGGCATCTCGTGCCGACCGACGAGGGCCGCTACGCCGAGATGGCCCGCGAAATGTTCGTCACGGGCGACTGGATCACGCCGCGCTACAACGGCTACAAGTACTTCGAAAAGCCGCCGCTGCAAACCTGGATGAACGCGCTGACGTTCGCCTGGTTCGGCATCGGCGAATGGCAGGCACGGCTCTACACCGCGCTCACGGGCTTCGCCGGCGTGCTCGTCGCCGGTTACACGGCGGCTCGCCTCATCAACCCGGCGGCCGGCTTCGCCGCGGCGCTCGTGCTCGCCAGCGCGCCGTATTGGCAGTTGATGGGACACTTCAACACGCTCGACATGGGGCTCTCCTTTTGGATGGAGCTGACCCTGTGTGCGATGCTGCTTGCACAGCGCGTCGGTGCCGGCACGCGCGAAGCGCGCGGCTGGATGTGGCTGTGCTGGGCTGCCATGGCGCTTGCCGTGCTGTCCAAGGGGCTCGTCGGCATCATCTTGCCGGGCGGCGTGCTCGTGCTCTATTCGTTGATCGGGCGCGACTGGGCCCTATGGAAGCGGCTCTATTTGCCAAGTGGCCTCGTCGTCTTCTTCGCCATCGCGACGCCGTGGTTCGTGCTCGTCCAACAGCGCAACCCGGAATTCTTCAATTTCTTCTTTATCGTCCAACAGTTCGATCGATATCTGACACCGGCCCAAAACCGGCCCGGTCCGGTTTATTACTTCGTTGGGGTCGTGCTCGTGGGCTTCTTGCCCTGGTTGTCGATCGGCTGGCAGAGCATTCGCCACGCGCTCGCGCAGCCACGTCAGTTGAACGGATTCGCGCCGGGCAAGCTGCTTGTCATCTGGTCCGCCCTCATTTTTCTGTTCTTCAGCGCGTCGCACTCGAAGCTCGTGTCGTACGTGCTGCCGATCGCGCCGGCGCTCGCGCTCGTCATCGGCGCCTACTTGCCGCACGTCTCGCGCGAGGCCTGGCGCCGGCATCTGATCGGGTACATCGTGTTTCTGGCCGCTGCGGCGATCGGCGCGTTATTCATCGCCCGCTTCGGCGACGCGCGCACGCCCAACGCGCTTTATCGCGAATTCCGCGTCTGGGTGCTCGCCGCGATCGGCGTCGCTTTCGTGCTGACGCTCGCCGCGCTGGCCGTGCTGCGCCGCCCGCAGCGCGGCGTTTTGCCGTCGGCCGTCGTTTTCGGCGCGGCTTGGGTCATGCTCTGCGCGATCGCCGGAATCGGACACGACGTGTTCGGACGCCAGAGTTCGGGGGCGTTGCTCGCGCCCGCCGTCAAGGCCGAGTTGTCCCGGCTACCGGCCGACACGCCTTTCTACGCGGTGGGGGTGCTCGATCATACCTTGCCGTTTTACGTCGGCCACACGACGATCATGGTCGCCAACGCCGACGAGCTGACTTTCGGCGTCACGCAAGAACCCTCCAAATGGGTGCCAACCCTCCCCGAATGGATCGCGCGCTGGCGGGCCGATGCCCACGCGCTCGCCCTGATGCCGCCCAGCACTTACGCGCAGCTCGCCGCCGAGCACCTGCCGATGCGTGTGATCGCGCGCGATACGCGGCGCGTCGTCGTTGAAAAACCCTGATCGCAACTGAGGCCGGCACACGCTTTTCTAATCGATGAACCCTATATCTCTTTTTTGTATCCTGTTTGGCGTGGCACTCAATGCCTGCGCGCAATTGCTGCTCAAGGCCGGGGTGAATGCCGTTGGACACTTCGAATTCACCCGCGCGAACATTTTGCCGGTCGGGTTGAAGCTCGCCACGCAGTTGCCGATCGTCGGCGGCCTTACCTGCTATGTCATCAGTGTGGCCGTTTGGATCATCGGCCTATCGCGCGTCGACGTATCGATCGCCTACCCGATGCTCTCGCTCGGCTATGTGGTCAACGCGTTCGCGGCCTGGTATCTGTTCGGCGAGGCGTTGAGCCTGCAGCGGCTCATCGGCATCGGCATCATCTTGCTCGGCGTGCTCGTACTGGCACGCAGCTGAACGAGCGAACGACAAGCGATAATCGCGCCTCAAGCCATATAAAAATATAGAAACATAGAAACGCAAAGTACCGGCGCCGCGCGCGCCGCCATAACCCTAAACAGTTAGTTGAGTACTCGAGCCAACGCCATGACCCAAGACACCGCTTCTTTCCTGCCGTTCGTGCGCCCCGAAATCGACGACGAGACGATCGCCGGCGTCGCCGAGGTGCTGCGCTCGGGCTGGATTACGACGGGGCCGCAAAATCAAGCATTCGAGCAGCAGCTTTCGGCGCATGTTGGCGGCCGCCCCGTGCGGACGTTCAACTCGGGCACGGCAACGATGGAGATCGGGCTGCGCATCGCCGGCGTAGGCCCGGGCGACGAAGTCATCACCACTCCGGCGTCGTGGGTCGCGACGGCCAACGTCATCCTCGAAGTGGGCGCGACGCCGGTTTTCGTCGACATCGACCCTGTCACGCGCAACATCGATTTGAATCTGCTCGAAAAAGCGATCACCCCCCGTACGAAGGCGATCATTCCGGTCTTCCTTGCGGGGTTGCCCGTCGACATGGATCGCCTCTACGACATCGCGCGCGCCTATAAGCTGCGCGTGATCGAAGACGCCGCGCAGGCGTTCGGCTCGAGTTGGCGCGGCGAGCGCATCGGCAAGCTCGGCGACATCGTTTCGTTCAGCTTCCACGCGAACAAGAACCTGACGTCGATCGAAGGCGGCGCGCTCGTGCTGAACAATGAAGACGAGGCCGAGCTGGCACGCAAATACCGGCTGCAGGGCGTCACGCGCAAGGGCTATGACGGCATGGACTGCGATGTGCTCGGCGGCAAGTACAATCTGACCGACGTGGCAGCGCGCGTCGGCCTGGGCCAGCTCGCGCATCTCGAGCGCTTCCTCGCTCAGCGCAAGAAGCTCGCTCGCGCCTACTTCGCGGGGTTCGAAGGCGGTGCGGCGCTCGCGTTGGGCGTCGGCCTGCCGATGGCCGAGTTCGAGAACGGCAACTGGCACATGTTTCAGATCACGCTGCCCGTGGAACGCCTGACGATCGACCGCGCAACGTTCATGAGCAAGCTGCATGACGATTACCGGATCGGTTCGGGCGTACATTACCCGGCGATTCACCTATTCACGCTTTACCGCGCGCGCGGTTTCGCGCCCGGCATGTTCCCGCATGCCGAGCGCTTCGGTGCGACGACGGTTACGCTGCCGCTGTTCACGCTAATGACCGAGCGTGACGTGACGCGTGTGTGCGGCGCCGTCAACGAGATCTGCGAACAATATGGGAAATAAGCGGACATGACTTATACGGAACACCGATCGGCACAGCCGGAAGTCTCGATCATCATCCCCGTCTACAACGAAGAGGCGGGGCTGCATGCGCTATACGCGCGCCTGTATCCGGCACTCGATGCGCTCGGCACGACCTACGAGGTCATCTTCATCAACGACGGCAGCCGCGACAAATCGGCCGCCCTGCTGGCCGAGCAATTCCGCGCGCGCCCCGACACGACGCGCGTCGTCCTGCTCAACGGCAACTACGGCCAGCATATGGCGATTCTCGCCGGCTTCGAGGCGGCGCACGGCCAGATCATCCTCACGCTCGATGCCGATTTGCAAAACCCGCCCGAGGAGATCGGCAAGCTCGTCGCGAAGATGCGCGAGGGCTACGACTATGTCGGCTCCATCCGCAAGCAGCGCCAGGACACGCTATGGCGACGCAAGGCGTCTCGCGCGATGAACCGTCTGCGCGAGCGGATCACGCGCATCAAGATGACCGACCAAGGCTGCATGCTGCGCGCCTACAGCCGTCAAATCATCGATACGATCAACCGCTGCGGCGAAGTCAACACGTTCATCCCCGCTCTCGCCTACACGTTCGCGCAGAACCCGATCGAGGTCGAGGTCGCGCACGAGGAGCGCTTCGCGGGTGAATCGAAGTATTCGCTGTACAGCCTGATCCGCCTGAATTTCGATCTCGTGACGGGCTTCTCCGTCATCCCGCTGCAATGGCTTTCGTTCATCGGCGTGATTTTGTCGATAGGCTCGGCCGGCTTGTTCCTGCTGCTCGTGATCCGGCGCTTCGTGATCGGGGCCGAAGTTCAGGGCGTCTTCACGCTGTTCGCCATCACGTTCTTCATGCTCGGCGTGATCATCTTCGCGCTCGGGCTGCTCGGCGAGTACATCGGCCGGATTTACCAGCAGGTGCGCGCCCGCCCGCGCTACCTCGTGCAAACGGTGCTCGAAGCGCGGCCCGGGGATGTCGCGCCGCTTAACTCCATCCCCACGCCGGCCGTCGCCGGCGGTATCAGTGCGTTGCCGCACGCCCACTCGAAGGATCACAATCAATGAAGCCGCGCGCCGTTGTTTTTGCTTATCACAATGTCGGCGTGCGCTGTCTGCGCGTGCTGCTCGCGCGCGGCGTCGATGTTGGGCTGGTCGTCACGCACGAGGACAACCCGGCCGAGCGCATCTGGTTCGGCAGCGTCGCCCAAGTCGCGGCCGAACACGGCATCGAGACGATCACGCCGCGCGATCCAGCCAGCACCGGGGTGCGAGAGGCCATCGCGAACGCGCGGCCCGATTTCATTTTCTCGTTCTATTACCGCCATATGCTGCCGGCGGACATGCTCGCGCTCGCACCGTGTGGCGCCTACAACATGCACGGTTCGCTGCTGCCCAAGTATCGCGGCCGCGCGCCGACGAATTGGGCCGTGCTGAACGGTGAAACCGAGACGGGCGCGACGCTGCATGAGATGTCGGCCAAGCCCGACGCCGGCCCGATCGTCGCGCAAACGAGCGTCCCGATCTTGCCGGACGACACGGCCCAGGAAGTGTTCGACAAGGTGACCGTCGCGGCCGAGCAAACGCTCTGGCGCGTGCTGCCCGCGCTCTTGGCCGGCGAGGCGCCGCACCTGCCGAACGATCTTGCCCGCGGCAGCTACTTCGGCGGGCGCAAGCCCGAAGACGGCCGCATCGACTGGTCTGAGCCCGCGCGGCAGGTCTACAACCTGATCCGCGCGGTCGCGCCGCCGTACCCGGGTGCGTTCACCGATATCGGCGAGGACCGCTTTGTCATCGCGCGCGCGCGCCTGGCCGGCCTAGAGGCGATAGGCGGAGCCGCCTCGCGTGGCCCCGTCGATTTGCCCCCGGGTCTGCACGTAAGCGATAATGTCTGTTTCGGCGTGTGCGGCGATGCGCGCGCCATCATCA
The DNA here is from genome assembly GCA_964425025.1 of uncultured Burkholderia sp. GTDB lineage: Bacteria > Pseudomonadota > Gammaproteobacteria > Burkholderiales > Burkholderiaceae > Trinickia. The sequence goes on along the minus strand of CAYRLJ010000102.1, from coordinate 9,145 downwards.
TTTCCGAGCTGCGGCATCAGCGCGACGGGCAAGAAACCGTTGTCACGCCCATGCAGTTCGTCCAGCTCACTAATCGTTCCCGTCATTCATGAATTCCCCCAAAACCGAACGTCCCGCCAAGAAAGTCCTGATTCTCGGCGTCAATGGCTTCATCGGCCACCATCTGTCCAAGCGCATTCTCGAGACGACCGACTGGGAAGTGTTCGGCATGGACATGCAGACGGACCGCCTCGGCGATCTGACGCAGCACGAGCGGATGCACTTTTTTGAAGGCGACATCACGATCAACAAGGAGTGGGTCGAATATCACGTCAAGAAGTGCGACGTGATTCTGCCGCTCGTGGCGATCGCGACGCCCGCCACGTACGTGCAGCAGCCGCTGCGTGTATTCGAACTCGACTTCGAGGCGAATCTGCCGATCGTGCGCTCGGCGGTGAAGTACGGCAAGCACCTCGTGTTCCCGTCGACATCGGAAGTGTACGGCATGTGCGCCGACGAAGAGTTCGATCCGGAAGCCTCGGTGCTCACCTACGGCCCGATCAACAAGCCGCGCTGGATCTACGCATGCTCGAAGCAGCTGATGGACCGCGTGATTTGGGGCTACGGCATGCAAGAAGGCCTGAATTTCACGTTGTTCCGTCCGTTCAACTGGATCGGCCCGGGTCTCGATTCGATCTATACGCCGAAGGAAGGCAGCTCGCGCGTCGTCACGCAGTTCCTCGGCCACATCGTGCGCGGCGAGAATATCAGCCTCGTCGACGGCGGCTCGCAAAAGCGTGCATTCACGGACATCGACGACGGCATCGGCGCGCTGATGAAAATCATCGAGAACGCGAACGGCATCGCGTCGGGCAAGATCTATAACATCGGCAATCCGAAAAACAACTTCTCGGTGCGCGAACTCGCCCACAAGATGCTTGCGCTGGCGGCCGAGTACCCCGAATACGCCGAATCGGCCAAGGCGGTGAGCCTCGTCGAAACATCCTCGGGCGCTTACTACGGCAACGGCTATCAAGACGTTCAGAATCGCGTGCCGAAGATCGAGAATACGATGGCCGAACTCGACTGGGCCCCGACGGCCACGTTCGATGAAGCCTTGCGCAAAATTTTCGAGGCGTACCGCGGCCATGTCGCCGACGCACGCGCCCTCGTCGAGCAGCAGTAATCGCGGCTTTTAGGACTACTGCCCTTGCCACGTATCGTTCTGAAAATCGACGTCGACACGCTGCGCGGTACGCGCGAGGGTGTGCCCAACCTCGCGCGTATGTTCGACCGCTTCAAAGCGCGCGCGACGTTTCTGTTCAGCCTTGGCCCGGATCATACTGGCTGGGCGTTGCGGCGCGTGTTGCGGCCCGGGTTCTTGAAGAAGGTCTCGCGCACGTCGGTGGTCGAACACTATGGCGTGAAGCAGTTGATGTACGGCGTGCTGCTGCCCGGGCCCGACATCGGCCGGCGCGCGACCGCCGAGATGCGCGCGATCCACGAAGCCGGCTTCGAATGCGGCATCCACACGTGGGATCACGTCTATTGGCAGGACAACGTCCGCTCGCGCGGGCGAGATTGGACGGCTGGCGAAATGCATAAGAGCTTCGCGCGCTTCTCCGACATCTTTGGCGCGCCACCGGCAACGCACGGCTCAGCCGGCTGGCAAATGAACGAGCACGCATTCGAGCAGATCGACGCCTGGGGCATGCGCTACGCCTCGGATGGTCGCGGCCACTCGCCGTACCGGCCCGTCGTCCACGGTAAAACGCTCGAGCACGTGCAGTTGCCGACAACGCTACCCACACTGGACGAACTGATCGGTGTGGACGGCTGCGACGAGTCGAACGTCGACAAGCGGCTGCTCGCTGCCACCGAGTCGAGCCCACAAGATCAGGTCTTCACGCTGCACGCGGAGCTCGAAGGGCAAAAGCTCGCCCCGATCTTCGAACGGCTGCTTGCCGGCTGGCACGCTCAAGGTCACACGTTTGCGACAATGGGTGATTACCATGCCGCGCTGGACCACAGTCAGTTGCCATCGTACCCTGTCACTTGGGGCGAAATTCCCGGCCGTTCGGGCGAATTGATCGTCCAGCCGGACTAATCGCCCGCCTGGCAAGCGCGGGCGCGAGCGTCTCGCGCCCCCATCGCCCGCTCGACAATTTGCGCGATAAAAACAGGAGAAACCACGTGCCCATTGCAGTCGACCAATCCGTCCCCGATTTCACAGCCTCTGCGACGGGCGGCGATATCACGCTGTCCGGCCTGCGCGGCAAGAAGCTCGTCTTGTACTTTTATCCCAAAGACAACACACCGGGCTGCACGACGGAGGGTTTGCAGTTTCGCGACCTCTATCCGAAGTTTCAGAAAGCGGGCGCTGAAATCGTCGGCGTCTCGCGCGACAGCCTGCGTTCGCACGACAACTTCAAGGCCAAGTTGGAATTGCCGTTTCCCTTGATTTCGGACCCCGACGAAACGCTATGTTCCCTGTTCGGTGTCATCAAGATGAAGAAAATGTATGGCAAGGAAGTGCGCGGGATCGAGCGTTCGACCTTCCTAATCGATGCGCAAGGTGTCCTTCGACGCGAATGGCGGGGGGTGAAAGTGCCAGGTCACGTGGATGAAGCGCTCGAGGCTGTACAAGCACTTTGACGCGCGTTATATTGCGTTGCAATGGGTTCCTGTTCACTCCGTCTTGTCCGCTCTAGCGCCGTCGATCGGGTTGGCGTTTCCCCCGTTCACCTCGTCAGGCGCTGCGCGATGCTCGAAACCGAGCCGCTTGCTCCATCACACCGGGAGCGGCGGCTTTTTTGTTTTTCGGCGGCCGTGGCAATCCCATCCGCCGCCCTTTACGCGAAGGAGCTGATCGAAATCTAGGCGAACCGGCGAACCGAAACCTGAAACGCGCCGCGCGAACGCTCACCCCGTGAACGAGGATGCAGCGATCGAGCGCGGTGCATGAGATGCGACCCGATTCTTTGAGGGAAACCATGCCTTTGCCTACCCCGCCCAGCAAGCTCGGCAGTCTGTTGCCGCCCGATGAATTCAAGGCCAAAGCCAGGCCGGCGCGTGGCGCCAAAAAACAGGGGACGTTGGGGGAGCAAACCGAAGCGGCCGAGTACGGCACGACCTCCCATGTCGCCGCCCCGATGGGCACGGCCGCCAACGCAGACGCCACGTTGCGCCCGCTGCCGTCGCCGCCCGCTGCCGAAGTTGCTCCCGGCCCACGCCGCAAATCGAAGCAAACCGCCGCCCTGCTGCAACCGGCGCAACCGGCGCAACCCGCGACGCCCGCGCCCGCTCCCGTTCAGGCGCGCAACGAAGGTGCTACCGTGCCGGCACCACCGGCGCCCGCGAGCGCCCCGCGCGGCACCGCCAAGACCCGCACCGGCAAGGCCGCTGCAGCCGCGACCGAACTGCGCAAGCTGTTCGTGCTCGACACGAACGTGCTGATGCACGATCCGACCTGTCTCTTTCGCTTCGAGGAACACGACGTCTATCTGCCGATGATGACGCTCGAGGAACTCGATAATCACAAGAAAGGCATGTCCGAGGTCGCGCGCAACGCGCGCCAAGTCAGTCGCACGCTCGATACGCTCGTGGCGAACGCCGGACAGATCGCGGAGGGCTTGCCCCTCGCGGCGCTCGGCAGCCGTGAAGCGCTCGGGCGGCTTTACTTCCAGACGAAGCTCGCCGACATCGAGCCTGTCGAAGGTTTGCCGCAAGGCAAGGCCGACAATCAGATTCTTGGGGTCGTTCGTGCGTTGCAGCGCGATGGCGAGGATCGCCAAGTCGTGCTGGTGTCGAAAGACATCAACATGCGGATCAAGGCGCATGCGCTCGGTTTGCCGGCCGAGGACTATTTCAACGACCAAGTTCTCGAGGACTCGGATCTCCTGTTCTCGGGCGTGCGCGCCCTGTCCCAGGACTTCTGGACCAAGCACGCGAAGGGGATGGAAAGCTGGCAGGAAAACAAGACGGGCACGACCTATTACCGCGTCACCGGCCCGCTATGCCCGTCGCTGCTCGTCAACGAGTTCGTCTACCTCGAGCCGCAAACGGGCGAGCCGCCGTTCCAGGCGATCGTTCGCGAACTCAACGGCAAGACGGCCGTATTGCAGACGCTGCGCGACTACAGCCATCACAAGAACAACGTCTGGGGCATTACGGCGCGCAACCGCGAGCAGAACTTCGCGCTGAACCTGCTCATGAACCCGGAGATCGACTTCGTCACGCTGCTGGGCCAAGCCGGTACAGGGAAGACGCTGGTTGCATTGGCTGCCGGTCTCGCCCAAGTGCTCGACGAAAAGCGATACAACGAGATCATCGTCACGCGGGCAACCGTCCCCGTCGGCGAAGACATCGGCTTCTTGCCCGGCACCGTGGAAGAGAAGATGCAGCCTTGGATGTGTGCGTTCGACGATAACTTGGAGGTGCTGCAACGCACCGACGATAGCGCCGGAGAATGGGGCCGCGCGGCCACGCAAGAGCTGATTCGCTCGCGCTTGAAGATCAAGAGCATGAATTTCATGCGTGGTCGAACCTTCGTCGACAAGTATCTGATCATCGACGAAGCGCAAAACTTGACGCCCAAGCAGATGAAGACGCTTGTCACGCGAGCGGGCCCGGGGACGAAAATCGTCTGCCTCGGCAACATCGCGCAGATCGATACGCCGTATCTGACGGAAGGCAGCTCGGGGCTGACCTACGTCGTCGATCGCTTCAAAGGCTGGGCGCATAGCGGCCACGTGACGTTGGCACGCGGCGAGCGCTCGCGGCTCGCGGACTACGCGTCCGAGATTCTCTAGGCGCTCATCGGGGCGGCCCCGTCGCCCCCATCTTCTCCGTCTTCAGCGCCCGGCTCGCCGGGCGCTTTTCTTTTTGAGTCCGCAACATCAGCGATCTCGCCCGAGCGTATCGGCAAGACAACGCTTGCGCGCACAACTTCAAGTAAATGATGAAGAATTCTTGCGAAAGGCCCGCCGGCAGGGCTACTATCGGCCGCAATAGGTGAGCGAACCACTGTCGGGGCGGCTCCCCGTCCGATAGATTTAGGGATCAGGCGCCGCGCGCGAGGTCCATCATTTCAATGCTGCGAACCTGGCTCGTCATTTTCGTCGTGCTTTTATTGGCTGCGTGCTCGAGCGCACCGCCTAAGAGCGCCCGCTCGGGCGGCGATTCATACGGTGAAAACACGCTGCGCACGATGCCGCCCGGCTCGCCGCGCTTCGTCGATCACAGCATCGGCCGCGAGGAAATCTCGATCGAGGCGATGAGCCTCATCGGCATCCCCTATCGCTGGGGCGGCAATACGCCGGATAGCGGGTTCGATTGCAGCGGCCTCGTGAGGTATATCATCGCCCGCGCAGCCAGCGTCGATCTTCCGCGAACGACGGCCGGCATTAGCCACCTTGGCGAATCGGTCGAGCCCGATGCGATCGCGCCCGGCGATCTCATTTTTTTCAATACGACGGGCCGGCCCCATTCGCACGTCGGCATCTACGTCGGCAAACTGCGTTTCGTGAATGCACCCTCGACGGGCGGCACCGTGCGGCTCGATTATCTGACGAACCCCTACTGGGCCAGGCGCTTCGACGGCATTCGACGTGTCGCGCCGCCGCTCGAGCGACCGTCGCCGTTCGATGCGCCGACCGAGTTGGCGACGTCGCGCGCTCCGGCTGTGCCGGCTACCCAAGAAGCACAGGCCGCCGCGTCAACGCAGGGCGCCCCGCCTGCCTCGCCGCCCGTTCCGATGATTTCGCCCGCGTCTGCCGCGGTCGCAGCAGCGCCGGCGGCGAGCACTCAGCGCTCGCCGCCTTCAAACAGCGACGATCCGATCGCGCGTTTCGCCAATAGCGGGAACTGACGTAGCGGCGCGGTTCGGGCGTGACTGCCGGTGCGGCTCAAAGGAACCGAGTCCCGAGCCACCAAGCGATCGCTGCCAGCATCGCCGAGGCCGGGATCGTCAAGATCCACGCCCACACGATGCTGCCAGCCACACCCCAACGCACGGCCGATAGCTTTTGAGTCGCACCCACGCCGACGATTGCGCCGGTGATCGTGTGGGTCGTCGATACCGGCACGCCCATGGCCGACGCAGCAAACAGCGTGATGGCACCGCCCGCTTCCGCGCAGAAGCCGCCGACGGGCTTGAGCTTCGTGATCCTTTGTCCCATCGTGCGCACGATGCGCCAGCCGCCGAACAGCGTTCCAAGGCCCATCGACAGATAGCACGCGCCGATGACCCAGACCGGGGGCGCCGATGCCGTCGCCGACGCATAACCGGTGGCGATCAGCAGCATCCAAATGATACCGATCGTCTTTTGCGCGTCATTGCCGCCGTGCCCGAGGCTGTACAGGCCGGCCGAAATGAACTGCAGACGCCGGAAACTCCGGTCGACCTTGCTTGGCGGCGTGCGAAAGTAGATCCATGACACGGCCGTCATGAAGAATGAGCCGAGGATGAAACCGAGCAGCGGCGAGATGAAGATGAACGCGACGGTTTTCAAGATGCCATCGAAGTTCAGCGCCCACCACCCCGACTTGGCCAGTGCCGCGCCCACGAGGCCGCCGATCAGCGCGTGCGACGAACTCGCCGGTATGCCGAAGCGCCAGGTCAGGATGTTCCAGACGATCGCACCTGCCAACGCGCCGAAGATGACGTAGTGATCGACGATATGCGGGTCGATCGTACCTTTGCCGACGGTCTGCGCGACCTTCAGGTGAAAGATGAAATAAGCGACGACGTTGCACGCCGCCGCGAACGCAACGGCCTGCTGCGGCTTGAGCACGCCCGTCGAGACGACGGTCGCGATGGAATTGGCCGCATCGTGAAAGCCGTTCATAAAATCGAAGGCAAGCGCAACGGCGACTAGCGTCACGAGCGCCCAAGTGGCGATCTGAATCGATTGCATCGGTTTCGTCCGCCCGCGTTACGCGTTTTCCAGCACGATGCCTTCGATGATGTTCGCGACATCCTCGCACTTGTCGGTGATCGATTCGAGCAACTCGTAGACGGCCTTCAACTTGATCAGCGTCTTGACGTCGTCTTCCTCGCGGAACAGCTTCGACATGGCCGAGCGCAGCACGCGGTCGGCTTCCGATTCCAGGCGATCGATGTCCTCGCAGGCCGATAGGATCTGGCGTGCTTGGCTCATGTCCGACAGCATGTTCACGGCCCGTTGCACGTGCTTGGCGGTTTGCGTGCAGATATGCGCGAGTTGGCTCGCCTCCGACGTCATGACTTGCACGTCGTACAGAGAAACAGCCGTGGCGACGTCCTCCATCAGATCGAGGATGTCGTCCATCGTCGTGATGAGCTTGTGGATCTCGTCGCGATCGAGCGGCGTGATGAATGTCTTGTGCAGCAGGTCGATCGCTTCGTGCGTCAGCTTGTCTGCCGCTTTTTCGTTCGCCTGCACGCGTTGCTTATGCATTTCGGCGTCACTGAGGTTATCGACGAGACGTTCGAGTTCCTCACTCGCGGAGACGATGCATTTCGCGTGCTCGTTAAAAATTTCAAAGAACTTACCTTCCGTGGGCATGAATCGACCGAACATAGTCAACAAAACTACAATAGAATCAAACGGTTAAGGAGCGCATCAACTACGCCTGAGCCGCGCCGTACGGATTTCGCAAGGATTTCGTGTGTGTTAGAACGTCCCCGCCGCGGCTGGCTGTGACACTTTCGTGACAGCGCACAGTGTACCGGAAAGCGCCGTACTCCCCACCATGATCGTATGTATTGGGCGCGGGCTTGCAACGCTTGAGCCGCACCCGACGACAGCGAAGACGCGCCCGCGAGCAGTAGTACGTCCTATCGCTGTCCGGCTGTGTTCGTCAGCAAAATTGCAGTCCGCCGCGAAAGAATTTCGAAATATTGCGAAGCCAATGTAATTCGGCGCGCGTTCAATATACGAGAATACGAGAACAAACCATACTCACCCCCGCCGCCGGGCAAAATCCATTACGCCATTAGCTCCTTGTTCTGTGCAATTGAACTACGCTTTCCTTTGCCTGTTCACGGAATTCGAGCATTGAGTTGCCTATTCTGCCCGGCGGCGCGTGCTACCAGGCCAATACCACGTATGCGCATGCGTCTTATGCGATAAATAGCTATTTTCAGAATGGCGGAAAAAATCCGGGCTCATGCAATTTTGCTGGAACCGCTCAGATCACGGCCACCGTCCCCTCGACCCCTGGTTGCCCCTATCCTTATTGATGCATGAAGACAGCAGCCAGCAAGTAGCCTGCTCGGGCACGCCGCCTTCCCTGCCGGCGTGCCGTGCCGCGCGTTGCGCCGGCGGTTCTACTCGCCGCCCATGAACGTTTGGGGGCCGGCAAAATTATCGAACTTCGTGTATTGACCTGTAAACGTGAGGCGAACGGGGCCGATCGGGCCGTTACGCTGTTTGCCGATGATGATTTCCGCCGTGCCCTTGTCGGGGCTGTCCGGGTTGTACACCTCGTCACGGTAAATGAAGAGAATGACGTCCGCATCCTGTTCGATAGCGCCCGATTCGCGCAAATCCGACATCACGGGCCGCTTGTTCGGCCGCTGTTCGAGACCGCGATTGAGCTGTGACAGGGCGATTACGGGCACGTCGAGCTCCTTGGCCAGCCCCTTGAGCGAGCGCGAGATCTCCGAGATTTCCGTGGCACGGTTCTCCCCTTGCGATGAGCCCGACATCAACTGCAAGTAATCGATAATGATCAGCCCGAGCTTGCCGCATTGGCGTGCCAAGCGTCGCGCGCGCGAGCGCAGCTCCATGGGATTCAACCCGCCCGTCTCGTCGATGAACAATTGGGCCTCGCTCATTTTCTGCACGGCATGGGTGAGCTTCGGCCAATCTTCATCGGTCAGACGGCCCGTACGCATGCGGTGCTGATCGAGACGGCCGACCGAGCCCAGCATCCGCATGACGAGCTGCGTGCCCGGCATTTCCATCGAGAACACGGCGACGGGTAGCCCGTACTCCACGGCGACGTATTCGCCGATGTTCATCGAAAACGCGGTTTTACCCATCGACGGGCGTCCCGCCACGATGATCAGCTCGCCGCCGTGCATGCCCGACGTCATCCGATCGAGGTCGACGAAGCCCGTCGGCGTGCCCGTGACATCGCTGGGATTAGCCGTGTGATAAAGCGTATCGATGCGCTCGAC
>CAYRLJ010000101.1:7867-17098 GCA_964425025.1 uncultured Burkholderia sp. | reverse complement strand
GTATCAGCCTCGGCATGAAGCAGTGCAAGCCGAATCCGTGGGATGACTTCAGCCGCAACTTCAAGAAGGGCGACAAGATCACGGGCGCCATCAAGTCGATCACCGATTTCGGCGTGTTCATCGGTTTGCCCGGTGGCATCGACGGCCTGGTCCATCTGTCGGATCTGTCGTGGAGCGAAGCTGGCGAGGAAGCCGTCCGCAAGTACAAGAAGGGCGACGAAGTGGAAGCGGTCGTGCTCGGCATCGACGTCGAGAAGGAACGCATTTCGCTCGGCATCAAGCAGCTCGAAGGCGATCCGTTCAGCAACTTCGTTGCGCTGAACGACAAGGGTTCGATCGTCGACGGCACGGTGAAGTCGGTGGACGCCAAGGGCGCTGTCGTCGGCCTCTCGGCCGAAGTCGAAGGCTACCTGCGTGCGTCGGAAATCGCTCAAGACCGCGTGGAAGATGCCCGCAACGTGCTGAAGGAAGGCGACAAGGTCAACGCGATGATCATCAACATCGATCGCAAGTCGCGTGGTATCAATCTGTCGATCAAGGCCAAGGATTCGGCCGAGCAGCAAGAAGCGATTCGTGGCCTCGCAGCCGACACGAACTCGGCGGCTTCCGGCACGACGAATCTTGGCGCGCTGCTCAAGGCCAAGCTCGACGGCCAGAATCAGTAAGCCTTTGAGAGGTCTGCCGCAGTATGACCAAATCGGAATTGGTCGCCCAGTTGGCAGCGCGATTTCCGCAACTTGTTCTCAAGGATGCGGATTTCGCGGTCAAGACGATGCTCGATGCGATGTCCGAGGCGTTGGCCAACGGGCATCGTATTGAAATTCGCGGCTTCGGCAGCTTCGGTCTGAACCGTCGCCCCTCCCGCGTCGGGCGTAATCCGAAATCGGGGGAGAAGGTGCTCGTGCCCGAAAAGCACGTGCCTCACTTCAAACCCGGCAAGGAGTTGCGCGAGCGGGTGGACGGCCGGGCCGGTGAGCCGTTGACGGTTGACCGGACGGACGACGATCTCTGAAGCAGCGGTGCGCATCGCCGATGCCGCGCCGACAGCGCAAGCTGGCAAAAGATAGGAAAAGCGCCTCCGGGCGCTTTTTTTGTTTCCATCCTCATAGGCACGAGGGGCGTGTCAGCCTGGTGCCGCGGCCCGCGCCGCATCCTTTCCCATTACAATACGGGCACTTTTGCTCGAGGGGCGCCGCGCCAAGAATCGTCCGAGGCAACGCACGCGCGTTCCTATCCAAGCAGACCCAATGCCGTCGAGAGAGTCCCTATGAAACTGATCGTCTGGTTGATCCGTGTGCTTCTGTTCGTGGTGCTGCTCGTTCTTGCTCTGGCCAATCAGGAGAACGCTGAACTTCACTTCGCGGGATATGTGTGGATGGCGCCGCTTATCTTGATCGGCTTGGCGTTCTTCGCAGTGGGTTTGCTGGCAGGGCTCGTGTCCGCGGTGCCGGCAGTCGTGCGGCTCAAGCTCGAAAATGGGCGCCTGAAGCGCGAACTGCGTGTTGCCCGCGAAGAGGTGCCGGTCGCTGTCGTCGAGCCGCCGCTCCCACCCGTTATTTGAGCGCAACACGACATCACTCACGCGCGTAGCCACTCGCACATTTTTCTCTCGCTTTTCCGACCTTCGCATGGATCTCGATTTTTGGTGGCTGCTCGTCATTCCCGTCGCATTCGCGCTCGGATGGATGGCGGCACGCTACGACTTGAAAGCGCTGCTGTCCGAGAGCGCGAATCTGCCACGGTCATACTTTCGCGGCTTGAATTTCCTGCTCAACGAGCAGCCCGATCAAGCGATCGATGCGTTCATCGAAGTGGTCAAGCTCGACCCGGAAACGGTCGAACTCCACTTCGCGCTCGGCAATCTGTTTCGCCGGCGCGGCGAGACCGATCGAGCGATTCGCATCCATCAAAACTTGCTGAGCCGCGCCGATCTCCCGGCAAGCGAGCGCGATCATGCGCTGTTTGAGCTCGGTCAAGATTTTCTCAAAGCGGGGCTGCTCGATCGCGCCGAAGAAACGCTGAGTCGGCTCGATGCAGGCGAATACGCCCGTGACGCTCAGCGTGCGCTGCTGACGATCTACGAGATCGAGAAGGAATGGGCCAAGGCGATCGACGCAGCAAACCGCCTCGAGGCAATGGGCGAGCAGCCGCTGGTCAAGGAGATTGCGCAGTTCCATTGCGAGCTCGCGCAAGACGCGCTGCAGCGCAAAGATGCGGCCGAGGCCGCCGCGGAACTCGAGCGTGCCCTGAGTGCGAATTCAGGCAACGTGCGCGCGACGATCCTCGAGGGCGACGTTGCCGCGGCCCGCGGCGATCAAGCGGCCGCAATCGATATATGGCGACGCGTCGAGTCGCAGAATCCGTCTTATCTGCCGCTCGTCGCCGAAAAGCTGATGAAGGCGTATGGCGCGCTGTCGCGTCCGCAGGAGGGCGCCGCGCTGCTCACGGAATATGTCGAGCGGTATGGTTCCAGCGATTTGCTCGATGTCGCATACCCGCACGTGGCGCAGCTATGCGGTGCCGACACCGCGCATGCGATGGCCCGCGCCCAGATGCGGGCGTCGCCGAATCTGGCCGGCATGACGCGTCTCATCGAGGCGCAGATCGAATCGGCCGAGGAGCCGCGTCGTGCGGAACTCGAGCTGATGCGCACGCTAATCAAGCAGCGCACCAAAAATTTGCCACGTTACACATGCCAAAATTGTGGTTTCCGGGCGCGCCTGTTCTATTGGCAATGTCCGGGTTGCAGCGGCTGGGAAACGTATGCCCCGCGCCGCATCGAGCCGATCGCGGCGGCGCAGGCTTGATGCAGAGCGGCGCTTGGCCTTTCGCGCGGCGGGTGGGCGAGGCTTCGTGAATACTTCGGCGGTGAAGCGGCGGGCGCGAGGAAAGCGCGTGCAGCCGTTCGCCGCTGAGCGCCGGCCCCTTAGCCGGCACAAACTTGTGGAACGCGTATGAAAATCACCATCATCGGCACGGGCTACGTCGGGCTCGTGACGGGCGCATGCCTGGCCGAAATCGGCAACGACGTCTTTTGTCTCGACGTCGATCAGCGCAAGATCGATATCCTGAACAGCGGCGGTGTGCCGATTCACGAGCCCGGCTTGCGAGAAGTGATCGCGCGTACGCGCGCGCATGGCCGCATCACGTTTTCGACCGACGTGAAGGCCAGCGTCGAGCACGGCGACGTGCAATTCATCGCGGTCGGTACGCCACCCGATGAAGACGGCTCGGCCGATCTGCAATACGTGCTCGAAGCCGCGCGCAACATCGGCCGTTATTCGGATGGCTTCAAGGTCATCGTCGACAAATCGACGGTGCCCGTGGGGACCGCCGAGCGCGTGCGCGCCGCCATCGCCTCGGAACTCGACGCCCGTGGCCTGAAAGGCAGCGCAGGCCATCGGTTTTCGGTCGTCTCGAATCCCGAATTCCTGAAGGAAGGGGCCGCGGTCGACGATTTCATGCGTCCCGACCGCATCGTGATCGGCATCGACGACGACGAGGCGGGCCAAATCGCTCGCGAGAAGATGAAGCGTCTGTACGCGCCGTTCAACCGCAATCACGAACGGACGCTCTACATGGACGTGCGCTCGGCCGAGTTCACGAAGTACGCGGCCAATGCGATGCTCGCCACGCGCATTTCGTTCATGAACGAAATGTCGAACCTGGCTGATCGCGTCGGCGCGGACATCGAGCAAGTGCGCCGCGGCATCGGCTCCGATCCTCGGATCGGCTATCACTTCCTGTATGCGGGCGTCGGCTACGGCGGATCGTGCTTCCCGAAGGACGTGCAAGCCCTCGTGCGCACGGCCGACGAGAACGGACATCGGCTGCGTATTCTCGAAGCTGTCGAAGCGGTCAATGACGACCAAAAGAAAGTGCTCGTCGAAAAGATCGACGCTCGCCTGGGCGAGGATCTAACGGGTCGGACGTTCGCCGTGTGGGGGCTCGCGTTCAAGCCGAACACCGACGACATGCGCGAGGCCCCGAGCCGGCCGCTGATCGCCGCGCTGCTCGCGCGCGGGGCGCGAGTGCGCGCATACGATCCCGTGGCGCTCGATGAAGCGCGGCGCGTCTTCGCGCTGGATCTGGCCGACGCGCCCGACGCCCTTGCGCGCTTGACGTTCGTGGCCGAGCGGGAAGAGACGCTTGTCGGCGCCGATGCGCTCGTCATCGTCACCGAGTGGAAGGAATTCAAGAGCCCCGATTTCACGCACTTGAAATCGGTCCTCAAGGCGCCGCTGATTTTCGACGGACGCAATCTCTATGACCCGTTGGCGATGGCCGAACTCGGCATCGACTATTACGCGATCGGACGCCCGTATGTCCAACTTTCTGCCGCCACCCATGCACGCTTCTGAGCGATCCAAGGCGCCGGGCCCGCTCGCCGCCACAGCTCCGGCCGCGATCATGGCCGTGCCGCGGGAGCGGCTTGGGCAGGCGCGCGTGCTGATCGTCGGCGACGTCATGCTCGATCGCTACTGGTTCGGCGACGTCAATCGCATTTCCCCTGAAGCGCCGGTGCCGGTCGTGCACGTGCAGCGGCAGGAAGACCGCCTCGGCGGCGCGGCGAACGTCGCGCGCAACGCGGCGGCGCTCGGCGCCATGGCGGGGCTGCTGTGCGTCGTCGGACGGGACGAGCCGGGCGAGCGTATCGTCGATTTGCTCAAGGACAGTGGCGTTGCCACGCATCTGGAGCGCGATCCCGAGTTGTCGACGACGATCAAGCTGCGCGTCCTCTCGCGCCAGCAGCAGTTGCTGCGCGTCGACTTCGAGAACACGCCGGCACACGAGGCGTTGCTTGCGGGCTTGGCGCGCTTCGATGCGCTGCTCGCCTCGCATGATGTGATCCTCATGTCCGACTATGCCAAAGGCGGCCTCACGCACGTCACGCAGATGATCGCCAAGGCCCGTGCCGCCGGCAAGTCCGTGCTCGTCGATCCGAAGGGCGACGATTGGGAGCGCTATCGGGGTGCCACGCTGATTACGCCGAACCGTGCGGAGCTGCGCGAAGTCGTGGGGCAATGGAAATCTGAAGAGGATTTGCACGCGCGCGTCGATGCGCTGCGTGCGTCGCTCGAAATCGATTCGCTCCTGCTCACGCGCTCCGAGGAAGGCATGACGCTGTTTACTGCCGAAGGCGAGGCACTCACCGCGCCGGCGGTCGCGCGCGAAGTGTTTGACGTGTCGGGTGCCGGCGACACCGTCATCGCGACGTTGGCCGTCATGCTCGCCGCGAAGCTGCCGCTCGTCGATGCCGTCGCGCTGGCCAATCGCGCCGCGGGCATCGTGGTCGGCAAACTTGGTACGGCCACCGTCGATTACGACGAGTTGTTCTCGTCGCCCGCGCGGTAGCGCGCGCCTCACCCAGGACACGACGCCGCCTCGCGCCGCCTATCATCGTTATCGAACTATCGCCATCACGATCATGACTATCATCGTCACCGGCGCCGCCGGCTTCATCGGCGCCAACCTCGTCAACGCGCTGAACGCGCGTGGCGAAACGCGCATCATCGCCGTCGACAATCTCACGCGCGCCGACAAGTTCAAGAATCTCGTCGATTGCGAGATCGACGACTACCTCGACAAAACGGAATTCGTCGAGCGTTTCGCACGCGGCGATTTCGGCAAGGTGCGGGCCGTGTTTCATGAGGGTGCCTGCTCCGACACGATGGAGACCGACGGCCGCTACATGATGGAGAACAACTTCCGCTATACCCGCGCCGTGCTCGACGCGTGCTTGGCGCAAGGCGCGCAGTTTCTCTATGCGTCGTCGGCAGCGATTTACGGCGGCTCGACGCGCTTCGTGGAAGAGCGCGAAGTGGAGGCGCCGCTGAACGTTTACGGCTACTCGAAATTCTTGTTCGACCAGATCGTTCGCCGCACCATGCCGATCGCGAAAAGTCAGATCGTCGGTTTTCGCTATTTCAACGTCTACGGGCCGCGCGAAACGCACAAAGGCCGGATGGCGTCGGTCGCTTTCCATAACTTCAATCAGTTTCGCGCCGAGGGCAAGGTCAAGCTGTTCGGCGAGTACAACGGTTATGCAGCGGGCGAGCAAACGCGCGATTTCGTGTCGGTCGAAGACGTCGCGAAAGTGAACCTGTTTTTCTTCGACCATCCGGAGAAATCGGGCATCTTCAACCTTGGGACCGGCCGCGCACAACCGTTCAACGATATCGCTACGTCGGTCGTCAACACCCTGCGCGCGCTCGAGAATCAGCCGCCGCTCTCGCTCGCCGAAATGGTTCAGCGCGGCCTGATCGAGTACGTTCCGTTTCCCGATGCGCTGCGCGGCAAGTACCAGTGCTTCACGCAAGCCGACCCGACGCGGCTGCGTGCGGCCGGGTACGACGCGTCGTTCTTGACGGTGCAAGAAGGCGTCGATCGCTACGTGCGTTGGCTATCCGGCCAACTGTAAGGCGCGGCGCGCGGTTCGTAGACTGAAGGCCTCACGGTCGGCGTCCGCCGGCCGGCATTGCTTTGCTTTGCTTGCGGAGGCCTCATGCTCAAGCGCTTTCTCTCATTCGCGGTGGCATTCGCCGCCGCGTCTTCTGCTTTGTTCGCTCACGCCGTCGACGTCAACCGCGCCGACGAGACGGCGCTGCGCTCGATCAAGGGCCTTGGCCCCGCCAAGTCGCGGGCGATCGTGGAGGAACGTGCCTCGGGCGGCCCGTTCCAAGATGCCGACGATCTTAGCCGACGCGTCAAGGGCCTAGGTGGGCAGGCCGTTGATCGCTTGCAAGCCGAGGGGCTGACCGTTGGGGGCTAAAAACCCTACGGCGCGAGGGCGTGCCCGGTGCTTTACAATCAGATCGATTATTCCCATTGCTCAGATAACGGCGCGCCGCGCGTACAAATCCATGCCCTACAAAACCATCGAAGATACGATCGGCAATACGCCGCTCGTCCAGCTCGTTCGCTTGGCCGATGACGAAATCCGCAGCCGAAACAACGTCGTGCTGGCGAAGCTCGAAGGCAACAATCCGGCCGGATCGGTGAAGGATCGGCCGGCCTTGTCGATGATCAAGAAGGCCGAGGCGCGCGGGCGAATCAAACCCGGCGACACCCTGATCGAAGCCACGAGCGGCAATACCGGTATCGCACTCGCGATGGCTGCCGCGATTCGCGGCTACAAAATGGTCTTGCTTTTGCCTGAGGATTTGTCGGTCGAGCGGCGCCAGAGCATGGCCGCTTACGGCGCCGAAATCGTCCTTACACCGGTGAAAGGCGGCATGGAATACGCGCGCGATCTCGCCGAACAAATGCAGCGTGACGGCCGAGGGATCATTCTCGATCAGTTCGCGAACCCCGACAATCCGATCGCCCATTACGAGACCACGGGCCCCGAGATTTGGCGTGACACGGAAGGGCGTATCACGCACCTTGTCTCGTCGATGGGGACGACCGGCACGATCATGGGTACATCGCGTTATCTGAAGGAGCAGAATCCGGCGATTGAAATCATCGGGGCGCAGCCCGAAGACGGCTCGCGCATCCCCGGCATCCGCAAGTGGCCCGAGGCGTACATGCCGAAGATCTTCGATCGCACGCGCGTCGATCGTACCGAGAGTATCTCGCAGGGCGCAGCGGAGGCCGCGGCGCGCCGTTTGGCATCGGTCGAAGGCATTTTCTGCGGCATCTCCTCGGGAGGCGCTTGCGAGGTCGCATTGCGCGTCGCGCGGCAGGTCGAGAACGCAACGATCGTTTTCATCGTCTGCGATCGCGGCGATCGTTATCTGTCGACGGGGGTGTTCCCCGCGTGACGGGGCAATGCTTCGGTCGCGGTCAGGCTATCTAAGGCTATCGCACGGCGGGGCGGCAGGCATCGCGCCGTTGCAAGCCGCGTGCGCGTCCGGCCGCGGATGCCCCTAACGACTTGAATAGCTAGGCCCCCGAAGAGGGGCTGCCTATATTGACTGTCGCCCGGACTGAGTGTTTCAGCACGGAAGTCCGGTCCCATGCTTCTCGGTTGGCAACTCGGTGTTTCCGTATCTCGGTGCCTCGGTATCTCGGTACATTAGGCCGCGCCGTTGTCGTCTTCCGTGCCCATGAGGTTGCGGTGTTCGCCACCGCTCGACAGGAGACGTCATGCGAAAAGATTACGTCAAGGCGGCCACCGCGCGAATCGTTGCGGTCGCCGCTTTTTTTGCGGTTTGCGTTGCGTTGTGCGGTGTCGCACCCGCATGGGCCGCGGGGGCATCGGCCACGGCCACGGCGTTGCCGACGCCGGCACTTGCTCGCCATGCACCGCCGGGCGTTCCGCAAGGTTATGTCGTCACGCCGTTCGGCTACTTCCATCCCTCGTGCGTTCACGCAGTCGGGCACGGCGAGGTGCTGCTCGGCGACGGGCGCATCAAGCGCACCGACGGTACGACTTCGGCGATGCAAGTCTGCCGCTACGCGCGCTATACAAAAAACGGAACGCGGATCGCGCTCGGCGACTCGCCTCCGGGCCCCGTCTCGCCGCGTCGGGGGCTAGCCTATCGGACGCCCGAGGCCGACGGCTGGCTCGAGGCAAGTTGGTATCACCAACGCGCTCCGTTCGGCGGCATCTCGGCCCGCTGGCTCGTCCCATCCGCGCCGGCATCGAACGTCGGACAGGTGCTCTATTACTTCCCGGGACTCGAGGACTACGAGAACGTCGTCTCGATCTTGCAGCCCGTGCTTGCCTGGAACGGGTTCAATGACCAAGCGTGGACGATAGCGAGCTGGAACTGCTGCACCTCGGGCAACGCGAACTACAGCACACCCGAATCGGCGGCCAGTGGCGATGCAATCGTCGGCACGGTCAGCGGCGATTGCGCGGCCGGCCGGATTTGCTCGACGTGGAATGTCGCAACCGTCGATAAGTCGAACGGCCAGGCAACGACACTCGAGCAAACGAGCAGCTACGGACAAACCTTCGACTGGGCGTTCGCGGGTGTTGTCGAGGTCTACGGTGTGCAGGCCTGCGATCAATATTCGAACAATGGCTTCGTCGATTTCACCTCAGTCTCGCTGCTCGATGTCGAGAAGAAATCGATTCGGCGTGTGCCGTGGACGCCGAGCGGCTTGATGCAGGACGCGGCGCCGGCCTGCAACTATGGCGTGACCGTGACGCCGACGAGCGCGAGCTTGAGCTTCTGAAGCGCGTCTGCGCTGGACCGGTGGGGCCGACGGTCCCACCGGTCCAGCCGGTCCAGCCGGTCCAGCCGGTCCAGCCGGTCCAGCCGGTCCAGCCGGTCCAGC
>CAYRLJ010000101.1:0-7767 GCA_964425025.1 uncultured Burkholderia sp. | reverse complement strand
CAGCGCGGCTTGCGCCGCCGCGTTGGCTATTGCGCTTGGGGCGGCGGTTGCAGTTGTTGCGGTTGCTGCGGTTGCGGTGCCGGTGCCGGTGCAGGTGCAGGTGCAGGTGCAGGTGCAGGTGCAGGTGCAGGTGCAGGTGCCGGCGCTGTTAGCGAGGGAGGCTGCCCCAGCAACTGCGCGGGCGAAGGGGCGGCGCCCTGCCTGTTTGCCGGCACCGCCGGAACCGCCGGCGAAGACACCTGAGCGCCGTCTTCTTCTTCGATGCGGTCTTTCACGCGCTGGCCAAGTTCATATACGGCGAGCGCGTAGAAAAAGCTGCGGTTGTAACGCGTCAGCGCGTAGAAGTTTTGCAGCCCCAGCAGGTATTGGGTGGATTGGCCCGGCGTCGGCAAATCGATGACGGTGACGGGCGTGCTCGCTTCGGCGGCGAGATCGAGCTTCGGCTCGTCGAGCACCATACCCGCGCGCAGCAGCTGTGCGAGCGGCCAGTGCGGCTCCGGCTGCCCGTCGGCAGCGGCCTGCGCGACGCCGACACTGCCCGCGTCTTGCCCGATGTGCCAGATTACGGGGCGTCCCGTCTCCCAGCCGTTCTGCGCGAGATAGTTCGCCACGCTGCCGATCGCATCGGCCGGGCTCGCGCGCAAATCGATGTGCCGATTGCCTTCGTAGTCGATCGCATATTTGACGATGCTGCTCGGCAGGAATTGCGGAATGCCGACCGCCCCGGTGTAGGAGCCGAGCACCGAGGTGGGATCGAGCTGAGCATCGCGCGTCCAGATCAGATAGTCCGTCAGATTCTTGCGGAAAGTCATCTCGCGATCGGCGCGATTCGGTGTGTTCGGATAATCGAACGCGAGCGTCGTCAGCACGTCGAGCACGCGGAAATTGCCCATATAGTGGCCGTACATCGTCTCGACGCCGAGAATGCCGATGACCACCTCCGGCGGCACGCCGAATTGCTCGTAGGCGCGTTGCAGCGTCGCGCGGTTTGCCCTCCAGAACTTCATGCCCGCGTTGATGCGTACCGGGTCGAGAAAGCGCGCTTGGTAGACGCGCCAGTTTTTGACGAACGGCTTTGGCGCCGGGGTGACGAGCTTGACAGCGGTGGCCGAGTAATTGACGCCGGCAAACAGCGCGTGCAGCGCTTGTGCGTCGAAGTCATAGCGGGCGACCATGTCGTCGATGAAGGCATTGACGTCCGCGTTATCGGTGTAGCGCTGTGGAATGATCTCTTCTTCGAACGTGGAGCCCGACGCGGCTGCTTGCGCCTGCTGGCTCTTGGCGGGCCGGGCGGCGCGCTGGCTGGTCGCGCGCTCTGGCGCGGCGCCCTGGGCGCAGGCAGCTTGCCAGGAAACGGCGGAGCTAAGCGCCAAGGCGATGAGCACGGCGAGGCGTCGCGCTTTTGCTGCGGGTAAGGCGTATTGACCGGTCATAGGAGAGCAAAGGCAAAGGTTCGGCGCAGTATAACGAACGGGCGGCGCAGGCGGAACCGGCGTGGGCGGAAGTGGTAGATTTGCGTTCGAGTGCCCGGCGATATCCTGCAAGGTGGGTGCCTGTAGCAGTCACAGTGGCCACCGAACGTTTGCGAGCCGCCTCGTGCGCAGGGTCACTCTTTAGACATCGTTCAGTTGTTGCTGGAGCATGCGCAATTCGATCACGCCTCGGCCTATTTAGATGTGATGCCGCGAGAGAGCCGTGAGGCGATGGCGGCGTTTAATAGCTGCCTAATATATGAGACTCATTGAGTAGATAAAGCGTGAGGCGACCGCCTATGCACACCCTAACCGAGCACCCCATCGACGCTGGCACGAAGCAAACGGCATTTGCTTTTTTGGGACAACGGCAATATCGGCGTCGCTGTCCGGCCGGAATTCGCCTTTCGCACGCACACTGAACCGGGCTCAGGAAATACGCCAGGTGGCCGACTATACCGGCGATGGCGTGGACATGAAACTGGCAACCTGGGTGGTTGAGCAATCGCGAGCGTTTATTCAGGCGATACAGACTGGGTTCCGGCTCGATGCGACGTCCTCGGTCGAAAAAAGTCCGCAACGATCTCGCCCTGACTAAGACCCACTACGGCGGGCGCTACGCTGGAACTGCGGCTCATACCACTCATGCAAGCGATGTGCTCGAGAGCACCGCCGCTCGCCTGTGGTAACGTATTCCGATCGCGGGCCCACCCGATGGCCGGCGCAGCAACTACGGAGACATGCCGCATCCGCGGCAATCGAACGATCATGGCGACGGCCTTCTACTCACACCCCGATTGCCTGTTACACGAGATGGGGCAGGGGCATCCGGAATGTCCAGAGCGTCTGTCCGCGATCGAGGATCAATTGATCTCGAGCCGCATCGCCGAACTGATCGAGCGCGAGAGCGCACCGCTCGCCGATATCGCCGATCTCGCCCGTGTGCATACGCGCGCTCATATCGAATTCATCGAAGGCAGCGCGCCGAGCGAAGGGCAAGGGCGCGCGTGGATCGATCCGGACACTGCCATGAATCCGCATACATGGCAGGCGGCGCTGCGCGCGGCCGGCGCGGCGGTGGCCGCGACCGACGCCGTCATCGACGGACGTTACGACAACGCATTTTGTGGCGTGCGTCCGCCCGGCCATCACGCCGAACCCGCGCGCGCGATGGGTTTTTGCTTCTTCAACAACGTGGCGATCGCCGCGCGCCACGCGCTCGACGTGCGCGGTCTTGCGCGCGTCGCCATCGTCGATTTCGACGTCCATCACGGCAATGGAACCGAGGCCGCGTTCGCCGGCGATGAGCGCGTGCTGATGTGCAGCTTCTTTCAGCACCCGTTCTATCCGTTCAGCGGCGCGGACAATCAAGCACCGAACATGGTCAACCTGCCGATGCCGGCGCGAACATCGGGCGCGATCGTGCGCGAGGCTATCGATCTCATGTGGTTGCCGCGGCTCGATGCGTTCAAACCCGAGATGATTTTCGTGTCGGCGGGATTCGATGCGCATCGCGAGGACGATCTCGGCAACATGGGGCTCGTCGAAAACGACTACGCGTGGATTACGCAGCAAATTCGCGACATCGCCAAGCGCCACGCGCGCGGACGCATCGTCAGCTGCCTCGAGGGCGGCTACAACTTGTCGGCGCTCGGACGCAGCGTCGTCGCACACGTGCGCGCGCTGGCCGAAATCTAAAGGCGGTTTTCAGCCGGCGTAAGCGTGCATCGAGCCGCTAGTTTGACGGCCGAACAGAACACCGCGGTTCATCGCTCTAGGAGTCAGTCCATCATGGATCGTTCCGCATCGTCTTCTTCCCCGAGTGCTTCGCCCGCTTCCGACGCGCTGCGCGTCGAGCACGCTGCGTATGGACTTCCCGGCGTCGTGAGCGTCACGCTCAATCGCCCGGACGCCTTCAACGCGCTATCGGATCAGGTCATCGGCGAGCTGCAGGCGACGCTGTCGGCCATCGCTCAGTCGGATGAGCGCGTGGTCGTGCTCGCCGCCGAAGGGCGAGCCTATTGCGCGGGACACGATTTAAAAGAGTTGCGTGCCACGCCCTCGCTCGAGTTCTATCAGCGGCTGTTCGAGCGCTGCTCGGCGTTGATGATGACGATCCAGCGGATGCCGCAACCCGTCATCGCGCGCGTGCAGGGCATCGCGACGGCGGCGGGCTGCCAGCTCGTCGCGATGTGCGATCTGGCGGTGGCCGCCGATACGGCCCGCTTTGCCACTTCGGGCATTCATTACGGCTTGTTTTGCGCGACGCCGGGCGTGCCGCTCTCGCGCAACATCCCGCGCAAGGCGGCGTTCGAGATGCTGATGACGGGCGATTTCATCGACGCGGCCAAGGCGCGCGAACTCGGCCTCATCAATCACATGACACCGCTCGATGCGCTCGACGCCGACGTCGCGGCACTCGCTAAACGCATCTGCGACAAGCCACCCGCCGCCGTGCGCATGGGCAAGTCGCTTTTTTATCGCCAGTTGGAAACTGGGATCGAGGCGGCCTATCAAATGGCTGGGCAGACGATCGCGTGCAATGCGATCGATCCGGTCGCGCAGGAAGGGATGCAGGCGTTCGCCGAAAAGCGCAAGCCTAACTGGGACGCGCGATAGGGCGTGGCGTCGAGGCAGGCGCAGGGGACGCATCGAAAGTGTCCGCGCGGCACGTCGGTGTCCGCATCAACGTGGCCGTCGACTGCGCCTTCAGGCGTGCGCCAGGATCCATCGCACCAACGCATCGATGACACGGTCGCGATCGATGTCGTTCATCGTCTCGTGATAAGCGCCGTCGTACAGCGTGAACGTGCGATCGGGCGAGCCGACGTGTGCGGCGAACAC
The DNA here is from genome assembly GCA_964425025.1 of uncultured Burkholderia sp. Taxonomy (GTDB): domain Bacteria; phylum Pseudomonadota; class Gammaproteobacteria; order Burkholderiales; family Burkholderiaceae; genus Trinickia. Next base: position 3,451 of record CAYRLJ010000101.1, on the reverse strand, counting down.
GCGGCTGCCGTCGGGTTCCGTGAGTTTGTCGGCCGTACCGTGATAGACGAGCACGGGCAGGCGCAACGCGGCGCGGCCTTGCTCGATGCGCGCCATCGCGGCGAGGATTTCGGCACCCGTGCGTGCGGGCACGGCGGCGTGATGGACGAGCGGGTCGCGACGATTGGCTTGCACGACATCCGAGTCGCGCGAGAGCAGCGCGGCCTCGATTTTCATCGCCCGATATCGCGGCCATAGGCGGCTGACGATCCGGCTTGCCGCGAGCATCCAGCGCGGGACGTCCTTGCCGGCTGCCAGTGCAGGGCTCGAGAGGATGAGGCCCGACACCGGGCGCGCCTTGGCGACGAATGCTTGCAGGCGCTCGATCGCAAATAGCGTCGCGATCGTGCCGCCCATGCTGTGGCCCATCAGAAAGAGCGGTGTATCCGGACGGGATGCGGCATCGAGCAGTGCGCGCGCGTCGTCCAGATAGGCGTCGAAGCGCGTGACCCATGCGCGTTCGCCCGGCGAGCGCCCGTGACCGCGCAGATCGATCGCGACGAGTTCGATGCCTGCCGCGGCAAGCCGATCGGCCAGCGCCGCATAGCGGCCGGCATGCTCGGCCAATCCATGCAGCAGCGCAACCGTCGCCCGCACCGGTACCGTGCATGACCATCGGTAAAAAGCCAGTTCAAGGCCGTCGGCCGTCCGGACGGATCCCGCCGTCGCCGCCGCCGGGCCAGTGCGGCCGTTCGTCGCACCATCCCGAAGATCATCCTGCGGCGCAGTCGTCATCGACATCGCTCGTCTCCCGTGAAACCATCGCTTGCGCAGGATCATAGCCGCTGGTGCGAGTTGCAACGAATGGAGCGAGCTGGCGGGCACCTCTAATTTCTAAACGTCATTAACACCTGGCGATTAATTATTAAACGCTATTTGTGCAGCGCGATAAAATGCTGTCCCACTTCCTTTTGGTTGCAGCAACAGTGGCGGGTTGTGCTGGCGCGCATCGCGCAGCCGGTTGAGCCCGCCGCCTCGCCATTTCATGATCGAACTACGCCATATTTCGCAGCGCTTTGCCGGGCCCAACGGCTGGGTTGACGCGCTGCACGACATCAATCTCAGTATTCCGGCGGGCCAAATCTTCGGCATCATCGGCCGCAGCGGCGCCGGCAAAAGCACGCTCGTGCGTACGATCAACTTGCTCGCTCGGCCTAGCGCGGGTGAAGTCATCGTCGACGGCAAACAACTGAATACGCTCTCGGCGCAGCAGTTGCGCGAGGCGCGCCGCGAAATCGGGATGGTCTTTCAACACTTCAACCTGCTCAATTCGCGTACGGTGTTCGACAACGTCGCGCTACCGCTCGAGTTGGCCGGCATGAAGCGCGCCGAGATCGACGCGACGGTTTTGCCGCTGCTCGACCTCGTCGGCCTGACTGCGCTCAAGGATCGCTACCCGGCACGCATCAGCGGCGGCCAGAAGCAGCGCGTCGGCATTGCCCGCGCGCTCGCGAGCCGGCCCAAGGTGTTGCTCTCCGACGAAGCCACCTCGGCACTCGATCCGGAAACGACGCGTTCGATCCTCGAACTGTTCAGGCGCATCAATCGCGAACTCGGCCTGACTATCGTACTGATCACGCATCAGATGGAAGTCATCAAGGATGTCTGCGACCGCGTTGCCGTGCTCGATGCCGGGCGCATCGTGGAAGAGGGCAATGTCGTCGACGTCTTCCTCAAGCCGCAACATGCCATCACGCGCGCCTTGCTCGGCGACGTCATCGCGCATGAACTGCCGAGCGCCGTCAAGGCGCGCGTCGCGGCGCATCTCGAGACCGGCGCGGGGCGGCTACTGCGACTGGCGTTCGCCGGCGGCGGGGTCGAGCGCCCGATCCTGTCGGAGACGATCCGCCGCTTCGCGCTCGACTTCAATATTCTGCACGGACAGGTTGACGAGATCCAAGGCCGCGCGTTCGGCTCGCTTGCCGTACTCGCCGACGGCGAGCCGCAGCAACTGACCGCCGCGCTCCATTTCTTGCGTGAACAAGGTGTCGTCGTCGAGGAGTTGTCGCATGTTCAGTGAAATGTCCTCGATGTTCGTCCAGTCGTTCTGGGAGACGCTGGTCATGGTCGGCATCTCGGGTGTGGTTGGCGCGCTTGTCGGCTTGCCGCTCGGTGTGTTGCTGTTCCTAACCGATCGTGACGGCGTGCTGCAAAGCGTGGCGGCGAACCGCGCGATGGGCTTCATCGTCAACGCCGTGCGCTCGACGCCGTTCATCATCTTGCTCGTGGCCGTCATTCCGCTGACGCGCGTCGTCGTCGGCACGTCGATCGGCACGGGGGCCGCAGTCGTCCCGTTGACGATCGCTTGCGCGCCGTTCTTCGCCCGGCTTGTCGAAACTGCACTGCGCGAAGTCGATCGCGGGCTCATCGAAACGGCCGAAGCGCTCGGCGCGACGACGCGCCAGATCGTCCTTAAAGTCTTGTTGCCCGAAGCGCTGCCGGGCATCGTCGCCGGTCTGACTATCACGTTCGTCTCGCTCGTTGGCTATTCCGCGATGGCGGGCGCGATCGGCGGCGGCGGCCTTGGCGATCTCGGCATTCGTTATGGCTATCAGCGGTTTTTGCCCGAGGTCATGCTGGCGGTCGTCGTGATCCTGATCGTCTTCGTGCAGCTCGTGCAATCGTTCGGCGACTGGCTCGTGCGCCGTTTGAGCCATCGGTGAGCGACGCGGGGTTAGAGCGGTCGGTCAAAACCCGGGGTTGGCATCCGAGCCGCTTCCTCATAAAATAAAACGATCGTTCGTTATTGTGAGGCATCGGGGTCGCGATCAGCGCCTGCCGGGCCGGCCCAAGACGGGCCAAAAATGTTGCCCATTGGGGATTTGCCGAACCGTCGGTGAGTGCGGCCGCGGCATGCGCTGTCGCTATAATGGCCGCTGGGTTGACGTATTCGTAACTTTGGAGCGTGTGCATGAAAATTTTGGTGCCTGTCAAGCGCGTGGTCGACTACAACGTCAAGGTCCGGGTGAAGTCGGACGGTACGGGCGTCGACATTGCGAACGTGAAGATGTCGATGAACCCGTTCGACGAAATCGCCGTGGAAGAGGCGGTGCGTCTGAGGGAAGCGGGCGTGGCGACCGAGGTGATCGCGGTCTCCGCTGGCGTGACTCAAGCGCAAGAGACGCTGCGCACGGCGCTGGCGATCGGTGCCGATCGCGCGATCCTGATCGAATCGAACGAAGACCTGCAGCCGCTCGCCGTGGCCAAGCTGCTCAAAGCGCTCGTCGATAAAGAACAGCCTCAGCTCGTGATTCTGGGCAAGCAGGCGATCGACGACGACTCGAACCAAACGGGCCAGATGCTGGCCGCGCTCGCGAATTTGCCGCAAGCGACGTTCGCCTCGAAGGTGACGATCGCCGACGGCCGTGCAACGGTCGCACGTGAAGTGGACGGCGGCGCCGAGACGTTGAGG
>CAYRLJ010000100.1:0-17235 GCA_964425025.1 uncultured Burkholderia sp. | reverse complement strand
AAAACCGATTACCAAGAGCTGCAGGAGCAGACGAAGGGCCGCTTCGCCGGTCTCGGCATCGAGATATCTCAGGAAGACGGCCTCATCAAGGTCATTTCGCCGATCGAGGACACGCCCGCGTTCCACGCCGGCATCCGTCCGGGCGACCTCATCACGCGCATCAACGACAAGCCCGTGCGCGGCATGACGCTCGATCAAGCCGTCAAGCAAATGCGCGGCGATCCCGGCACGAAGGTCACGCTCACGATCTTCCGCAAGACCGACGACCGCACGTTCCCCGTCACGGTCACGCGCGCGATCATCCGCGTGCAAAGCGTGAAGACGAAGGTGCTCGCGCCCGGCTACGCTTATGTGCGCATCACGAGTTTCCAGGAACGCACCGTCCCCGATCTGGCCACGAAGCTCGAGGACATCGCCCGCGAGCAGCCGAACTTGAAGGGCGTCGTCGTCGATCTGCGCAACAACGGCGGCGGCCTGCTGCAAAGTGCCGTCGGCGTGGCCGGCGCGTTCTTGCCGCCGAACTCGGTCGTCGTTTCGACGAACGGCCAGATCTCCGATTCGAAGCAGATCTATCGCGACACGTACGAGAACTACCGTCTGCCGTCGTTCGATTCGGATCCGTTGAAGAACCTGCCGGAAATCTACAAGACGGTGCCGATGATCGTGTTGACGAACGCGTACTCGGCGTCGGCCTCCGAAATCGTCGCCGGGGCGCTGCAAGACCAGCACCGGGCGCTGATCATGGGCAAGACGACGTTCGGCAAGGGTTCGGTGCAGACGGTGCGGCCGCTCACGTCCGACACGGCGCTGCGCCTGACCACGGCCTACTACTACACGCCGACGGGCCGTTCGATCCAGAACAAGGGCATTCGCCCCGACGTTCCCGTCGATCAGTACGCCAACGGCGATCCCGACGATGCACTCGTCACGCGCGAGGTCGATTACTCGAATCACTTGGCCAATACGCAGGATCCGAACGAGAAGAAGGAAGAGGAGCAGCGCGAGAAGGGTCGTCTGCAGCAACTGCAACAGCTGGAAGACGAAAACGACAAGAAGACACCGGAGCAGCGCGCGAAGGATCGCGACCGCAAGCCGATCGAATTCGGCTCGGCCGACGACTTCATGCTTCAGCAAGCGCTAGACAAGCTGCAAGGCAAGCCGGTGCAGTTGTCGAAGTCGATCACCGAGCGCAAGCTCGCCGAGAACAAGCCGCCTCGCTCGGCATCGGCGCCCGTCGCGGTCAAACCGGCATCTCCGGCCATCCCGGCGTCCGCACCGAGCAAGTAGCACTCGCCCGCGGCGAGGCTTCGCCTCGCGCCTCTTTCCGCGCCCGCGCGGAACTGAGCGCGCGGGCGGTGGCCTCGCCCTTCGCTGCGCCATCGCGTCAAACACACTCCCCCGGCGCGCCGCCATGAACGACGATCAACTCCTTCGCTATTCCCGCCACATCCTCGTCGACGAAATCGGCATCGAGGCGCAACAGCGTTTCCTCGATGCGCATGCGATCGTCATCGGCGCGGGGGGGCTCGGCTCGCCGGCTGCCATGTATCTGGCCGCGGCGGGCGTCGGCACGATCACCCTCGTCGATGCCGATTCAGTCGATCTGACGAACCTGCAGCGGCAGATCCTGCATGCGACGGCGTCGATCGGGAACAAGAAGGTGGAATCGGGCCGCGAGACCATCGCGCGATTGAACCCGGAAGTGCGCGTGCAAACGGTCGATCAGCGTGTCGGCGATGCCTGGCTCGATGAGCATGTCGCGCATGCCACCGTCGTTTTGGACTGCACCGATAATTTCGCGACGCGCCACGCGATCAACCGCGCCTGCGTCAAGCATCGGGTACCGCTCGTATCGGGCGCTGCGCTGCGCTTTGACGGGCAGATCAGCACGTTCGACCTGCGCGACGACGCCTCGCCCTGCTATGCCTGCGTCTTTCCCGAGGATCAAGCGTTCGAGGAAGTCGCCTGCTCGCAGATGGGCGTGTTCGCGCCAACGGTCGGCATCATCGGCACGATGCAGGCGGCCGAGGCGCTGCGTGTCATTGGCGGCATCGGCCAGACCCTGATGGGCCGGCTCATGATGCTTGACTCGCTGCGAATGGAATGGACGACGATGAAAATCGCGCGCCAGTGCGACTGCCCCGTATGCGGCAGCGGCCGTTCAAACCTGCCCCAGACACCTTAACGCGGCCTGCACTTCTTCGGGCTCGAACGCCGCGAGAACGTCCGCGGCGGGCTTCTCGAGCGCGGCCAGATTCGCGCGCAAGATTTCCTGCTTGACCACGAGCAACTGGCTCGGGTGCATCGAGAATTCGGTCAGGCCCATGCCGAGCAACAGCCTTGTCAGCTGCGGATCTCCGGCCATTTCGCCGCAGACCGAGACCGGCACACCGGCGCGTTTGGCTTCGCGCAGCGTGAACGCGATCAAATGCAGCACCGCCGGATGCAGCGGATCGTACAGATGCGCGACGGCGTTGTCGGCGCGATCGATCGCGAGCGTGTACTGGATCAAATCGTTCGTGCCGATCGACAGAAAATCGACACGCTTCAGGAACAACGGCAACGCGATTGCCGCGGCCGGGATTTCGATCATCGCGCCGATTTGCACACCGGGGTCGTACGGCAAGCCCGCGTCGTCGAGTTGGCGCTTGGCTTCGCGGATTAAATCCAGCGTCTGATCGATTTCCTGCGCATGGGCGAGCATCGGCACGAGGATGCGCACTTGCCCGGACGCCGAGGCGCGCAGGATCGCGCGCAACTGCGTGAGGAACATCTGCGGCTCGGACAAGCTCCAGCGAATCGCGCGCAGGCCCAGCGCCGGATTGGGCGCGCTTTCGTAGCCCTCGGCGCCGAGCGTATCGAGCGGCTTGTCGGCGCCGACGTCGATCGTGCGAATCGTCACGGGAAGGCCGCCCATCAGCTCTACCGCGCGCTTGTAGGCTTCGAACTGTTCCTCTTCCTCGGGCAACCGGTCCTTGTGATTCATGAACAGGAACTCGGTGCGGAACAGGCCCACGCCAACGGCACCGGCCTCGACGGCCGCGCGTGCATCCTCGGGCAATTCGATGTTGGCGAGCAGCGAAATCTTCGTGCCGCACAGCGTTTGCGTCGGCGAGAACTTGAGCCGCTGCAGCTTCTTTTGCTCGAGCAGCTTCTCGCTTTGACGATACGAATACTCTTCGAGCACGATCGGCGCGGGATCGACAATCACGATGCCGCGATCGCCGTCGACGATGATCAAGTCGTCCTGGCGAATCAGCGCACTCGCGTGCCCGACGCCCACCGCCGCCGGAATACCGAGGCTGCGCGCGACGATTGCCGTATGCGAAGTGCGTCCGCCGAGGTCCGTCACGAAACCTTGAAACGTTTGCGTTTTGAACTGCAGCATGTCGGCCGGGGAGATGTCGTGTGCGACCACGATCATGTCGTCGCCCGAATCGGCATGCGCGCCGGTCACGAGCACCGACGGCGCCCCCGCCAGCGCCTTCAAAATGCGTTCGACGACTTGCCGCACGTCCGCCTTGCGCTCGCGCAGATATTCGTCCTCGATGTCGTCGAAGTGCCGAGACAGCCGCTCGAGCTGTTCGGTCAATGCCCATTCGACGTTGTAGCGCCGCGTACGGATCAGGTCCATCGTCTCTTGAACCAGCATCGCGTCGTTGAGAATCATCGTATGGACGTTGATGAACGCGCCGACTTCGCTCGGTGCATCGGCGGAAAGATGCTCGCTCAGACGGTCCAGTTCGCCTTGGACCCTCTTCAAAGCGGCGCGAAAGCGCTCGATTTCGCTTTCGATCTGCGGCGGATCGACGAGGTAATGGTCGACGTCCAGCGCTGCGGGGGCCATAAGGTAAGCGCGCCCAATCGCGATGCCGCGTGACACTGGAATACCATGCAGCGAAAACGACACGCGCACCTCCTCGAGTTGTGTGATGCCGCGGGAGTTATGACCGCTGCAGTAGGACAAACACCAGTGGCCGATTATAAATTCGAGATGCCCCTGCTGACTGCGTGCGGCGCAGCATTACACGCGGTAATAATGGGCTGCATCGCCCGAAACAAAACGCCGCGGTATCGGCCGCGGCGTTTTGTCTTGGGCAGGGCGGGCCGAAAAGCGCCCCGCTTATGGGCCTACCAATCTATCAACCGATCGATCTATGTCTATTGGCCTTCGCCGAATTTATCGGCGATGAGCTTGACGAGCGCGTCCATCGCGTCTTGCTCGTCGGGCCCTTCCGTCTCGATCGTCACCGTACTGCCGATCCCGGCCGCGAGCATCATCACGCCCATGATGCTTTTTGCATTGATGCGGCGCCCATTACGCGTCATCCAGATTTCCGATTGGTAGTTAGCGGCGAGCTGCGTCAGCTTGGCCGAGGCACGTGCATGCAAACCCAACTTATTGACGATCGTCGTTTCTTTTTGAAGCATGTGCTCGTCCTGATGAACGGAAAGAGAAGTTAGCGTGCGAGGCCGAGCGGGTTCGCCGCGCTCGCCGATGCACCCACGGCAGCCTCGTCACCGGCCGCCACGCTCGCGCCGGCCGCAGGTACGGCCGCGGAGGCGGGGGCGACGATAGGCACACCCGGCGCCGCGCATTCGGCCTCGCCGGCCGGTTTGCCTATGTCAGCCTGGGCTACGAGCGGCCCAATCGCGTGCACGCCCTTTGCCGCGCCGGCAAGCGCTTTGTCGACGAGCGCGTCGAGCTCGCATGTGCGATAGCAGACGCCGCGTACGAGCATCGGTAAGTTCACGCCGGCGAGCACGCGCACGCCGGGCATCGTCGCGAGCCGGCTCGCGATATTGGCGGGTGTGGCGCCGAACATGTCGGTCAGCACCAACGCGCCGTTGTCCTCGCGCAAGCGCTCGATTTCGCTACGAGCGAACTCGGTGACTTGTGCCGGATCGCAGTCGGGCAGCACGTCGATGGCGCCGATGCGCGCCGGCACTCCGCCGTAGATATGCGCGACGCATTCCCTCAACGCCGAGGCGAGTGGCGCGTGCGCGATGATCAATATGCCTGCCATGTCAGTCTTGCAACGAAAAGCACCGCAAAGGGCCGGATAGAAACGGCCCTCGCGCCGGGTGCGCATGCACCGCGACGCGCCCGCGCGGGCCGCAGCGCGAACGCCGCCGCCCAGCGAGCGAACCGGTTTCGGAGACGGCCATTGTAACAGGCGCGCCTTTCGCCGGCCCCACGCGACCCGTGTGCCTGCCGGGCGCCCTTACCCGGCCGCGCGCTCGAGCGCGTCGACAAACAATGCAGCAACGTCGAAGCCCGTTTGCTCCATGATCTCGCGAAAGCAAGTGGGGCTAGTGACGTTGACCTCGGTCAGCCAGTCGCCGATCGCGTCCAAGCCGACCAACAACAGCCCGCGCGCGGCCAGCCTGGGTGCGAGCGTATCCGCGATCTCGCGATCGCGCGCAGTGAGCGGCTGGGCAACGCCAAGGCCACCCGCAGCCAGATTGCCGCGTACCTCGCCGCCTTGAGGAATGCGTGCGAGCGAATACGGCACGCTTTGGCCGCCGATCAGCAAAATGCGCTTATCCCCGTCGGAAATCTCGGGAATGAACCTTTGTGCCATCACCGAACGCGCCCCGTCGTGGCTCAGCATCTCGATGATCGAACCGAGATTCATTGCGTCGCGCATCACGCGGAACACGCCCATCCCACCCATGCCGTCGAGCGGCTTGAGGATGACGTCGCCGTGCTCGGCATGGAACGCGCGCAGCCGCGCGGGGTCGCGCGTGACGAGCGTAGGCACGACGAATTGAGCAAACTCGCCGATCGCGAGTTTTTCCGAGTGGTCGCGGATCGCCTGCGGCTTGTTGAATATGCGCGCGCCGGCACGTTCGGCCAACTCGAGCAGCCACGTCGAGGTCACATACTCCATGTCGAACGGCGGGTCTTTTCGCATGATCACCGCCCCGAACGCGTTCAGCTTGCGATCCTCGGGCGCGGCGCTCTCGTGCCATGGATGGCGATGCAAGTTCGACGGATCGCCGACGATATCGACGCGGTACACCGTCGCTTCCACACTCGCGCCACTCCACGCCAAATGCTTCGGCTCGCACGCGTAGATGACATGGCCGCGACGCGCGGCCTCGGCCATCATCGCGTAGGTCGAGTCCTTGTAGATCTTGAACTTCGCAAGCGGATCGGCGATGAAAAGAATGTCCATGAAACCCCTGCTGCCCGCGTGCGGGCTCTCGTTCGTTGAATACGTCCACCGGCCGCGTGCGCGGGGCCTCTCGCGGTGAACCGCTGGCCCCCGCGAAGCCGACGTGCGGTGACGCCAATCACACCTGAATCGCTTCCGGGTCGGTCTTCTCGAGTTCGACGGACGCCGCCAGCAGCCCGAGCCGCGCGACAACGCCGTACATATAGAACCGGTTCGGCGGCGCCGCGCCCGGCTTGGCGTGCGCGTCGGGCAACGCGGTGTGCTCGAAACCGAGCGGCACGAAGTGCATGCCGGGCGCATTGAGGTTCTGATCGCGCTCGCGGCTGCCGTGCACGCGATAGAAACCGCCCACGACATAGCGGTCGATCATGTAGACGACCGGTTCGGCCACTTCCTCGCCGACGCGCTCGAACGTGTAGACGCCCTCCTGCACGATGACGTCGTGCACCTGCAGTCCCTCTTTCGTGGCCGACATGCGCGAGCGCTCGCCCTTCGTGAGATTGGCGACTTCCGACGCATCGTGCACGGTCATCACGCCACGCCCGTCGGTACCCGCATCGGACTTGATGACGACGTACGGCTTCTCGCTGATGCCGTATTCGCGGTATTTGCGCGCGATCTTCTTGATGACGGCGTCGATCGCATCGGCCAACGCCTGTTCGCCCGTGCGCGCCTCGAAGTCGACATCCTCGACGCGCGCGAAGTAGGGATTCACCATCCACGGGTCGATCTCGACGAGCTTGGCGAACTTTTTCGCCACATCGTCATAGCAGGAGAAGTGCGTCGATTTGCGGCGCACGGCCCAGCCGGCATGGAGCGGCGGCAGCACATACTGCTCATGCAGATTCTCGAGCACGGGCGGCAGGCCCGCCGACAAATCGTTGTTGAGCAGAATCGAGCAGGGATCGAAATTCTTCAGCCCAAGCCGGCGCGGCGTGCGCTCGAGCGGCTCGAGGACGATCTTTTGTCCGTCCGCCAGGGGAATCGTCACGGGACCGACGATGTTCTCGTCGAGCGTGCCGAACCGCACGTTCAAGCCGGCCTGGCGCATGATCATCGCAAGACGCGCGACGTTCTCGAGATAAAAGGCGTTGCGCGTGTGCCGCTCGGGGATCACGAGCAGATTCTTTGCGTCGGGGCAGATCTTTTCGATGGAGGCCATCGCCGCCTGAACGGCGAGCGGCAGCACTTCCTCCGGCAGATTGTTGAAGGCGCCAGGAAACAAATTCGTGTCGACGGGCGCGAGCTTGAAGCCCGCGTTGCGCAGGTCCACCGAACAATAGAAAGGCGGCGTGTGCTCCTGCCATTCGAGCCGGAACCACCGCTCGATCGCCGGCGTGGCGTCGAGGATCTTCCGCTCCAGATCGAGCAGAGGACCGTTTAACGCCGTAACTAGGTGCGGGACCATTGATAACTCGATGAACAGGGAGAAAAAGATTGTAGAGCAATTGCCCAGGCCCTCGATTTGGGGGCGGTTTGGCCGAACGCAAGGGCCGAATGCCTTCGGCGATCTCTATTGACCTGATAGATCGCAGGGTCAATTGCTCGCGCCTAGTGCATCCGACGGTGCAACGATTCGATGATGGCACCGCCGCGCAACCGTGGCTATTCAAAGACGGCGCAGCCCGAGTCTACGTGACGAACGAGCAACAAAAAAGCCCACCGGATGGCGGGCTTAAGTAGAGCGCCTCAACTTCGCGTCGCAATGGCGTTCGCGCCGCTCGGAGGCAGCCTCCGAGCGGCGGCTCGTTCAATTACTCCACGTGTTCGCCGTGCAGCACGACGTCGAGCCCTTCGCGCTCTTCTTCCTCAGTGACGCGCAGGCCGATGACCAAGTCGATGATCTTGAGCAAGACGTAGCTGAGGACGCCGCTGTAGATCAGCGTCGTCAGCACGCCTTTCGCTTGCAAGAGCAGGCTGCCGTCGGCGCCGCCGATGTCCTTGACCGCGAGGATGCCCGTGAGCAGCGCGCCGATGATCCCGCCGACGCCGTGCACGCCGAAGCAGTCGAGCGAATCGTCGTAACCGAGCTTCATCTTCAGCCACGTGGCCGACCAGAAGCAGACCGCGCCGGCGATGAAGCCGATCGCGAGCGCACCGCCCACGCCGACGTAGCCCGAAGCCGGCGTAATCGCCACGAGGCCGGCCACGGCGCCCGAAGCGATGCCGAGCGCGGACGGCTTGCCCTTCATGATCCACTCGGCGAACATCCAGCCGAGCGCGGCACATGCCGTCGCCACTTGCGTCGTCAGCATGGCGAAGCCCGCGCGGCCGTCAGCGGCGACAGCCGAGCCCGCGTTGAAGCCGAACCAGCCGACCCACAGCATCGCCGCGCCGATCAGCGTCAGAATCAGGTTGTGCGGGGCCATCGCTTCGCGGCCGTAGCCGACGCGCTTGCCGAGCACTAGAGCGCAAACGAGACCTGCGATACCGGCGTTGATGTGCACGACGGTGCCGCCCGCGAAGTCGAGAATGCCGGCGGACGAGAGCCAACCCGTCGGCTCCCACACCATGTGCGCGATCGGTGCGTAGACGATGATCGACCAAACCGACATGAACACGAGCATCGCCGAGAATTTCATGCGATCGGCGAACGCGCCCGTGATCAGCGCCGGCGTGATGATCGCAAACGTCATTTGGTAGACGAAATAAACGGACTCGGGAATCGTGGTCGCGAGATGGCTCACCGTGAGCGTCGTGGCCTTGTCTCCCTTGATGTAGTTCATCCCGGACAGCACGACACGCGAGAACCCGCCGATGAACGCATTGCCCGGTGTAAAGGCGAGGCTGTAGCCGATCACCGTCCAGATCACGGTGACGACGCAGGTGATCGCGAAGCTTTGCATCACCGTGGCAAGAACGTTTTTCTTGCGGACCATGCCGCCATAGAACAACGCGAGGCCCGGAATCGTCATGAACAGCACGAGCGCCGTGGAAGTCAGCATCCAGGCCGTGTCGCCGGCGCTGATCTTGGACGAATCGACCGAGAACGGGGCGGTCGGTGTGGCGGGAGCGGCAGCGGCAGCGGCAGGGGCGCTCGAGGCGCCCGGCGCGTCGGCGTTTGCGGCACTCGCTTGGGCCGCGGCGGCGGGCGTGGACGCGGCGGCCGGCGCCGATGACGCGTCGTCGGCGAGCGCGGCGCCCATGCCACCCGTGAGCAGCATGGCGGCCATCGCCAAGGACATCAGTAGTTTGCGCATCGTTCGGTTTCCTCTATGTCGTGGGGTCTAATTTTGGCGTTCGATTAAAGGGCGTCGGCGCCCGTTTCCCCGGTGCGGATTCGAATCACTTGCTCGATCGGCGTGACGAAGATCTTGCCGTCGCCGATCTTGCCCGTGCGGGCCGCGCGTTCGACCGCTTCGATCGCTTGCTCGACGATATCGTCGGACACGGCCGCCTCGATCTTCACCTTCGGCAGAAAGTCGACGACGTATTCGGCGCCGCGATAAAGCTCGGTGTGCCCCTTCTGGCGTCCGAAACCCTTCACTTCAGTGACGGTGATGCCCGACACGCCGATCGCCGACAACGCCTCGCGCGCTTCATCGAGCTTGAACGGCTTGATGATTGCGGTAATGAGCTTCATGAAAGTCCTCTTTTCGTTGCGAAAACTGGGTTGCCGCGCGCCCGCGCTCGGCCGTTCGATCGGCGCCAGATGGCGCCCCCGCGATTCGTGCGGCCATAAAAGCAACACCTGTGCCATGTGCTGCCCGACACGCTCGGGAACGGAGCATGCGCCTCGGCCGCGGGGTCGTCCGAACGGTCAACGACGGCCCGCCGCGCTGGCGCGCCCTCTCGATCGTTGCTAGAGTGTTTGCACGCCCGGAAATCGGGGTACGCACCAACGGCGCCCGCGCTGCACGAGCGCGCGCCCGCCACGCACCAAGTTCGATCATGTGCGCGTCGTCAGCGGTGCGTCGTCAGCGCAAGCGGGAAGAAAAGCTGCACATTTTTTGTGCAACGAAGGGGAACCACCATGAAGCATCCGAATGATTTATTTAACGATTTTCAGAATCGCATGAGCGATCTGCTGAAGCACTCGCCGGCGAAAGACGTCGAACGCAACGTGAAAGCCATGCTGTCGCAGGGCTTCTCGAAGCTCGATCTCGTCACGCGCGAGGAATTCGACACGCAGACGCAGGTGCTGCTCAGGACGCGGACGCGGCTTGAAGAGCTCGAACGGCGCGTGGCCGAACTCGAGCAGCGACTCGCTTCGTCGCAAGAGTCGTAAGCCAGCTCACCGCGCCGATACGGCGCACACGCCCGCTGCCTAAGCGGGCGCCCGCCTCACGACGAAACACCGAGCCCCGGCGCTGAGCGCGCCGGCGCGCTCAGCATGACGGCGCCTCTCGGATGCCGTCCGATCCGGAGAGATGCCATGTCGCTTGCCGTGGTGCGTTCGCGCGCGCCGGCCGCCGGCCGCGCGCCTGAAGTAACCGTCGAAGTGCACCTTGCCAACGGGCTGCCGTCGTTCTCCATCGTCGGGCTACCCGATCTCGAAGTGCGAGAGAGCCGCGAGCGGGTACGTGCCGCGCTGCAAAACTGCGGCTTCGATTTCCCCGTTCGCCGCATTACTGTCAACTTGGCGCCGGCCGATTTGCCCAAGGAATCAGGCCGATTCGATTTACCCATTGCGCTGGGCATCCTAGCGGCCAGCGCGCAGATCCCGCCCGCGGCGCTCGGCGAACGCGAGTTCGCCGGCGAACTCTCGCTAACCGGCGCGCTGCGGCCCATGCGCGGCGCGTTCGCGATGGCATGCGGCACGGCGCGCGGCCGTGCTAGCTCGCGGGCGTCCGGCCGTTCGACGACTGCGGGCGGATCGCGAGCTCGAAGCGAAGGTGCCCCCAGCAGCGCGACCTGTCTGTCCGATTCGTTCGAGCCGCCCCGCGACGTGCCGGAGTTGTATCTGCCTGCGGCGAGCGCCGGGGAGGCGGCGCTGGTGCCGGGGGTTGCTGTATTCGGCGCAGCGGATCTCCCCTCCTTATGCGCGCACCTTTGCGGGGAACGAGATGCACGTCTCGTTCCGATCGCGCCCCCAGCCCCCGAGCGGGCAGGACCCAGCGCCCATGCGCCCGACATGGCCGACGTCATCGGGCAGCACGGCGCGCGGCGCGCACTCGAGGTGGCCGCGGCCGGCGGCCATCACGTGCTGATGGTCGGCCCGCCCGGCGCGGGCAAGTCGATGCTGGCAGCGCGGCTGCCCGGCCTGCTGCCGCCGATGACGGACGAAGAAGCGCTTAGCTCCGCCGCCCTATTGTCCGCAAGCGCGCATGGGTTTTCGCCCGCGCACTGGCGGCAACGGCCGTTTCGGTCCCCGCATCATTCCTCCAGCGCGGCTGCGCTCGTAGGCGGCCGCAATCCGCCGCAGCCGGGCGAGATCACGCTCGCGCACCTCGGCGTGCTGTTCCTCGACGAGCTGCCCGAATTCGATCGTCATGTCCTCGAAATGCTGCGCGAGCCCTTGGAGGCCGGCCGCATCACGATTTCCCGCGCAGCGCTACAGGCCGATTTCCCCGCAGCGTGCCAACTCGTGGCCGCGATGAACCCCTGTCCGTGCGGCTGGAGGGGCGATCCGGGCGGGCGGTGCCGCTGCACACCAGACACGGCGACACGTTACCTGCGCAAGCTATCGGGCCCGCTCGTCGACCGCATTGATATTCAGATCGAGTTGCCGGCGCTCACGCCGGCCGAACTGAGCGCCCGCGCGGCGGAAAGCGGCGAGCCGAGCAAAGCTGTCGCCGAGCGTGTCGAACGCGCACGCGAGCGGCAGATCGGGCGGCAAGGCAAATGCAATCGCGAGCTGACGGGCCGCGAAGCCGATGAGGTCTGCCGCCTCGATTGCGCGGGAGAATCGCTGCTTCGCGAAGCGAGCGAGCGGTTCGGGTGGTCGGCGCGCGCTTATTACCGAGTACTCAAGGTCGCGCGATCGATCGCCGATCTAGGCGGCGACGATATGCCGCATGCGGGCCAAATCGCGGAGGCAATTCAGTACCGGCGGGTCCTTCCGATCGGTTGACCGCTTCGCTCCCCCAACAGTCGACGACTTTCTTTGAATGACGCACCGGCCTGTCTATCTCAATTACTTCGACGGCTCTGTGTTGCAGCGGACATTTGGCCGACGAAGCCGGACAAGGGGTCGCGTCCCGTTACAAGCCGCTGACGGTCGATGTTGACGGGGCCGTATCACCATACCGCGCGCACGGCTACCCCTCTTCCAGGCGGTTAGGGCAGAAATTATCGCTGTCAAGACTTTACTTATACACATTTTCGCGAATCGCACTATCTGACGTTCGTTTAAAGGCATCGCGTGAGCGTTCTGATCCATCTGGTTGATTTATAAGCGTTTTTTCTGGATGCCGCGTTAGTGTGCAATGCATTGAAAGGCCCAGCCAGTGGGCTTTTCGGACCGACGGTGACGATTTCCCCACAGACTTATCCACAGGCTCTGTGGATAGTCAAAAAAACCAAAAGAAATCCTACGATTAGCCTCGTTTCTTGTCGCGGAACCTTCAATGAAGCCCGCCGTCGCGAACCGCCATCTCTTGTGGCGATCCGTCAAAAAACGCCACCTAGTCGAGCTTGAGCGAACCGAAAAACTGATCGGACTGCTCCTGGGGCGGGGCGTGGGCGGCGATGATCGCGGCCTGGTAGACGTGGCGTCCACGCGCGGCGATCCATGCATGGATCGTGCGTTGCTCATGCGCCTCGCCCGCCGCGCCGGTCGCGACGATGTCCACGCCCGGGGCGGCCGCTCCGCTGGATACCGGCACTTGCACTGCATGCGCGGCGGCTTGCGCGCTGACATTGCGAGCAAGCGCGCCGCGCAAGGCATCCGCCACGGTTTGGCTCAACTGTGCATCCTCGCGCGGCAGATCCACCACTGCGATCGAAAAGACCGCGCCTTCCGTATGCGCGGCACGCACGTGCATACGCAACGCCTTGCCGGCGATCTCCACTTGCCGCTCGTCGACGATCGGTTTAGCCGGTAAATCGATGGCGTAGCCCTCGGCGGGGTCTGCCACCGTGCGCCAGTTGTAGGCCGGAGAGCACGCGGCCATCAAAGTGACGCCAAGGAGCGCTTGCAGTCCCACAGAAGCAAGTGCGCGCCGGCGCGAGAAGCCAGTCAGGCGCGAAGGCAACGAAGCGGGCAACGCAATCAGGCGGGGCGACGAATGCGAGCGCCGGGGCACGAGATGACCGGGGAGACGAAGGCGCATGGACGACAAGGGAGGTCGAAAAGAGGGGCGCGGCGAAACCTTGGATTATCCCTCATGTCGTGGACTGGAGCCGCGCTTATGCGCAAGCTACCGCAGTCCTGTCGAACGCGCAGGTGCTATACGTCACGCGGCTTGCGGGTAAGTCATCGCCGGAAGTTCGCTCCGGGGCGGAAACACGCGCCAGGCGCCGTCGTCATGCCTGAAAAAGACAATGGCCACAGAGCACGCCGGCCGCGCGCTCTCGACACAGACATAGCGCCTGTTGCCGTCTCGCGTGCGGCTGAATCGGGTCACGCGAATGGGTGTTGTCGGAGTTGGCGCCAGCCATTTCTCGACGAGGTCACGCAAACTGTATTGGCGGGTATTCATGATCTCTGCCATATCGTCATTCATGATTGCCGTTTCTTCGATGCCATTGATGCCATTGATGCGGGCGCGAAGCGGTTTCAACGAATCATGTCTGCAGTATGGCCGGTCAACAGCGCCTTGCCATCCGCCAGAGGGGGCTCCCCCTCTGGGGGTAGTCGGCGTAACCCGCGCGGTGACGCACCGAAGGTATCGTCAGTTCTAGGTCGGCAACACGGCAAATTCATGCGATACCCAGATCACCACGACCGTCAAAACGAGCACCAGATAGGGGAGATATCGTGCACGCTGCTGCACGTCTTCCTCGTGACGCAATTCGAGATCATCGAGCATCGCGTCGGGAAACTTCCCCTTGTCCTGAACATAGTGGCGATACACGAAGACGGGAATGATCAGCGCGATTGCGATGAGGCCGTTGCGCAGCGTCCCGGGGCCCCAAATATCCGCGCCCGCGCCGATGCAAACGAGGTCGATGAACCCGCAGAGCGCACCGAGCGCCAACAGCCAATTCGGGCATTTGAACGGACGCGCCCAGTGCGGGCGATCGAGCCGGTGAATCCAGCCCGCCTGCAGATTCAGAAACACAAAGACGAAATAACACACGTTGGACATGGCCAATATCGCGACATTGTCGGACATCAGCAGCAAGACGAGGTTGAAGCACAGGTCGGTCCACATGGCGCGCGTCGGGGCGCCATGTTCGTTCACATGCGACAGATACCGGGGCAGCCACCCGTCGACGGACGCCTGGTACAAGGTTCGCGACGACCCCATCATCGAGGTCATCACTGAAAGCAGCAAGGTGAAGACGAGCATCACCACGATCACGTAAAAGACGACAGCCCCACCGCCGATGATCTTACCCATCGCCGCAGCCACGCCCGTGCCGTCATAAATACCCGGCTCCAGCAGCCCCTTCAGTCCCATCGCTCCCTGGAACGACAGCGGGACCAGAATATAGACGCCGAGGCACAACAGTCCCGAGTAGAAGATCGCTTTGAACGTATCCGTTTTCGGATTCTTGAATTCACGCGTGTAGCAGACCGCTGTTTCGAAGCCATAGGTCGACCATCCGGCGACGAACAGCCCGCCGATCACAAGCGTCCAGCCGGCCGCATTCCAACTGCCCATGACCACATTGCCGTGTACATCGTGGGCCAAGGGCAGCAACGGAAACCAGTTATGCATGTGCACGCCGCCCGTGACCAATGGCACGATGCCGAATAGCGTCAGCGGGATCAGCGCTGCAATCCCCATGTACTTCTGAAGCTTCGCAGCACGCTCCGCACCGTGGTGTTGCACGAGAAACGTCAGCAGCAGGAACGCGGCCCCCAGCACGAAGGTGGCGTTGATTCGCAGGGTCAGACCGTGCTTGACGGCGCCCAGGCTCAGCAGGGTAATCGACCAGGTGTTAATGGCGGCGTCGGCTGGAAACAGCGTCGAGAGGACGTAACTGGCGCCGAGCCCCGTACCTAGCGCCAGCACCGGCGACCACGCGAACCAGTTGCACCACACCGAAACGGGCGCGAGAAATTTCGAATAGCGGACCCAGGCAATTGCACCGTAAATCGATGCCCCACCCGATTTGTGCGGGAACAAGCCCGATATTTCGGCATAGGTAAAGCATTGAATGAAACCCAAGAGGATCGAGGCTATCCAGATGATCCACGCGGGTTGCCCGACGGTTGCAGCGATGGCGCCCAGCGTAAAGAGCACGAACGCGGGAGATCCACTCGCCACCCAAAATGCGTCCTTCCATGTCAGGGTCCGACGCAGGGTCGCCGCAGTGCCGACGCCGGGTATCCTTTCCAGACCGCTTATTCGTTCGTTCGCGCTCAATTCCAGCCTCCTCGATGCAGTTTTTTCATGACTTCAGGGCGGCATGCATCCGTCCGTTTTACGAATGACATAGCGACATCGCGACTTAGCGACATAGCGCGAAATTTTTGCCCAAGACGATTGATTCGATATGCCCGTCAACGGCATAACTCGCCGATCGGATTCGTGACTTCTTCATCGATGCTGATGTCGGCCATCAACTCGTTAGCCAGGTTTTCGATCATGTCGCGCAAGACAACGACGTCGAGCTCTAGCGGTGCGCGCAAGCGGGCTCGCGCCTTGAACAGGTTTTCACCGGAAAACGAGCCACTGACGAGATCGGTCCCAAGTTCTTCGATGCTGATCTTGTTTCCTGCCAGCAGGCCCGCAATTTCGCGCACGATGCCTGGCCGGTCGTGACTGATCACTTCGAGCTTCAGGGCGCGCGCCGGCGCCGGCTCAGCGGCGTCAGTGCGCCGTTCAAACGTGATGCTCAAGCTGTTCGACCGCAGACTCTGCAACGCGCCGCACAACGAATCTGCCTTTGCTTGTGGCACGCTC
The DNA here is from genome assembly GCA_964425025.1 of uncultured Burkholderia sp. Lineage (GTDB taxonomy): Bacteria > Pseudomonadota > Gammaproteobacteria > Burkholderiales > Burkholderiaceae > Trinickia. The sequence goes on along the minus strand of CAYRLJ010000100.1, from coordinate 1,094 downwards.
ACCAGCACGATGCCAGCGAACTTTCCTGAGAGACTGACGAAACGGGTATCCAGCCAGTTGGCGCCGAATTCGCTAGTCTTTTCTGCGATGGCATTGACCAATCCCGGCCTGTCTTCGCCGATAACAGTCAATGCGAGCGTTGTTGTCAGCGCCATGTTTGTCCCGCTCCTTATTGATGCCCGCGCGTGCGGATACCCAAACCACACCTGAGTTCAACCCTTCGCCAAGCGCTTGGTCTTCTCGGGATCGTCGAACGGCAACGTATGACTCGACGCGCCTAGCACATAATCTTTGCCTCGCACCTCAAGCCGGGCGCCATGAACGGCCAACGCCGGATCCAGGCGCGCAATCGCCATCGACTGGCCGGTGAGTCGCGAGACCATGCCGCACGTGATCACGCCAACCTGCCGCTCATCCATCCACAACGTGTCGCCGCCTTGGGTCGCCCTCGTTCCGTCTACGAGCACCCCGAAGATCCGGAAACGTTCCTTTCCCTGCAAGCGGAAATGTTCAGCCGCGCCACGGAACTCACGCTTGTTCTTCGACACCGTGAAGTCGAGTCCCAACTCCCACAGGGTGTCGCCCGCAGGCTGGTCCGCGAATGGATACATCTGGGAATGATCGAACGGATAGAACAGTAGACTGCTCTCCACACGCAACCAGTCGAGCGCCGTAAACGAACAGGGGATGATGCCCATCGACCCGCCCTTCTCCAGAACCGTGTCCCAAAGCAGCGGCGCGTCCGCGCGTTTGCAGAAAATTTCATAGCCGCGTTCGCCGGTATAGCCCGTTCTCGAGATCGTCACGGGCTTGCCGAACAGCGTCGTGTGAGTGTGATGGAAATACTGCAGATCGCGAATGCCAGGCACATGCTCGGCTAAAAAATCAACCGCAACGGGACCTTGCAACGAAAGATCCTGCAGATCGTCGTCGAACAAAACAGACACGTCATAACCGATCCCGCCGCGGTGCAGGAGCTCATGCCCCGCGCCCGAACCGTGAACAACCATAAAAGCGTTCGGACCGTTTCGATAGATGACGCAGTCGTCGACGAAGTGGCCACGCTCATTGAGCATGGATGCATAAACCGACTT
>CAYRLJ010000099.1:11296-17363 GCA_964425025.1 uncultured Burkholderia sp. | reverse complement strand
TCGAAAGCCGCCAGCGCGGATGGCGCTTGCACCAGTCGATCGCAAGGCGCGTGTTCAGCTCACGCGAAGGGCCGTCCATCGGTTGCACGAGGAAATATTCGAAGTCGAGTTCGGCATACTCGGCCAAGCGCTGATTATCCTGCGGAACGATCACTTTCAGCTCGTTGCCCTTCGTCACGACGAGCGGCGCATCGGCCTTCGGGCTGACGCAAATCCAATCGATCGATTCGAGCACGGGCAGCGAGCCGTTCGTCTCGATCGCCACTTCGAAGCCTGCCGCATGCAACGCACTCACGAGCGCCTCGTCGATTTGCAGCATCGGCTCGCCGCCCGTGCAGACGACGAAGCGATGAGCCTCGCCTTCGGGCCACTGCGAGGCGATCATCTCGACCAGCGCATTGGCGTCGCGATACTTGCCGCCGTTCTCACCATCGGTGCCGACAAAATCGGTATCGCAAAAGCGGCACACAGCGCTCGCGCGATCCTCTTCACGCCCCGACCACAAGTTGCAGCCGGCGAACCTGCAGAAAACCGCAGGGCGCCCCGCATTCGCGCCTTCGCCTTGCAACGTGTAGAAAATTTCCTTGACCGCGTACGTCATGCTGCTTCTTTCGTCCATCTCGAATTTGGACCGACCCGGTGGATGGATCGGCCCGGCCAGGATCGGCCCGGCCAGGAGCGGCCCGGCCAGGAGCGGCCCGGCCAGGATCGGCCCGGCGCTCCTAGCGCCGCTACGCCGGCTCGGTCACCTTTTCGCCGGCGAGAAATGCTTCGTAGCCGCGCTTGCGCAGGCGGCAGGCCGGGCATTCGCCGCAGCCGAAGCCCCAATCGTGCAACTCGGCGCGTTCGCCGACATAGCACGTGTGCGTCTCAATGCGCACGAGTTCAACCAGCGCGTCGCCGCCCAGATCGCGGGCCAAACGCCACGTATCCGCCTTATCGAGCCACATGAGCGGCGTCGCGACGACGAAGCGGCTGTCCATGCCGAGATTGAGCGCTACCTGCAGCGCCTTCATCGTGTCGTCGCGGCAATCGGGGTAGCCCGAGAAATCCGTTTCGCACATCCCGCCGACAAGCACCGACAACCCCCGGCGGTATGCGATCGCGGCCGCCATCGTCATGAACATCAAATTGCGGCCGGGAACGAATGTGTTCGGCAAACCGTTCGCTTGTGCCTCGATCTGAATCTCGCGCGTCATCGCCGTGTCGCTGATCGTACCGAGCACGGACAAGTCGATCATGTGATCCTCGCCAAGGCGCTCGCCCCATTCGGGAAACGTGCGAGCCATTGCCTCGCGCACGCTGTCGCGACATTCCAGTTCCACGCGATGACGTTGCCCGTAGTCGAAGCCGAGCGTCTCGACCGTGTCATAGCGCGCGAGCGCCCAAGCCAGGCACGTCGTCGAATCTTGGCCGCCCGAAAAAAGCACGAGCGCGCCATGCTTAGCGTCTGTCCGAATCACCGTGAAAACTCCGTGGGCCATCGATTTAAGGTGAGCGCACGGCGCATGCCAATGCGCGGGCGCGCGGCGCTCGTGCCGTGCGGTGCTTGCAGTATATGCCTCGCGTTCGCGCGTCGAGCATCATGGCGCTTATACCGAGCTTGCGGCAAACGGTCACCACCCACTACCTGGCGTTCGCGGGCCGATGCGGGCCATGAGAAAAACCCCAAGAATCTTGCGATTCTTGGGGTTGGATACTGCTGGTGGCCTGGGGCGGAATCGAACCACCGACACGCGGATTTTCAATCCGCTGCTCTACCAACTGAGCTACCGGGCCACGAAGAAGCGAGAGTATAGCAAGGAGATTTGCATCGCTCAAGCACTTTTTGTTCGACGCGCTCATCCGAATGGAATGCGCGCGCACGCGGCAAGGCGCGTATCACTCCCCCTTGTTTTTGCTCAGATCGACACCGAGCTGCTTGAGCTTGCGATACAGGTGCGTGCGCTCGAGCCCCGTCTTCTCCGCCACGCGCGTCATGCTGCCATTCTCGCGGGCAAGGTGGTACTCGAAGTAGGCGCGCTCGAATGCATCGCGTGCATCGCGCAGCGGGATATCGAATGAAATCGACGCCGCTTGCGTGACCGCGGGGCTCTGCGCCACCGCATCGGCCGTCAACATCGGCAAGGCGACCGCTGCCGCGACCGTCGTCGCATTAGCCGGCACCGCTGCCTTCATCGTGGCCGTGCCAGGTACCGGCGCGGCCGCGCTGCCCCGTGCCAACCCCTGCTCCACCGCCTTGAGCAGCTTTTGCAACGCGATCGGCTTTTCCAAGAAATTGAGCGCGCCGATCTTCGTCGCCTCGACGGCCGTATCGATCGTCGCATGCCCCGACATCATGATAACGGGCATCGTCAACAGCCCCTGCGCCCCCCACTCTTTGAGCAGCGTCACGCCATCTGTATCGGGCATCCAAATATCGAGCAGCACGAGATCGGGTGCCTGACGCAGGCGGTAATCACGCGCATGCTGCGCGTTCTCCGCCACCTCTACGGCATGTCCCTCGTCGCTCAGGATTTCCGAGAGCAGCTCCCGGATGCCCATTTCGTCGTCTACCACCAGGATGGTTGCCATTTATGCTGCCCTTGTCTGCGCTATTGCTTTTGTCGTCCCCGCTGCTCCGCTGCCATTCGAGGCCGGGCCTCGCACGGGTGCCGCGTCGTCTGCCAACTGCAGGAACAAAATCGAAATCTGCGCACCTTCGATTGCTTCGCCTGTTTTCAGGCGATTCCGAATGTCGATACGTGCGCCGTGTTCGTCCACGATCTTCTTGACCATCGCGAGCCCGAGCCCCGTTCCTCTGGCTTTCGTCGTGACATACGGTTCGAAGGCACGCGTCAGGATGCGGGTGGGGAACCCCGGGCCGTTGTCGGACACCGTCAGGCGAACCGCGACGCGCACTTTGCCGTGGGCGTCGGGATCGCCATATTCTACTGTCTTGGTTTCGATGAGCACACGCGGGCTTGCTATTTCGGCCACCGCATCCTGCGCGTTTTGCAGCAAATTGTGGATAACCTGGCGCAGTTGTGTCGCGTCGCCTTGGATCACGGGCAGTGCCGACAGTTCGGCCGTGATCGCGCTCTTGCCTTCTTCGACACCGTACAAGCTCAGCACTTCCGTGACGAGATCGTTCAATTGCAAGTTTGCGAGAACGGCCGGCGGCGTGCGTGCGTAATCGCGGAAATCGTCGACCATCTGCTTCATCGCCGCGACTTGATTGACGATCGTCGTCGCGCCGCGCTTCAGGACCTCGGCATCGTGCGCCGAAAGTTTGTCGGCAAGCTTCATCTGCAGTCGTTCGGCCGATAGTTGAATCGGCGTAAGCGGATTCTTGATTTCGTGCGCAAGCCGCCGCGCCACCTCGCCCCATGCCGCGGAACGCTGCGCGGAAATGACGCCCGAGATGTCGTCGAAGACCACAACGTAGCCGGCCGTTCCCGCTTGCGCGCCTGACTCGAGCGGCGCCGCCGCCACGAGACGCGTGCCGCGCACGAGCAGCGTAAGAGGCTCCGTCTCATCAGGCACCGACACCGCGACCTGCTGCTGCCAATGACCACCGTCATCGGCAATACCCTCGCTTGCGGCCTCCCGATCGGCGAATGCCTTGCGCACCAGCGCCGAGAACTCCGCCAGTGCGCCGATGTCTTCCAACGACGCGCCGAGCATCCCTTGGAACGGCTGCCGGAAGATTCGTTCGGCGCCGCGATTGGCCGTGGTCAAACGAAATTGACGATCGAGCACGAACACGCCGGCCGTCAGATTGGCCAGGATGCTCTCCAGGTACGCCTTCGAATGTTCGAGCGCCACGCGGTTGCGCTCGACGGCGGCGCGCGCTTCCGACAGTTGGCGCGTCATCGCATTGAACGACTGGGTCAAGAAGCCGAGCTCGTCGCGCGACTTGACCTCGCGCTTAGGCGTGTAATCGCCCTCCGTCACTTCCTTCGTACCCTTGGCCAACAAGAAAAGAGGCCGCGCCAGCTGATTGCCGAGCGCGAGCGCGAGCATCATCGCGATGAATGTCGCCAAGAACAGCGCGAGCGTCAACGTGCCGATGTACATCTTGCGCAAACCCGTGCGGCCCAGCGCCTTCTCCTGGTATTCGCGATAGGCGCGCTGGACGGCATCGGCATTGCGCGCGAGCGTCGGCGAGACGGGCTGCGTCAACTCCAGAAAGCGCTCCGCCGGCTGTAGCAGCGCTGCGCTCGCATCGGGCACGAGCACCACCACACGCAAGCGCAGCGCACCTTTCGCGCCTTTCGCGTGCGGATCGCCGTCGACTTCGCCTTCGATCGACGCATAACCGCGGCCGCGAGCCTGGTCGAGCATCAAAGGCGTCGGCAAATCGTCGGGCACGAGCGACGCGAAGTTGCCGGAGGTTTGCGCGACCACGTGCAGATCGGGCGATGCCCCCGAGACGCTGCGAGTCGATTCGACAAGCATCGCTTCTTGCACGCCGAACTGATCGCGCATGCGCAGCAGCGTGAGCGTCGTGTTCGACGGCGGCGTACTCGCGAGCTGCTCGGCCATGACGTTCGCCTTCGTCTGCAAGTCCGACAACGAAGCATCGAGCATCGCGCGTCCGAGATTCAAGCCCGACGTGAGCGCCGTCTCGACGTTGACGTCGAACCAGGATTCGATACTGCGCGAAACGAACTGGTACGACACCACGTAAATGATTGCGCCCGGCAACACGCCGACGAGGGCGAAGAATATCGCGAGCTTCGCGAGCAGCCGCGTGCCGAACTTGCCCGTGCGCAGCCGCGCGACGATCAACGCGACGAGCGCGAAGACGATCAGCAGGAAGACGAGGGCAACAGCGATGTTGGCCGCGTAGAGCCACGAGTAGTAGCGATCGAAGAATTCGGTGTTGGCACTGGCCGCGGCCAGCAGCACGAGCAGCAACAACGCCGTGACGGCTACCGTCGAGATGATTACGCGAACGAGGATGCTTCGCACGTCCGCTTTGCGACGCACGCTATTTAGCACGTTCGGCCACCGTGAAAGTAAAGCGCTTCCAGTCGGAAGCAAGCGTCCAGTCCCGATTGTTGACCGCATCGACCTGGAACGGCTTGGGCATCAGCGCCGTATCGAGCTGCATGCGCACCGACGCCGTGTACGTCTCGCCCGGCTGCACCTGATTGCGATCGATGACATGCCAAGAGGTCACGTGCTTGATGACGGCAAGCGCGTCGCCCAGCGACGAAAAGCCTTGCTGCAGGCCGCCGCTCGACACGCGGTACTCGCGCGTCAGCGGTTGAAACGACAGGCGAAGCGTTTGCGTGACCGACACCGGCTGCGCGTCGAACCAGTACCAGCGTGGCCGCGTGAGGTCGAACTCGGTCGTGAAATAAAGGGGGATGCCTTTGTTGACGGCGTCTTCGAGGCTGCTGTTCAGCTCGAAGTCGAAGCGCGCGTCGAGGTTCCAGCCGCCCGTGCCGTCCGCCTGCAGCGACGCGCGCTGCACCGCGATCGTATCGGCGCGCGCCGCCCCGGCCGTAAGCCAAACGGCCAGCCCAATGCAGAGCAAGGCCACAAGCCGAAGCCGAAAAAAGCGTTTGCTGATTGTCACCGTTTCTGAAAGCGCGCGTAGAAAAAGCCGTCGTGGTCAATGTCGGTACCGGAGCGCCCCGACTCGGCGCTGTGCGCTGCGGCCGGGTCGGGAACACAACGCTCGGCTGCAGCACCGCGATGGGTCGGCAGCAGTTGCCCAGGCGCGCCCAATCGTACCGCATCTTCGTGCGCGCTTTCAAACCAGCGCGCCTGCTCCTCGCCCTCTTCGGGGAAGATCGAGCACGTCACGTAGAGCAATTCGCCTCCCGGCGCGAGCAGCGGCCACAGCGCGTCGAGAATGCGCCGCTGCTCGCCTACGAGCGCGGGAATGTCGCTCGCGCGCCGCAGCCAGCGCACGTCCGGATGACGCCGCACGATGCCCGATGCGGAGCAAGGGACGTCGGCGAGAATGCGGTCGAAGAGCCGACCGTCGTGCCAGGTCGCGGGGTCGCCGGCATCGCCCACGATTACCGTTGCCGTCGGGCCGGGCCGCGTTAGGCCGGGCCGCGTTAGGCCG
>CAYRLJ010000099.1:0-11196 GCA_964425025.1 uncultured Burkholderia sp. | reverse complement strand
GGCCGGGCCGCGTTAGGCCGGGCCGCGTTAGGCCGAGCCGCGTCAAGTTTTCCTCGATGCGCGGAGCGCGAGCGGGATCGGACTCCAACGCCACGAGTTCCACATCGGCTAGCTCGAGCACGTGGCCCGTCTTGCCGCCCGGCGCCGCGCACGCATCGAGCACGCTCATGCCGTCGCGGGCGCCAAGCTGCTCGGCCGCCGCCTGCGCACCGGCGTCCTGCACCGATACGACGCCCTGCGCGAAGCCCGGAATCCGATCGACAGGCAGCGGCGACGCGAGCCTCACCGCATGCGGCCCGATTGCGGTGGCCGCGATTCCGTTCGCCTCGAGGGTTTGCAGATACTCGGCCACGGTTGTACGTCGCGCATTGACGCGCAACGTAAGCGGCCCCGCCGCATTGCCGGCTTCGAGCACTTGTTGCCAAGCATCGGGCCAGGCGCGCCGCACCGCCTCGATCCACCAGATGGGATAGTTCCACGTCGCAACGGCGTCCGCTTGCGCCCTCTCGCGCCACGCATCGCGTTCGCGCAGAAAGTTGCGTAAGACAGCGTTGACGAGCCCCTTGGCGAATGCGCATTCGCGGCGCGCGCCGATGGCGGTGACCGCTTGGTCGACGACCGTAAAGGCCGTGTAGGCGGCCGTCGATGCGTCGTCGGCAAGCAAGGCCAGCGCGCAGGCGAGCAGATCCTTAACGTGCGCGGGCGGCGCCTTGCGCACGAGCTGAGCAATGAGCCAGTCGGCGGTGCCGAGCCTGCGCAGTGTGCGATAGGCGATGTCCTGAATGGCGCCGCGCGCGAGCGCCGCTGCCGCGGGTGCTTGAGCCTGCACGCCGGCAAGTGCGGCCGGCAGCGCCATGCCTGCGCGCACCGCACCGACGGCGAGCGCCGCGCAGTCGAGCGAGAAACTCAGAGAATCGGGCGCGAGAGGCAGCGGGCGCAATTGCGCTGCGCCGGCATTCGGCGCCTTGTGACGGGTAGAAGCGGATCGAGTCATCGAGAGAACGAAGGCGCGCGAGGACGTGAAGCGCCGTCGCGCGAAAGGAACGCGGCATTGTAACGCGGGCTCGAGTTCTGACTCCCGGTGTTTCAGTCGTAGCGCCCGGTGCGCGCCATCTCCATGAGGCGCGCGATACGCTCCTCGGTCGCCGGGTGCGTCGAAAACAGATTAGCGATGGCGCCACCCGATAGTGGATTGAGGATCATCATTTGCGCGGTCGTCGGATGCGCCTCGGCCGCCGCGAACGGGATGCCTGCCGCGTAACGGTGAATCTTGTCGAGCGCGGAAGCGAGTGCCTGCGGATCGCCCGACATCTGGGCGCCGCCCCGATCGGCCTCGAATTCGCGCGCGCGCGAAATCGCCATTTGGATCATCGCGGCCGCGATCGGCGCGAGCAGTGCGACGGCAATGCCGGCGATCGGATTCGCCGGACGACCTTCCTCGTCGCGCCCGCCGAAAAACATCGCGAAATTGGCGAGCGCCGAAATCGCGCCGGCCATCGTCGCCGAAATCGTCGAGATCAAGATGTCGCGGTGTTTCACGTGCGACAGCTCGTGCGCCATCACGCCGCGCATTTCGCGCTCGGACAGAATGCGCAAGATACCCGTGGTCGCGGCAACCGCAGCATGCTCCGGGTTACGGCCCGTCGCGAATGCGTTGGGGGCGTTTTCGTTGATGAGATACACGCGCGGCATCGGCAGACCGCCACGCGTCGCGAGCTCGCGCACCATCCGATAGAACTGCGGCGCGCTCGTCTCGTCGACTTCCTGCGCGTTGTACATCCTCAGGACCATCTTGTCCGAGAACCAGTACGAGAAAAAGTTCATCGCCAGCGCGACGACCAGCGCGAACATCATCCCGCGCGAGCCACCGATCATCCCGCCGATTACGACGAACAGGGCCGTGATCGCCGCCATCAGCATCGCGGTTTTGACCCAATTGAACATGTGCACTCCTTTTCCGTTTGCGCTCAGGCGGCGCGCCCACCTTGGGCCGCCCCTGGCGTCGCCTCTATTGTAAGCGAATCGTCAGGAACAAAATTGCACCGGCTGCGCGGAAACGAAAAACGCGATCAGTGCTGCGTCGCCGTCGCGAGTCTCACGCCCAAGCCGACGAACGCGCCGCCGACCACGCGATCGAGCCATTTCTTGACCACCGGCTTGCCGCCGAGACGGCGCGTGACGCTGCTCGCCACCCATGCGAGAAACCCATTCCAGAGCACGCTCATCGCGACGAACACGCCACCCAGCGTGAGGAAAGCAAGCGCCTTATGTTCGCTCCCGCTCGATACGAACTGCGGAAAGAACGAGACGAAGAAGAGCACGACCTTCGGGTTGAGCACGTTCGTCCAAAAGCCTTGCAGAAAGAGCTGCTTGAGCGAGCGCGCGCTTTGTTCGACGCTCGTGCTTGCGTCGCCCTGCGCGGCGGTCGATTTGGCAGGCGACGCGAACACAAGACGCACGCCAAGATAAATCAGGTAGATCGCGCCCGCGAACTTGATCACCGTAAATGCCGTTGCAGACGCCGCGAGCAGAGCCGTCAGGCCGAATGCGCAGGCGATCGAATGGACGCAGCAACCCGTGCAAATGCCGAGCGCGGACACGAGCCCAGCGCTGCGGCCCTGCGCCACGCTGCGCCCGACGATGTACGCGGTATCGGGCCCCGGCGTGACGTTGAGCAAGAAAACAGCGGCGACGAAAAACGGAAAATGGACGATGCCCAACATGCTCGAATGCTCCTCAACTCGTACTGAATACGGCGTTTCATGATGATCGCACGGCACGCACGCTCTTGCGCCACCCGGATGGGGTGGCCGCCGGCATTCAGACCGCGTCAGGCGGCGTCAGGCGGCGTCAGGCAGGCGAAGACGCTGCCCCGCACTCAGTGTCGTACCGGCCAAGAATTCGCGTGCGGGCAGGCGCTTGCCGCCCGGCTTCTGCAATTGCGTGAGCCGCAACGCGCCCTCGCCGCAAGCAACGACGACGCCCTCGGGCGACACGGCGACGATCGTCCCCGGTTCCCCGTCGGCGCCCGCACTCGCGTGCGCGACGGCTTGCGCGGCCCAGACCTTGAGCGCCGTGCCGTCCTCGAGCGTCGCCACAGCGCCCGGGAATGGATCGAACGCGCGAACCTGCCGCTCCAGCGCGCGGGCGGGGGCACGCCAGTCGAGCGCCGCCTCCTGCTTGCCGATCTTCTCGGCGTAGGTCGCCCCCTCGCTCGGCTGAGGCACCGCCGCCAGCGCGCCGGTGCGCTCGAGCATCGAGAGCGCATCGACGATGAGCCGCGCGCCTTGCGCCGCGAGCTTGTCGTGCAGCGTGGCCGTGGTGTCGCTCGGATCGATCGGCGTGCGTGCGACCTCGATCATCGCCCCTGTGTCGAGCCCGGCATCCATTTGCATCAACGTGATGCCCGTCTCGGCGTCACCCGCCTCGAGCGCGCGGTGAATCGGCGCGGCGCCTCGCCATCGCGGCAAGAGCGATGCATGAATGTTGATGCAGCCGTGCGGCGCGATATCGAGCACTTCCTCGGGCAGCAACAACCCATAGGCGGCGACGACCATCACGTCATGCGGCGTCTCGCGCAGTCGATCGACGGCCACGCCGGCCTCCACGGGAAACTTGCCCGCGCGGCGCAACGACGGCGGTTGAGCGACCTCGAGCCCATGCTCGAGCGCATACCGCTTCACCGCGCTCGCCTGCAACTTCATGCCGCGTCCGGCAGGCCGATCCGGCTGGGTCAAGACGAGCGGCACCGGAAATCCGGCTTCGTGGATGGCAGCGAGCGCGCTCGCGGCGAACTCGGGCGTGCCGGCGAAAACGACGCGCAGCGTGTGGGTCATGGATCGGGCGAAAACGGCGGATTGGGGATACGCGTCACATCGCGTGCGCGAGCTTCTTCATCTTCGTCTTGATGCGCGTCTGCTTGAGCGGCGACAGATATTCGACGAAGACACGGCCCATCAAATGATCCATTTCGTGCTGGATGCACACGGCCAGCAGGCCTTCGCAGTCGAGTTCGAACGTCTCGCCCTTCTCGTCGAGCGCACGCACGCGTACGCGCTCGGCGCGCTCGACCTCATCGTAGACGCCCGGCACCGACAAACATCCTTCTTCGTGGACCTGACGTTCATCGCTGGACCACAGAATTTCGGGATTGATGAACGCGCGCAACTGATCGTGCGTCTCGGACACGTCGATGACGATGACACGCTCGTGCACGTCCACCTGCGTTGCGGCCAAGCCCACGCCGGGCGCTGCATACATCGTCTCGGCCATATCGGCAACGAGCTTGCGAATGCGCTCGTCCACGTTCGAGACCGGTTTTGCGATCTTGTGCAGGCGCTTGTCGGGGTAATTGAGGATGCTCAGTAAGGCCATGGTGTCAAAAGTCGTTGCATTGCTGCCGCCACGCGCATCATCGATTCGATGGACCTCGGGCACTAGCCGTTCGGCTGACTGGCGCGGCCCTCGCCTGTTATCGAAGATACGCCCAACCGCACGCGCCGTCAGGCCGCTTTTCGCGACTGTGAGCGCGCGCTTCGGCGACGTTCTGGAGTATTTCGGATGGTAAAAATTTTAACACGGCGCTTGCAAATTCGCAGGCGCCCAGGCGGAGGCGGAGATCGATGCACGCCCGCCCAATGACAGACGATAGGCTGCGGGCGTGGCTTGCGCTCACCAGCGTCGCCGCGCTTTCGCCGGCCAAGCTGAATCTGCTGTTGTCGGCGTTCGGCGACGTACAGGCGTTACTCGACGAACTGCCGCACATACTGGCCGAAACGGCCGGCGACGACATCGCGCGAGCCGTCGCCGCGGCGGTGCGCGCGGATGTCGGCGAGCAACTGGAACGCACGCGCGCCTGGTGCGCGTTGCCCGGCCATGCGCTCGTCGCACTGGACGATCCGGCGTATCCGAGCGCCATGCTTACGATGCACGATCCGCCGCCGCTGCTTTATGTGAGCGGCCAGCTCGAATGCCTGCACGCGCCGGGGATAGCGATCGTCGGCAGCCGAAACGCCACGCCGCAAGGGCTCGACGATGCCGCCCGGTTCGCGCGCGAGCTTGCCGGCTCGGGCCACGCGGTCGTCTCCGGTCTCGCGCTCGGGGTCGATTGCGCGGCCCATCGCGGCGCATTGGAGGTCGGCGGCGTCACCGTAGCCGTCGTGGGAACGGGCGCCGATATCGTCTATCCGACCAAGCATCGCGCGCTCGCGAGCGAGATCGCGTCGCACGGTGCGCTCGTCTCGGAATGGCCGCTCGGCACACCCGCCAAACCGTCCCACTTCCCGCAGCGCAACCGGCTCATCGCAGCGATGACACAAGGCGTGCTCGTCGTCGAAGCGGCGCTGCGCTCGGGATCGTTGATCACCGCCCGGCTCGCGAACGAAATGGGGCGCGACGTATTCGCCATTCCGGGATCGATCCACGCGCCGCTTTCGCGGGGGTGTCACCAATTGATCAAGGACGGCGCCATGCTCACAGAAACACCCGACGATGTCCTCGAGGGTCTGGCGTTGGGCCTCGGTCCGGCGCGAAGCACAGCGGCGTCGGTGCCGGCGTCGGACACGGCAAATCTACAGCGGCGCACGCGTTCCCCCCGCCCCGCGCGGACGGAACCGAATTCGCAAGTGTCACCGGCACCTTCATTGCGACGGCCGGCGCAGCCCGCGAAGCGGCCCACACCGCGGAGCATGCCGCTGTTCGACACGCCACCCGCCTCGCCCGAGCCGGCAGGGTTGTCCGCCGCCGCTGCCCGGCTGCTAGAGGCGCTCGGCCACGCGCCGGCCGCCCTTGAAATCCTCGCCGCCCGTACCGAAATGGACAGCTCGGCGCTCCAAGGCGCGCTGCTGGAGCTCGAGTTGCGGGGTTTCCTCGCAGTGCTGCCGGGCGGCCGCTTTGTTAGACACAGCCATGGGTGACGCAAAACGATGGATGAATCTGACGTGCTACAGTCCCCAAAACCGCTAGAAGGAACGCATCATGCCCGCGCTGAACTTGGATACCGACTCCGACCGGATCGCCGAGCGCGTCAACGACTCCGCCACGCTGCTCGTCGCCTGTCTGTGTGCGCAATGGTGCGGCGCTTGCCGCGAATACGCCGAAACGTTCGATCACCTTGCGGACGCGCATCCCGATATGTGCTTCGTCTGGATCGACATCGAAACTCACGCGGACCGATTCGATGACCTCGACGTCGAGAACTTCCCGACACTGCTCATCGAAGATGGTGTTACCGCACGTTTTTTTGGAACGGTCTTACCGCACCGCGGCATCGCGGAGCGTCTTTTGTCGGATCTGACGGCCCTGCCCGACGCCTCGGGTGCACCGAAAGTACGGCCGGCGCTTGTTGCCGCGTGAGCCGCGCGCGCCGCACGGGGGCTCGATCGTGCCCCCGTGGCACACTCCGTGCGCATGGAATTTGCCGGCGCGCCGTGGCGCAAAGGCCTGCGCCGCACGCGTCCTGCCGCGGCAGCCGGTGCCGGCGGCCCCCCGCCGGCTCGATGCATTTCGGGGCGATACGACGCCGCTTTCGCGCCGTGTGCTATAAAGCGGTCGTTAAAGGGAACAAGATACGGGGTCAATCCCCGGTCACTAAATTATTAATCCTGTCATGTCCAAAGCACTGATCATTGCGGAGAAGCCTTCGGTCGCGAACGACATCGCGCGCGCCCTCGGCGGTTTCACCAAACATGACGAGTACTATGAGAGCGACGAGTACGTCCTCTCCTCGGCGGTCGGCCATCTGCTCGAAATCGCCGCGCCCGAAGAATACGAAGTCAAGCGGGGCAAATGGAGCTTCGCGCATCTGCCCGTTATCCCGCCGCATTTCGACCTGAACCCGATCGCCAAGAGCGAATCGCGGCTGAAAGTGCTGAACAAGCTGATCAAGCGCAAGGATGTCGAGCGCCTCATCAACGCATGCGACGCGGGGCGCGAGGGCGAGTTGATTTTCCGGCTGATCGCGCAGCACGCGAACGCTAAGAAGCCGGTACAGCGGCTATGGCTGCAATCGATGACGCCGGCGGCCATCCGCGACGGCTTCGCTCATCTGCGCAGCGACGCCGACATGCAGCCGCTCGCCGATGCCGCGCGCTGTCGTTCGGAGGCCGACTGGCTCGTCGGCATCAACGGCACTCGAGCGATGACGGCGTTCAACAGCAAGGGCGGCGGCTTCTTCCTGACGACTGTGGGGCGCGTGCAAACGCCGACGCTGTCGATCGTCGTGGAGCGCGAAGAAAAGATCCGCCGCTTCGTGCCGCGCGACTACTGGGAAGTGCGTGCGGAGTTCGTCTGCGCAGGCGGCTTTTACGAAGGCCGCTGGTTCGATACGAAATTCAAGCGTGACGAGTTCGATCCCGAAAAGCGCGATTCCCGCCTGTGGAGCCTCGTTGCGGCAGAATCCGTGGTGGCGGCGTGCCGAGATCACATCGGCACGGTCAGCGAGGAATCCAAGCCCTCGACACAGCTCTCGCCCGCGCTATTCGATTTGACGAGCTTGCAGCGCGAGGCGAACGGCCGCTTCGGCTTCTCGGCGAAGAACACGCTGGGGCTCGCACAGGCGCTGTACGAAAAGCACAAGGTGCTGACCTATCCTCGTACCGACGCGCGCGCGCTGCCCGAGGACTATATCGGGACGGTCCAGAGCACGCTGGAAATGCTCAAGGACAGCAACAACTACCTGCCGTTCGCGAAGCAAGTGCTCGACAAGGGATGGGTCAAACCGAATAAGCGCATCTTCGACAATTCGAAGATCAGCGACCACTTCGCCATCATCCCGACGCTGCAAGCGCCAAAGGCGCTGTCCGAGCCCGAGCAGAAGCTGTACGACCTCGTCGTAAAACGCTTCCTCGCCGTATTTTTCCCGGCGGCCGAATACCGCGTGACGACGCGCATCACCGAGGTGGCCGGGCATCACTTCAAGACCGAAGGCAAGGTGCTCGTCGAGCCGGGCTGGCTGCAGATTTACGGCCGCGAGACGAGCGGCGAAGACGCCAATCTCGTCCCCGTGCAAAAGAACGAGAAGGTCAAGACGGACAAGATCGCGGCGCATGGCCTGACGACGAAACCGCCCGCGCGCTACAACGAAGCGACACTGCTCTCGGCGATGGAAGGCGCGGGCAAGCTCGTCGAGGACGATGAGCTGCGCGAAGCGATGGCGGCGAAGGGCCTCGGCACGCCGGCCACGCGCGCCGCCATCATCGAAGGGCTGCTCGGTGAAAAATACCTCGTGCGCGAAGGCCGAGAGCTGATTCCGACGGCGAAGGCATTCCAGTTGATGACCCTGTTGCGCGGGCTCGGCGTGAAAGAGCTGACGGCGCCGGAACTCACGGGCGAGTGGGAATACAAGCTGTCGCAGATGGAGCGCGGCAATCTCGCGCGCGATGCGTTCATGCAGGAAATCGCCCGCATGACGCAGACCATCGTCAAGCGCGCCAAGGAATACGACTCCGACACGATTCCCGGCGACTACGTGACCCTTGCCACGCCGTGTCCGAACTGCGGCGGACAAGTGAAAGAGAACTATCGCCGGTTCGCTTGTACGCAATGCGAGTTCTCGATTTCGAAGATTCCCGGCAGCCGCCAGTTCGAGACCGAGGAAGTCGAGACACTGCTCGCGCAAAAGGAGATCGGACCGCTGTCGGGCTTCCGCAGCAAGATGGGCCGGCCCTTCTCGGCCATCCTCAAGCTGTCGTTCGACGATGAGACGAAGAACTACAAGCTCGAGTTCGACTTCGGCCAGGACGCGGGCGGCGAGGATGGGGAAGTCCCCGACTTCTCGGGGCAAGAAAGCGTGGGCGCCTGCCCAAAATGCCAAGCGCGCGTATTCGAGCATGGCATGAGCTATGTCTGCGAGAATTCGGTGGCCAATCCGAAAACGTGCGATTTCCGCTCGGGCAAGGTGATTTTGCAGCAGGAGATCGCGCGCGAGCAGATGGCAAAGCTGCTCGGCGAAGGCCGCACCGATTTGCTGACGAGCTTCAAGTCGTCGCGCACGGGACGCAACTTCAAGGCGTATCTCGTCAAGCAAAGCGACGGGAAAATCGGCTTCGAATTCGAGAAGAAGGAGCCGAAGGAGCCTTCCGCGAAGACGGCGGCCAAGACCGCATCGCGCAAGGCGGCCGCCGCAAACGCCGATGAGCAAGCCGATGGCGGGTTGCAAGCTGCTGCGGCCGCGCCGACGGCACCCGCTAAGAAGGCTGCGACTAAAACCGCGACTAAAACCGCGACTAAAACCGCGACCAAAACCGCGACCAAAACCGCGGGTAAAACCGCTGTGAAAGCTGCCGCCAAAACACCGGCCAAACGAGCGGCGGCGCGCAAGGTCAACGCCTGACACCGGCCTTGCCGGCCTTGCCGGCGCCATAAGCGAATAAAGCGAGCGCACGAATGCGCTCGCTTTATTTTTTTCCTCAGCGCCTTCCCGCCAGCCGACCGCGAACGCACTACGCAATCGCGTCTGACCGACGCGTTACGCGCTTACAGTGGCGAAGGCGTATTCACGCGCACGCGCGGGTGCCGAGCCATTTTGCGCAGCGTCCCATCGCGCCGGCCGGCAAATGCCTCGCTTTCGCCTTCGACTTCGAACGTCTCTTCGTCGGCATCGACCGATTCCAGTGGCGCGGGTGCGGGCGTGGCCGCCTGCTCCGGTGCGTCCTTGAGCCACAGTTCGCCGAGCGTGCCGTTCGGCGTTTGACTGAAATGTTCGACGAGGTGATCGATGAACGTACGCACTTTCGCCGGCAAGTGGCGCCGGCTCGGATAGCCAATATTGATTTCGACTTGCGGCAGCCGGTAATCGGTGAGCACCCGCACGAGATTGCCACGCGTCGCATCGCTGCCGATTAGATAGCTCGGCAAAATGGCAATGCCCATATCGAGCAGCGCGAACTGACGCAACATCTCGGTGTTGTTCGCGACGATGACGTTCGACGGCCGCACGCGTACTTCTCCTTCGGGCCCAGTGAAGACACGCTCGTCGCCCCAATATTCGGTCGGCAGGCTCAGGCACGCGTGATCGAGCAACTCCTCGGGCCGCATCGGCGTGCCATGCTTTTCCAGATAGGCCGGCGTTGCGCAGACGATCATGCAACCCGTTGTCAGCCGACGCGTCACGATGCTCGCGCTGCGCAACTTTTGTGCGATAACGATACCGACGTCGAATCCCTCTTCCACGAGGTCGACGCTGCGATCCACGAGCGTGAGGTCCGGCACGACTTTCGGGAAACGCTGCGTATAGGTTTGCAAAACGGGGGCAAGGTTGTGCAACCCGAAAACGACCGGCGCGACGATCCGCAATGTACCGACAGGCTCGTGGTTGCGCGCAACGACCATCTGCTCGACGTCTTCGAGTTCATCGAGAATCTGGCGGGCGCGCTCGAGATAGACCTGGCCCGATTCGGTCAGCGAAAGGCTGCGCGTGGTGCGGTTGAGCAGGCGCGTGCCAAGGCGGCCTTCCAGGTCGGCAATGTGACGCGTGGCCACCGCGTTGGAGATATCCATTGCGCCGGCTGCACGAGCGAAACTGCCGAGATCCGCCACTTTTACGAACACACGCATTGACTGCAAATGATCCATTGACGACTCCTGCCGCTTGTTATGCTGCTCAGAAAAAAATTCCCAAGCCAATCCGTGATTGTCCTACGACTAGGAAACACGCGCAGAGTTGCGCCGCGTATGCTCTTTATTTCGTAGCGAGAAATAAGCGGTAATGGATCGTTGCGAGAAATCCATATAGTGAAAATTCGTTCCACATGACAATCTGCGGCACAAATAAAACGACCGCCTGTGGATCAAGGCGGTCTTCTGGAGGAGCGGGTATCGCTCAGCGCGTATCGCGCCGAGCGTAGGCTCGAACCCTCATGCGGGAGTGAGCCGGCTTTCGATTTCGGTTTTCGTCTGCGTCAACGCGGCGGGCAGCCGTTGCCGTAGGGAATCGAAAAATTCGGCATGCAACGCGAGTTCGCGCCGCCACTCGGCATCGTCGACGGAAATGACCTGCTCGAACTGCTCGCGGGTGAAGTCGAGCCCATTCCAGTCGATGTCCTCGTAGCGCGGGGACAGGCCGAACGCATGGTTGGAGCCGGCGGCGTGCCCCTCGATGCGCCCGATCATCCAGCGCAAGATTCGCATATTCTCGCCGAAGCCCGGCCAGACGAACTTGCCGTCAGTTCCCTTGCGGAACCAGTTGACGCAGAAGAT
>CAYRLJ010000098.1:0-17409 GCA_964425025.1 uncultured Burkholderia sp. | reverse complement strand
GAACAGCGTCTTGACGATATCCGCGGGCGGATAAACGGCCGGATCGTTGGCGATCTTCGGATTGACGTACTTCTTTGCGTCGAGGTTGGCCGTCGGATAGTAGACCGCATCGGTGATGGCCGCGTTGACTTGCGGCGTTTCGATGTAGTTGATCCATTGGAGCGCTGCCCCCGGATGCGAAGCGTCCTTCGGAATCGCCATCACGTCGAACCAGACGGGCGCGCCGCCCTTCGGGATGTAGTACTCGACGCTGTACGGCTTCTTCGCTTCGAGCGTGCGATGCTTGGCGATGACGACATCGCCGGACCAGCCATAGGCGAAACAGATGTCGCCGCCCACCATGTCGTTGATGTAGCCCGACGAATTGAATTGCGTGATGTAGGGGCGGATCTTCTTCATCATCGCGAGCGCGGCCTGGTAATCGGCCGGGTTCGTGCTCATCGGATCTTTGCCGATGTAATGGAGCGCCGCGGCGAAGAACTGATCGGGCGCGTCGAGCACCGACACGCCGCACGCCTTCAGCTTCGAGACGTTCTCAGGCTTGAACAGAATATCCCAGTTGTCGAGCTTGACGCTCTTGCCGAGGATCTGCTGGGCCTTCGTGACGTTGTAGCCGAGGCCCGTGGTACCCCAGGCCCAAGGTACGACGTACTTATTGCCCGGATCGGCACCGGCGACGAGCGACATCAACTGCGGATCGAGGTATTTCAGGTTGGGCATCTTCGCCTTCTCGAGCGGCGTGAAAATGCCGGCGGCGATTTGCTTGCCTGCGTAGTTGCTCGTCGGCACGACGATGTCATAGCCCGAGTTGCCCGTCAGCAGCTTGGCTTGAAGCGTATCGTCGCTGTCGTAGTTGTCGTATTTGACCTTGACGCCAGTCTGCTTTTCGAAGTTCGGAATCGTGTCCTTGGCGATGTAGTCGGACCAGTTGTAGACGTTCAGTTGCGTATCTTTGGCCGACGCCGCCCACGGCGCCGCGCACAAAACCAGTGCAGCGACAGCGCCCATCACCTGTTTTTTCATTCCGTTCTCCGATGTGGACCGGTGTGCCCGGCCTTTGATCCCGCCCAGGCCGCGGCGCAATGCCCGCGGCTACCCTGAAAAACCCGAAAGCTACCATCATTCATTGCGATACGGCACAAAAATGCGAGCCGTTCGGACCGGATGTCGCGCAAACGGCACAATCGAGCCGTCCGCCTTTGCCCGCGTACTTGCCGCGCGATACGCCCCATGTTGAATCGGGCGCAATTTTATCCGGTTATACGGCCTTGTCTACCCGAAAAAACGCGCCGTTAGCCTTTCGGATAGCCTTCACCCGTTCGGCGGACAAGCCCGGCACCGCAGAAAGGGCTTGGCCGTATGCGCCCGACGTCGGCTACCATACGGGCAGCCCCTGTATACGAGAATGGTTTCAATGGCTTCCAACCTCCACGAGCTGCCCGACAGCCCCTGTATCGGCGTCTGTTCGACGCTTTTCGACGAAATCTGTAAAGGCTGCGGCCGCACGGCCGCCGAGGTTTCGAATTGGGTCTTTATGAGCGACGCCGAGAAACGCGTCGTGTGGGAGCGCATCGAGCGCGAAGGCACCGCGATGCGCTTTGAGAACGATAAGCTTTGAGCGGTTGCTGCGCGTAAACATGCGCCGGCTTTCACCGGCGTTGGCGTAAGGCAATGGGAGGTGTCTGGAGCCGATGTACGCCAAGGTGGCGCCGTTACCTTCCAAGCTGAGGCGTCAGAGGTCGACGGCTAACCCCTGCATTACCCCGCTGCCGATTTTTATCGACAGATCACTTGTACGAAGGAACAAACGGCCGGCTTTACAAAGGGCCATCCACCAGCAAGAAACAGCGCTCCGGCCGCCCAGCCAGTGACATCCGCAGCGCGAAACCAGTGCTCACCTTTTGTCGTACGGCCCAATGCGGTATCGACATCAAGCTTACCTTCATCCAGCGATTTGATTCGCGACATGACCTCATCGCGCCGGCAAATGTGCCCCACTGAATTCGTAGTCCACCTCCGAAGGCACAGGGTGTGACGGGGAAGATTACCCCTCACCGAGCCTGGCACGCGCGATGTCGAGCGAAACTCGGCCGGGGGTAACAACCCGCTACTTGGACGGCAAGGTAGACACCGCGTCGCGCAACTGCTTTGCCCGCCTGTTGTTAAGTTCGGCGAGACACGCTAATCGATCGATCTCGTGAGCATTACCAGCCCCGCCACCAACGAGCGACGACAAGAAGTCGCATTGAGATTGGCGATACTTCTCAAACTCCTTGTTTGAACGTGTGAGTTTCGTTTTTGCGTCAATGACGTATTTGTCGTCCTCATCCCATTTGGATGGTGTGGTGGCCGCATCCTTCTCGGCTTGCTGCAAGGACGCTTGGCTTTCGCCGGCTTTCTTCGCCAAACAATCGCGCATTCCCGCTTGTGCGAAGGCGCTGCATTCCTCACGCAGCGCGCGTTCGCTTGCAACAGCTATGGTCGAAGCCGCCAGCGCTAACCGAGGTAAGACCGCTAGCAATCCCAAACCGACAACCGCTATCGCACGCATTGTGTAGCCCTCTGTTTGCGAATCAACGCTAACGCGAAGTCGAGCTTCTTCGCGTAGTTCGGATCACCGCCCCCGTTGTAGCGTATGGCGATCGATGCGGTGGATATGTGCCGCCAGCGTATGATGACGCGCTGAACCGATGCCTTTTGATATTTCAAAGTATGTCCTGGACGCAGAGCACTGGTCGCTGGATTGAGTCTCTTTAGGACATCGACCGTGGTGCCGTTTGTCTTCGCGATCCGCTCGAGGCTATCGCCCGCCTTGGCATTGACTTCGTAAACCCTCTTATCGGCGCCGACCACGCTCCCGAGTTCGAAATTTGCCATTCGCATGAGTAGATACCCGATGCCAGCCCGAATGTTATAGGTTGGAATCGTTCGCGCCGACGCCAACGTCAGGCGCCCCCTCAGGCTTGACGGTAGGATGGCATCATCGTCCTCTTTGCCCGAGAGAAACGACGCGAGCCCTGGGCCGCCCGGAACACCGATTTGCATCGGCTTGGTTTTCCACTCAGGATTGTCTGCTCCTGTCTCGACCCACAACATGGCCTTGATAAGCTGCCAATCTAACGGCACATACCCTGCGTGCGAGAAAGGTGGCGGTTGTATTCGTTGACCGCCAGTTGGATTTCACAGTCCCATGCATCCCATTTCTCGTTTCCTGCTGCCGCATTCAATCCGTCTTGCCACTTTTCCAAGCCTGTCTTAGGTGGTGCTTGAACAGCCATATTCATCCTTTCTCTCTTTGTTATTTTTAAGTGTGATGCGACGGCCTATCGCAAGCCACGACGCCGCATAAAACCGGACCGAAGGCCGTCGCGCGAAGCGGCCCTATGTTTGGCACTTCGGCCCCTGCCGCAGGCGGCACGCAGGTCGGAACCCGCTTCAGGCCGGCCTCGCCGCCTCCAACTGCATCGACTTGTACTCCAAATACTCTTCGAGTCCGTACGCGCCGTTCTCACGCCCGTACCCTGACTGCTTATAGCCGCCGAATGGCGCTTGCGCATTCCACGCGCCGCCGTTGATATCGACTTGTCCGGTACGCAGGCGCCGGGCGACACCGATCGCGCGCTCGTCCGTACCGGCCCAGACGGCACCGCCCAATCCGTAGAGCGAATCGTTGGCGATACGAATCGCTTCTTCCTCATCCTTGTAAGTGATGATCGACAGCACGGGCCCAAAGATTTCCTCTTGGGCGATCGTCGCTTTGGGATGCACGCGACCGAAGACGGTCGGCTTGACGAAAAAGCCTTTGGACAACCCCTCCGGCATTTGCGCGCCGCCGGTTACGAGTTCCGCGCCTTCGGCTGTGCCGCGTTCGATGTACTCGCGCACGCGTTTCAATTGCACCGCCGACGCTAATGGCCCGAGGCGCGTGTCCTCGTTGCGCGGATCGCCGACCGCGTACGTTTCAGCCGCGGCCTTAGCCAAATCGCGAACTTCCTCGTAACGCGATTCCGGCACGATGAGACGCGTATGCGCCGAACACGTCTGGCCCGAGTTCAAGTAGCAGGCCGCGACCGTACCTTTCACGGCGGCGGCAAAATCAGCATCGTCGAGCACGACGGAAGGCGATTTTCCACCCAACTCGAGCGCCACACGCTTGACGCTCGCCGCCGCGAGTTCGGCCACACGCCTACCCGCGCGCGTGGAGCCCGTGAACGACACCATGTCGACGAACGGATGGCTCGCAATGATCTCGCCGACGACCGGTCCATAACCGCTCACGAGATTGAATACGCCAGCCGGCAAACCGGCTTCGTGGATCGCTTCCGCCAACATAAACGCATTGAGCGGCGCAACTTCCGAAGGCTTGAGCACGACTGTGCAACCCGCTGCGAGCGCCGCCGCGACCTTCAGCGTGATTTGATTGAGCGGATAGTTCCAGGGCGTGATTGCCGCGACCACACCGACAGGCTCACGCACAACCAGCGAATTGCCGACACGCGCCTCGAATTCGAATTCGCGAGCGAGTTTGGCGTAAGCCTTCCAGTTATAGACGGGGCTGCCGACTTGAATCGCGCGCGAGAGCTTGAGCGGCATCCCGACTTCGCCGCTAATCGTCGCGGCCAACTCGTCGGTGCGCGCCTTCACGTTTGCCGCGATCTTCTCGAGAAAGCTAGCGCGAGTGGCTGCGGGCGTCGCGGCCCACGCGTCGAACGCGAGCTTCGCGGCCTCGACCGCTGCCTCTGCATCGGCGGCGAGACCCTCGGGGATCCGGCCCATGACCTCTTCGGTGCCGGAATCGATGACGTCGATGGTGCCCGTGCCTGAAGGCTCGAGCCATTTGCCGCCAATGTAAAGACGTTCGTAGATCTTCATTTCGAGTGTCACCTTGTGGTTCCGACTCGCACATTTTACTCAGCGGTTCTCGGGTGCGTTTCGCCAACGCGCATCCCAAGCGACGCGGGCCGACGGATTGAACCGTCGGCCCGCGCAAAAGCCCGCCTATATTGCGTCTACCGCCTTACTGCACACCCTGGCTAGCCAAGAAATCCTCGTAATTCCCGCCGAAGTCGTACAGCGTGCCGTCCGTGCGCACTTCGATGATCCGATTGGCCAGGCCGCTCACGAACTCGCGATCGTGCGAAACGAAAATGAGCGTGCCGTCGTACTTGTCGAGCGCGATCTGCAGCGACTCGATCGACTCCATGTCCATGTGGTTCGTCGGCTCGTCCATCAGCAGCACGTTGTGACGGCCAAGCATGAGCTTGCCCCAGATCATGCGGCCCTTCTCGCCACCCGAGAGCACCTTGACCGACTTCTTGATGTCGTCGGCGTTGAACAGCAGGCGCCCCAGCGTGCCGCGCACCATTTGATCGTCGTCACCTTCCTTGCGGTAGGTATCGATCCAATCGGTGAGCGTGACGTCGTTCGGGAATTCCTCGTAGGTATCCTGCGGCATATACCCCACGTTCGCATTCTCGGCCCATTTGATGGTGCCGCCGTCGAGCGTCAGATTGCCGAGCAGCGAACGCAGCAGCGTCGTCTTGCCCGCGCCGTTCTCGCCGATTATCGCGATGCGTTCGCCCGGCTGCACGCTCAAATCGAAGTTTTCGAAGATCGTACGCTCAAAGCGCTTTGTAATGCCCGCGGCCACCACCGCGATGTTATGCAGCTTCTTTTCGTATTCGAAGCGGATAAACGGGTTTTGCCGCGATGACGGCTTGAATTCCTCGATCTTGATCTTGTCGATTTGCTTCAGACGGCTCGTCGCTTGGCGGGCCTTCGATTTGTTCGCCGAGAAGCGGCGCACGAAGTCCTGCAGATCGGAGATGCGCTCCTTCGCCTTCGCATTAGCTGTGGCCTGGCGCTCGCGCGCTTGTGTGGAAGCGAGCATGTAGTCGTCGTAGTTGCCCGGGTAGACCTTCAGCGTGCCGTAATCCATGTCCGCCATGTGCGTGCAGACCTGATTCAGGAAGTGCCGGTCGTGGGAGATGATGATCATCGTCGAGTTGTACTCGTTGAGGATATTCTCCAGCCAGCGGATCGAGTTGATGTCGAGGTTGTTCGTCGGCTCGTCGAGCAACAGCACGTCGGGGTTCGAGAACAGCGCCTGCGCCAGCAATACGCGCAGCTTCCAGCCGGGCGCGACATTGCTCATCGGGCCGTTGTGGTCTTCGATGGCGATGCCGATGCCGAGCAGCAGTTCGCCGGCGCGGGCCTCGGCCGTGTAGCCGCCGTACTCGGCGAACTTCGCCTCGAGCTCGGCGGCATGCATGTAGTCGTCGTCGGTGGCTTCCGGATTCGCGTAGATCGCGTCGCGCTCGCTCATCGCGGACCACATTTCCGTGTGGCCCATCATGACGACATCGAGCACGCGCATGTCTTCGTAGGCGAATTGATCCTGGCGCAGCTTGCCGAGGCGAACGTTCGGCTCGAGCATGACGGTGCCGGAGCTTTGCTCCAGGTCGCCGCCGAGGATTTTCATGAACGTCGACTTGCCGCAGCCGTTCGCGCCGATGAGACCGTAGCGGTTGCCCTCGCCGAACTTGACCGAGATGTTCTCGAACAAGGGCTTCGGCCCGAATTGCATGGTGATGTTGGCGGTAGACAGCACGGCACGTCCCTTCGAATGATGATCGGCGAAAAACTCGCTATTTTAGCAAGCTTTCGCCAACCTCACCGCCGCCGGCGCGCCGCCGCTTCCATGAGAGGCAGGCCGCGCGTTCAGGCAGGAAAAGACGTTAATGCGCCGGATGCGCCGCGGGCGGCGGTGCCTTCGGGGCCGAACGCATTTGAGCGATCAGCGAACTGCAGGGCGTCACCTTCTCATTGCTCGGCGCGATCAGCGGAATCAATGCGGCGAACGGATTGAGCAATCCCAGACCGATGGCCGCACCCGCGCGCAACGCGATCGCGGTTTTGCTCACGCCGACGTCGGGTTTCTTGAAGGTGCCCTTGACGTACAGCGGCGAGCGCAGCGTAAAGATGCGGAATCCTTTGGTATGCGGATGGATCTTCAAATTCATCGTTTCATCACGCAGGTTGATCTTGCCGTCCATCCCGATCAGGGCGTCGGTGGTATCGAGGGCGAACGTTCGCGTATCGAGTACACCGTCGGTTGCCACGAAATCGGCCGCCATGCAGTTGATGTCGACGTCGCGCGATCCGAACAGCTTCTCGTAGACGACATTCGCTACATTCAGTCCCGCCGCCTCCATGAGCAACAGGCTCACCTTGCCTTGGGTGATCAGCACCTTCGCCTCGCCGTTGAGGGTAGCTCCCAACGCGGCCGGCGAATTGCCCGTCGCCGACAAGCTCGCGTCGCCATTGAGCTCGCCCAACGCGGATTGCATCGTCTTTCGCGTCGGGAACAACTGTTTGAGCTTGAAATGCCGCGCCTCTAGCTTCATCCGCGCCTGCAGCGGAGATTTCGAGCCGTCCAGATGAAAGTCCGACGATAAAGTGCCGCCCGCCACACCGAAGTTCAGAGGATCGAACGTGAGCACGCCGTCTTTCAGGATCACATGGGTGTCGACGTTCGTGATCGGCAGCGCAGGGTCTTTGATGATGCGCCGGCCCTTGAACGTAACGTCCGCATCCATTGCCTTCCAGCGGTCGGTATGGAACGCTTCGACGGGCAATGCGCGGTCGGTCGGCTGCTTGACGGTTTCGCCTCGCTTAGCTTTTTTCGCGTTCGAATCGGCGCCGATGGCCGGTGCCAGGTCGGAGAACTGCAGCAACTTCGACTCGATATGTCCGGTCAGCTTCGGCCGGGGCTTTTGCACTTGGTACGTCACCGTCCCCTCGACATCACTGCCGCCGACGCGCCCCGTGAAGTCACGGTAAGTGAAAACGCTTGCGTCGGTGCTCAGGCGTCCAACGAGGTGCCCGTCGGTCGCATACGGCGGCGTTTGCGGCAGCGTGACGCCGAGAATCGAGTACAGATGCGAGAGGTCCTGGCCTTGCAGCCAGAGCCGCAAATCGATCGCCGATAGATGCACGGGATCGGTCAGTGTTCCGACGAGCGCAAGGCGCGTGTCACCGATCTTCACATCGGCTTGCATCGGAAACGGACGGTTCGCGTCGCGCAGCGCCAGGATGCCGCCGAGCTTGCCCATGCCGGAAATGTCCGTCTTGCGGAAGCTGCCCTTCGCCTGCCAAGCCAGTGCGTAGATCAATGAAGAGCGGCTACTCGCGTTGGCGCTCGAAGCCGTGGATGCGGGTGACGCAGACGATGCCGCAGTCGTTGAAGCCGGTGCGCTCGACGACGCCGGCGCCGGGCTGGATGCGGTAATTTCCGCCGAAGCCTCCCGCGCGCCCGATGCCGTCCGCACTTGCGCCTCCATCCGGCTTTCGCCGTGCTTGCCGATCGTCCGCGCAGCCGCGCCTCGCGAGGCGTTTTCCTGCTGCTGCATCACTTCGCCGATCGGCACCGGCTTGCCGAGCGTATCGACGTCGACATTAAAATCGGCTTGTTTGACCTGATCCGACAAAGCGATATGGGCTTTCGCGAAGCCCAAATCGGCCAGACGCAAGGTCCAGCGCGATGGTTGATTCGATTTCGGCAGGTTGAAGGTCCAGTTCTCGCGCCCGTCTTTGAGCCGCTCCAGATCGATCGTCGGATTGACGAGATCGATCGACGGGATCGAGATGACGTGCGTCAGCAACGGCAGCACTTCGACGTCGAAGCTGATCTCATCGAGCTTGGCGAACGTCTGCGAGGCGGCCCAGGATGGGTTCCCGATCGCCACGCCGTAGGCGGAAAAGCGCGGCCACGGGATCCATGCGCGCCAGCCGTGCTCGCCGGCCGGGTGCTGCCAGCCGACGCGCAAATCGCCGTTGATCGCGAATGGGCGGCCGATCGCTTGAGTCACCTTGTCGTCCACCCAAGGCCTCGCCCGATTCCAGTCGAAGGTCAGCACGAAGATGGCCAGCGCGAGGCAAATCACGAGCAGGATAACGACGATCCAGGCAAGGATCTTGCCAGCGGTGCGAGCGACGGCGGCGGAATGCGGCATGCTTATTGTCTCGATCGTTCATTGAGCGGTGCGGCGCAGCGCCAAGGCGGTCGCCAAGCGCGACGTTCCTGGACCGAGGCTCAGCAATCATCGTGCCCCTTATGCCGCGGGCTCTGGATGATCGCCTATCATGTCGCTTCGCTCAGCGAGCAGCGCGGCGCCACCGCAGGGACGTGCAGCACATTGCGCGTCGACATCCTTCGCCCATGCCGCTTCGCGATCTCATCGAAGAATCTTTTATCAATCGACCATCTTTCAGATGACCGCCCCTTCCCTCATCGAGGCACGCGCACTTGTCAGACACGATGCGCGCGCGGCCACGACGCTGCTCAACGCGACGAATTTCACATTGGCCGCCGGCGAGCGCGTGGTGATGACAGGCCCATCCGGCTCGGGCAAGAGCGTGTTCTTGCGCGCGCTCGCGCTGCTCGACCCAATCGATGCGGGACGCATCCTCTGGCATGGCCAAGACATCGATCGCCGTGCCATCCCGCGCTATCGGCGCTGCGTCTCATACGTGCGGCAACGTCCCGCGCTCGTTGAAGGCACGGTCGAAGACAATCTGCGCTACCCCTACTCGCTCCACGCATACTCAGACGTTCGCTTCGATCTCGACCGCGCTGCCAGGCTCGTCAGCGCGGCAGGCAAGAGTGACGACTTTCTGCGCAAGCGCGCCAGCGATCTCTCGGGCGGCGAAGCGCAAGTGACCGCGCTCATTCGCGTGTTGCAGCTCGCGCCCGAAGTGTTGCTGCTCGACGAGCCCACCGCCTCGCTCGATCCGCAATCGATGCGCGCGATCGAAGCGCTGGTGACGGACTGGTACGAAGCCGATGGAGCGGCACGGGCATCGCTCTGGGTCTCGCACGATCCGGCGCAAGCGGAGCGCGTGGGTACACGGCGAGTGGCGATGCGCGCCGGCAGCTTGGTGAACAACGAGGTCATCGCATGAATCCCGTTTTGCACGACTTAAGTCTCGTCGATGTCGCGATCGCGGCGATGCTCATCATCGTCAACGGCGCGATCTCGGTCGCCTTGTCACTGGGGCTCGGACGACAGCTCGCGTTGGCCGCCGTGCGCACCGTCGTCCAATTGCTCTTGGTGGGCTACGTGCTCGGGTGGGTGTTTTCCGTCGATCGCTGGTACGTTGTCCTTGCCCTGATGGTGCTGATGACGATCATCGCGGGCTTCGCGGGGGCCGCGCGCGGCGCGCATACGTACGCAGGGCAGCGCATCGACAGCCTTGTGTCGATTTGGATCAGTGCGTGGCTCATCGCAGCCGTCGGGCTGTTCGCTGTGATGCGCATTCATCCTTGGTACGAGCCGCAGTATGCGATTCCAATCCTCGGCATGATTCTCGGCAACACGCTGACGGGCGTCTCGCTCGCGATCGAACGCATGACGGAGGAACTGACGGCGCGGCGAGACCGCGTCGAGATGGCGCTCGCGCTCGGCGCCACGCGCTGGGAGGCGGCGAGCGGCCCGGCACGTCAAGCCGCGCGCGCGGGAATGATCCCGACGCTCAACCAAATGGCTGTCGTCGGCGTGGTCAGCCTGCCCGGCATGATGACGGGCCAAGTGCTGGCCGGGCAATCGCCGCTGCAGGCCGTGCGCTATCAAATCGTCATCATGTTCTTGATCGCCGCCGCGTCGGCGCTGGGCACGGTCGGCGCGGTCTTGCTCACCTATCGCCGCTTATTCAGCGCCGATCACATCTTCCTGTCGGCGCGGCTTGTTGAACGCGCCACCCGGCGCTGAGCGCAACGCCAACGCCACCCCATGATCCGCGCTTATCGCTGTGCGGAAACCGTCACTTGAGAGCCGTCGCTGAGACTGACCGTCTTCGCGCTGCCGTTGGTCGGCATCGTGAAGCGCACGACCTGATTCAACACCGCGACGCTCGGGCATTGCAGCGTTTTGCCGCCCACCTTCGCGGCGCGCGTGCCGTGTGGCGTGCTCGCTTGCACGCTCATCTGAACGGTCGCGGTGCCGTCCGCGGCGACGGCCGGCGCGAGCCTGATCCGCATTTCTCGTTGCACGGCGCCGTTGGCATCGAGCGATAACGATCCGTAATCCGGGCATCGATCGGAAGCCGTCGCGGAGCCGCCGGACGGCGTCGTCTTCCACGTGTAGTCATCGGTTTGTCCCGAACGGATCGTGCGCGTGTCCTGCGCATTGCCGTACGTTTTCGATGCAACCTTCACCGTGTACTTGATCGGCCCGTCGGCCGGCGTCTTCGCCGTAACGGTGATAGGCGGCGCAGCCTGGGCAAGCGAAGCCAGAGCGCCGGCCGTCAATGCGGCGATGGAAACCAAAACGGCTACAGGTGTCAGACGAACCCTCATATTCACCTCCTGGCTAACCGGGCGCGGCGCCTCGCGGCGAGCGGCCCGATGGTCAACGACGCGTTGTCAGTCTAATCCCAAGTCGCGCGAAAGACTGCATCCGCCTGTCGGGGGTTGCCCCGCTTGCGCGCCGCGTCCTTATCGGCTTGCGCGCCGACGAGGTGAAACGCGATCGCGCCAACCCCGGCGATAGCTTCGCGGCAAGCTTCATGCCGCAACCACGCACGCACGCGCGCCATCCGTCAGATTTGGACACTCGCGCGGCGCGACAGCGATAGGCGTCTCTGCCAAAGAATCGTCGAAGCGTCGCCAGCCCGAACGCTGGCTGAGGCCCCCGGGTCGACCGGCTACAATACTCGGATTTTCCATCCGCCGAGCCGGCGGCACTCCCTGGCGCATCGTTCATGAATCTCGTTGTACAAAGCCCCGAGCCGTTAGCGGCCGCCCACGTCAAGCCACTTGTGGCGCTTGCGCGCGGTACGCAAGCGTATTCGATCGATTCTCACGCGGTACGCATCGCCGACGCCGACACGGCGCAGCGCGGCGATATCGACGCCTACTGCTCGACCCACGCGCTCGATTTCGCCTACGTGCCCGCGGGCCGTACGTTGCGCGAGTTCGGTCTCGTGGCGATGGATATGGATTCGACGTTGATCACGATCGAGTGCATCGACGAAATCGCCGATTTTTGCGGGCTGAAAGCCGAAGTCTCGGCGATCACCGAGGCATCGATGAGCGGCGAGATCACAGACTTCAATGAAAGCTTGATCGCGCGCGTCGCGCTGCTTAAAGGCCTCGACGCGGGGGCGCTCGAGCACGTCTTCATGGAGCGGCTGGCACTCTCTCCCGGCGCAGAGACAATGCTCACCGCTGTCAAAGCGGCCGGCTTGCGCACGTTGCTCGTCTCGGGCGGCTTTGCATTCTTCACCGAGCGTTTGAAAGCGCAGCTCGGGCTCGATTTCGCGTATGCCAATACACTCGAAATCGTCGATGGGAAGTTGACAGGCAAGGTAGTGGGCGAGATCGTCAACGCGAGCGTCAAGGCGCGGACGGTGCGTGAGACCTGCGCCAAGCTCGGGATCGCGCCGTCGCGGGCCATCGCGATTGGCGACGGTTCCAACGATCTCGAGATGATGGCCGAAGCGGGCCTTTCGGTCGCGTTTCGCGCAAAGCCGGTGGTTCGGGCAGCGGCCAACGTGGCGTTCAACCACGTCGGCCTCGACGGCCTGCTGCGCTTGTTCTGAGGTGCGGTGTTGGATGGGCGGGCGCTCTGCCCGCTTATCTGCATGCACGAGCGCGGATCGCCTCGTGCCTCGGTTTACCCGCGGCTCGTATTACTCAGCTCAGCTCAGCTCAACGCAATGCAACGCCCATGGCGTGCTCGATGTCGGCGTGCAGATCCGCCTCGTCCTCGAGCCCCACGTAGAAGCGCACCAGCGTTCCCCGATGGGGCCACTGCGACGCGGAGCGCATCGATGCGATGTCGTAGGGCATCGCCAAGCTGTGCGCGCCGCCCCAACTCCAGCCAATGGCGAAGAGTTCCAGCGCCTCGACAAACGCATCGATTTGCGCCGCGCTGTAGCGCTCGTCGAAGATGACCGAAAACAGCCCGCCCGCGCCCGAGAAATCGCGCATGAATTGCGCGTGCCCGGGACAGTCGGGCAACGCCGGATGCAGCACGGCCGAGATCTCCGGCCGGGACTTCAACCAATGCGCGAGAGCGAGCGCGCTGCGGTCGTGCGCTTCGAAGCGCGCCTTCATGCTCGGCAGGCTGCGCAGCACGAGCGAGCAATCGTCGACCGATACGCCGATCCCCATTCGCATACGCGCGAGCTTGAGTGCGCGATGGAGCGCGTCGTCGGTCGTGATCGTCGCGCCCATCAGCACGTCGCTGCCGCCCGATTGGTACTTCGTCAGCGCCTGCACGGAGATATCGACGCCGTGCTCCAGCGGGCGAAATGCCAATCCGGCCGAATACGTGTTGTCGATCGCGGTGACGACGTTGCGCGTGCGGGCCGCGCTGGCGATCGCCGGAACGTCGGGTACTTCCATCGTGACCGAGCCCGGCGCTTCGATCCAGATGAGCCGCGTGTTCGGCCGGATCATCTCGGCGATTCCAGCGCCGATCATCGGATCGTAGTAGCGCACCGATAGCCCAAAATCATGCGCGAGCCAATTGCCGTGCTCGCGATTGGGCGAATAAACGTTGTCGGGAATCAACACGTCGTCACCCGCTTTTACGATGCCGAAGTATACGTTCGAAATCGCCGCCAAACCCGACGGCTGCAACAGCGCGTGCTTGCCGCCTTCGATTTGGGCTAAGCGTTGCGTGAGCGCGGCGGACGTCGGGGTTGCATGCAGGCCGTAACGCCATTGCGCGTCGCTGCGCCAATCCGCGCTGCGTACGGCTGCCAAATTCGGAAACACCACGGTGGACGCGCGCATCACGGGCGTCGCGAACGATTCAAAGCCGGGCGCGAGATCCAGATCGGGATGAACGATATTGGTCTGAGTTGCGCGGGACGAAGTGGAATCGGTCATGGTCATTATCTCGATGAGAGGCCTGCAATCGGATGGAGAAGGAATGGCTGCGGGTCGGAGTCGTCGGGGTTCATGCGGTCGCCGGCAAGCGAGCCATCGGGGGCGAAGCGCCCGACCCAATTGCCCGCGATCGTGCTCCCGTCGGCAGAGTCTTCGATTTCTAGAACGTCGCCGTCACGATCGCCGGCCACGAGGACGACTTCGCCCGTATCGGCGAATTGATATTCACCGTGCACACCCGTCGGATCGCCGGTTTTCTTGCCGAGGCGCAGCACGATACGCCGCACACCCAGCGAGCCGGCGTACTGCGGGAAATTCGCGAACTCGGGATTCGGCGAAAGTGCTGCGGGCACGCGCGGTACAGTCGCGGCTGCAGCGTCGGAGGACTGTTGTCTCATCGAGTCGGCGGCATCGGAGGCGCCCTGCTCGATCACGGCCGACGCATCCGAGCGTTGCCGCGCCACCCAACCGGCCGCATCGCCGGATTGCTGCCTGAGCGCCGCGGCCGGAAGTGTCGCCTGTTGGCCCCATGCGGGCTGAAACGCCAGCACGGCCAGCACGGCCAGCACGGCCGCGACAGCGGATCGTGCCCTCGCGCGCCAACGCTCGGCACTGTTATTCATACGTCTTACTCGCTGACCTAGCCTCACCCTCGTGAGCCCCCCGCTTCAGACCTCTCCCCACAAATCGTGGCCGTCGGCGCCCGTGATTCTGACGGAAACGAAATCGCCGGCTTTGTAGCGCTTGGATGCTTTCGACGCGGGCGCGACATATACCACGCCATCGATCTCGGGTGCATCGGAGGCCGTACGGCCGATCCCGCCATCTGCGTTGACTTCGTCGATCAGCACTTTGAGCGTCTTACCGACTTTGCGTTTCAATCGCCGCGAGGACACTTCTTCCGCGACCTCCATAAAGCGCGCTCGACGCGCTTCACGCACATCGTCGGGCAAAGCGCCCTCGAGTTCGTTCGCGCTCGCGCCTTCGAC
The DNA here is from genome assembly GCA_964425025.1 of uncultured Burkholderia sp. Taxonomy (GTDB): domain Bacteria; phylum Pseudomonadota; class Gammaproteobacteria; order Burkholderiales; family Burkholderiaceae; genus Trinickia. The sequence continues at coordinate 2,523 of CAYRLJ010000098.1, read as the reverse complement.
GGGCGAGTAAGCAAAGCAGCCGACGCGATCGAGCTCGGCTGCCCGAATGAATTCGAGCAGCGTTTCGAATTGCGCTTCCGTCTCTCCGGGAAAACCGGCGATGAATGTGCTGCGAATCGTCAGATCCGGGCACATGCGGCGCCATGCCGCGACGCGCTCGAGCGTGCGCTCGGCATTGGCCGGCCGCTTCATGCGCTTCAGTACCTCGGGATCGGCGTGCTGGAACGGAATGTCGAGATACGGCAGCACGTGGCCCTTGAACGGACCTTCGGCCATCATCGGGATGATTTCGTCGACGTGCGGATACGGATAGACGTAGTGCAGCCGCACCCAGGCGCCGTATTGCGCGGCCAGTTCGCCGAGCGCGCCAACGAGTTCGGTCATGCGGGTTTTGAGCGGCCGCCCGTTCCAGAAGCCCGTGCGGAACTTGACGTCGACGCCGTAGGCGCTCGTGTCTTGCGAGATGACGAGCAATTCCTTGACGCCCGTCTTGAAGAGGTTTTCGGCCTCGAGCATAACCTCGGCAACGGGCCGCGAGACGAGATCGCCGCGCATCGAGGGGATGATGCAGAACGCGCAACGATGGTTGCAGCCTTCGGAAATCTTCAGATAGGCGTAATGGCGCGGGGTCAATTTGATGCCGGCGGGCGGCACGAGATCGACGAACGGGTCGTGCGGCTTGGGCAGGTGGCTGTGCACGGCCTGCATCACTTCGCCGACGGCGTGTGGCCCCGTGACGGCGAGCACCTTCGGATGGACCTCTTCGATCAGCCCTTCCCCGCTCGCGCTTTTCTTCGCGCCGAGGCATCCGGTAACGATGACTTTCCCGTTCTCGGTCAGCGCTTCGCCGATGGCATCCAGGCTTTCCTGCACGGCTTCGTCGATGAAGCCGCAGGTGTTGACGACGACTAGATCGGCGCCGTCGTACGTCCCGGAGATCTCGTAGCCCTCGGCGCGCAACTGCGTGATGATTTGCTCGGAATCGACGAGCGCCTTGGGGCAGCCGAGCGAGACGAAACCGACCTTGGGCGCGGCCGGCGTGGCGGCAGCCGATGTCGGGGTGGCGGGAGAGGGAGTGTGCGACATGAAGTGATCCGGCGAATGGCAAAGACTCCGGGCGACCAAATGGTGCGCGAGCGTCAATGCGCCGCTTCTCCGGAAGAACCGCGTATTGTACCGCGATGCTGTGGGGGGCTGCAGAGGCGGGGCGGCTACAAATCGAGGAAAATACGCACCGCGTACCGCATCGCATCCATTTCCGCCTCGGATGCCCGCTCGCCATCGAAGCGGATCTCGCGCGCCATGTACGAGAGGTTGACGATTTGATCCACGAGCGCGACGCCCGGGCGAGCAAGGCTCGCGATCTCAATTTCCGTTTCCCACCCCCGAATCGTAGACGTAATCGGCAACCCCACCACCCGCCCGGTCAATGCGTTGATGTCGGCAGGTGTAAGCACGACAACGGCTCGATACCCGTCTTGTTCGTTTCCCTTGCTCGGCCCTACGTACAATCGAATGATGTCGCCGGCTTCCGGCACCCCGTTCTGCATGCGATCCCTCTTCGTTTCACTCAACGCGGCTCATCGGGGCCGCCGAATTCCGAACCTTGCGCCGCCCCGAAATCGATAGCGTCGTGCGGCTCGAGCTTTCCTTCTCGCAATTGCTGCATATAGCGATCACGAGAAAAACGCTTCATAGCTGCGTACGGAACAATCTGCACCTTACCGTCGACGACTTGGACGTCGATCGCCTGCCCCTCGCTCAGCCTGGCTTCCTGTGCGACGCTCGCCGGTATGCGTACCGCGAGGCTGTTGCCCCAGCGCTTCAGTGTTTGAACGGCCATCGTGACACCCCATGATTGGACCGAGGGCGACGGCGCTTTTGCCTTACGCACAATGCGCAAACTGCGCACGACCGATTGATCGCGCCCCGGATCGAGTTCAATGTATCTACGTGTTGATACGGTGCTCATCATAGGTGTCCTTTGTGTGTGTGTCAACGTCGTTGATACATCGCGATGGCAACGACTGAGATTGGATGGCCAGCGCAAATCATGGCCGGGCAATGACGCAAACGACCCGCGTAGCGAAAAAATCCGACGCTTTCACCCCAAACGCATCGAACGTTAGCCTTTCAGTTGCGAGTGGAAAACTTCGAGAGAGAAACTGCGAGACGCGTGCCGCAAAGCGGCAGCGAAAAGAAAATGGAAACAAAGGCGGGTGGCCGACGACGCGATGATCCAGCGCGAAAAGCCTGTAAGCGAAACCGGTGCTGCCTCGACGTGCGTTTGCAGCGAAGCCGCGGACCTCCGCGGCATAAGGTCCCGGCGACTAAAAGCGCGCGCTACTTCTTCTCCGGCTCGGGCCCGCTGCCCGGCTTGTTGAACGTGAACGAGCTAAACATCGATTTAGCCTGGTTCTGCATCTGCTCTTGCATCTGCACGAACATGTTCTTCGACTGCTCGATATAGCTCGTCATCATCCCCTGCATCATCGGCGCCTGCATGTTCATGAACTGCGACCA
>CAYRLJ010000097.1:0-17919 GCA_964425025.1 uncultured Burkholderia sp. | reverse complement strand
TGCAGTCCGCGCTGAAGCGGCGCGCGAAATCGGTGCGCACGCCCTTCTTGATGTTCACGAGGATTTGGTCGTCGCCCGATTCGAAGCCCACGAGCAGCAGACGCAGGCCGTTTTCCTTCATGACCTTGAGCGTCTTGTACGGCACGTTCGCCTTGGCATTGCACGACCAAGTCATGCCGAGCTTGCCCAGCCCGATCGCGATCGCTTCGGCGCGCGGCAAATCGTCCGTGAACGTGTCGTCGTCGAACATGAGTTCCTTGACTTCGGGCATGTTGTCCCGAATCCACTTCGCTTCCTCGAGCACGTTCTCGACCGAGCGCGTGCGATACCGGTGGCCGCTGACCGTCTGCGGCCACAGGCAGAACGTGCAGCGCGACTTGCAGCCGCGGCCCGTGTAGATCGACACGTACGGGTAGTTCAGGTAGCCGATGAAGTAGTTGTCGATCTTCAGATCGCGCTTGTAGATCGGTGCGACGAACGGCAGCTCGTCCATGTTCTCGAGGATCGGACGCGCTTCGTTGTGCTCGATCGAGCCGTCCTTCGCGCGCCAGCTCAAGCCCTTGATCTCGGCAAACGGCTTGCCTTCGGCGAGTTCCTTGCACGTGAAGTCGAATTCCTCGCGGCAGACGAAATCGATCGCTTCGGTTGCCGTGAGCGAGTTGTGCGGATCGACCATCACCTTCGCGCCGACCATGCCGACCAGAATCGACGGCTTGCGCTTCTTGATGTCTTGGGCGAACAGCGCATCGGTCGGGAACGACGGCGTGCTCGTATGGATGATGACGAGCTCGTAGTCGTCGCAGATCTTCAAGGTCTCGTCGACGGACAGGCCATCGGCCGGCGCGTCGAGCACGCGGCTGCCGGGCACGAGAGCGGCGGGCTGCGCGAGCCACGTCGGATACCAGAACGAGCGGATTTCGCGCTTGGCCTGATAGCGCGAACCGGCTCCGCCATCGAAACCGTCATACGACGGGGCCTGCAAGAACAGCGTTTTCATGGATGAAGCTCCGGCGACCTTTAGGGTGAGGCAAATAGGTTATGAGGGCGACGGCCGCTTTCCGGCGGCCGCCGACGAAAGGCGTATTCGGTTCGTTCAGGTCCCGTCCGACCCTTCCGCCACGCGCGCGACGACGGGCATCCGCGCCCCCCGCCACACGACGTGCGACCCGAACGCCGCGACGAACCACTGTGCGGCGAGGAGCGCATCGCGTAGCGGCACGAGCGGCAAATCGCGCCAGAATTCGCCGCTCTCACGCGCGGCGCGGGCGTGCACGCCGATGCGCGCAAGCGCGCCGAGCGCGGCAGCAAAGCCCAGCACCGCCTCGTGCGGGCCCGCACCACCGTGGGCGGCCAGCAGTGCGCCAGTGAACAACCACGGCGAGGTGAACGTGATGAACAGGAATGCGAAGCCAAGCGGATTGATCGAACGGATCGTGCGCAGCCAGCGCGTCTCGCGCAACCAGAGCGTGGCGAAATCGGGCTCGATGACGTCGGTATCGACGACGACTTCGGACAAAACCGTCGTCATGCCACGCTGACGCGTGTACTCGGCGAGCCAGTAATCGTCGGCCAGGCAATCCTTGAGTGCGTCGAAGCCGCCGATATCGGCCAGCACGCTCGAGCGCAGCGCGAGCGTCGCGCCGAAACCGAAGCTGCGCGAGCCGCCGGCGTGGGCGATGCGCACCGACGGCGCGAACCATTCGTTGATGAACTGCGCACCGATGCGTGTCCAGAATCCGCCCACGCTCTTCGCGTGATACAAGCACGTGACGATCCCCACTTGAGGATCGGCGAGCGGCGCCGTCACGGCGTCGAGGTAATCCGGCGCGACGGCGATGTCGCTGTCAGCCAGTACGATCAGCGGATACTTCGCACGGGCGGCCAAGTTGATCAGATTGCTGACCTTCAGATTGTGTCCATGCACGCGCGAATCGATGACGAGCGCGATGTCGCGCTCGGGAAACGCCGCCTGCAGCCGGCGCACCACTGCGATCGCAGGATCGGCCGAGGACGATACGCCGAACAGCAACTCGTAACACGGATGCGTTTGCTCACAGAATGTCGAAAGGTTTTCGTAAAGACGCGGCTCGGCGCCGCACAGCGGCTTGAGCACGCTCACGGGCTCGGCGGCGCCGCGCCCGGCGTTGCCCGACGCACCCTTGCCCCGCGAGCCTTTCATGAGTGCACGCGCCGACGGCAGCGCGAGCGCGGCGACGACAACGTAGGCAGTCGCCACGCAGCACAGCGCCGCGAGCAGCCAATCCGAGAAGGTCGCGGGCACAAACGTCATCGCACGCCACCTGCTCGGGCCGTGCGCGCCGCTGCCGCGCCCGCCGCCATCGGGCGCAGGCGGTGCACGGTCGACCCGTTCGATGAGACGCTTGATGGCACGTTCGCTACTCCTTCCTTCTTCTTGACCTGCGACGAGAAGCCGGGCCGCGGCTCGCGCCGCCCACTCTCGTGTCGCGTGAATGTTTGCGCCGTGAGCAGGATAACGAACATAAGCACGCGCAAGGAATGGCACGAGCCGATTCGAGGCGCGCGTGACGTGCGTTCTAACGTTGTGACGTTCCGATTGTCCGACGCAGGGCGAAAACGAACCCGATGCGCATTGAGATGCCCGCGCAGGCGCCGTCGAACCGGCCGGTAAAAGCCGCCGTCAGCCCACTTTGTAAACCTTGGAAACGGGCAATTGTAGCAGCGCGTACGGGAAATCGCTCAAAGCTCCCCAATAGGCGTTGCCATTTCGTCTGGCATAAGCAACGCCGCATCGCGCCGGGACTTTCGCGATCTTTTGAGGGACGCCCGACAGGCGCGGCCGCGGATTGGCGCGCGACATGCTATCGGCGCTCGATGACGCGACGCAACAATTCATGTATCTTGGGAAATATCGGGCAGCGCGCGCCAGGGCGTCATATCGCCGAAAACCGGCAGCGCGGGCGATCGAAAGCGGCGTATTTCACACGAGCAAACTCATGAAAAACGTCTTGAGCATTCAACCGCACGTCGTGTTCGGCCATGCCGGCAACAGCGCCGCCGTCTTTCCGATGCAGCGGCTGGGCGTGAACGTCTGGCCGCTCGACACCATGCAGTTTTCGAATCACATGCAGTACGGCCATTGGGCCGGCAGCTCGATCGACCCGCCGCAGATGGCCGAACTCGTCGAAGGCATCGGCGCGATCGGCATGCTCAGGCGGTGCGACGCGATCGTCTCGGGCTACCTCGGCTCGAAGGCGCATGCGCAGGCCGTCATGGACATCGTGCGCGCCGTGAAGGCAACGAACCCCGAAGCCTGGCACTTTTGCACGCCCGTCATCGGCGCGGGCGCCGGCGCGAGCGTCGACGAATACCTGCTCGACACGATGCCCGCGCTCGCCGACGGGCTTTCACCGACGCACGATACGTTGCAAAAGCTCGTCGGCCGCACGATCGAAACCGTCGACGAAGCTGTCCTCGCGTGTCGCGAGATCATTCGCCGCGGCCCGCAGGTCGTGCTCGTCAAACAGCTCATCGACCGCAACAGTCCAGCCGATCGCGTCAATCTGCTCGTCGTGACGGAACGCGAAGCCTGGATGACGCAGCATCCGCGCTATCCGTTCGCACGCCAGCCCGTCGGCGTCGGCGAGCTGACGAGCGCGACGTTCGTCGCCCGGCGTCTCGCCGGCGACCCGCTGCGCACGGCGTTCGAGCATGCGGTTTCCGCCGTCCATGCCGTTTTAAAAGCGACCTATGCCGCAGGCCGCTACGAGCTCGAACTCGTCGCCGCGCAAGACGACATCGCAAAACCGCGGGATTGGCTCGGCGCTTGGTCGATCGATACCGCCTAATCCCGACCGAGGCGATCGGGTAAGGCCAATCCCGCTTGGGGTCAATCCAGCTTGAACTGCGCGACGGCGGACGCGAGATTGACCGCCTGCGTCTGCAGGGCCGATGCAGCGGCGGCCGACTCTTCGACGAGCGCCGCGTTTTGCTGAACCATCTCGTCGAGCTGAGAGACGGCGCGGTTCACCTCTTGAATGCCGCGCGTCTGCTCGTCGGCGGCATGGGTGATCTCCGACATGATCGTCGTCACGCTCGAGACGTTCGACACGATTTCCGTCATCGTGTCGCCCGCGCGCTTGACCTGGCTCGATCCGGACGACACACTGTCGATCGTCGATTCGATCAGCGACTTAATCTCCTTGGCGGCCTGCGCGCTGCGCTGCGCGAGGCTGCGCACCTCGCCCGCCACGACCGCGAAGCCGCGGCCCTGCTCGCCCGCCCGCGCCGCTTCCACAGCGGCGTTCAGCGCGAGGATGTTGGTCTGGAAGGCGATGCCGTCGATCACGCCGATGATGTCGCCGATCTTGCCCGAAGCCGATTCGATCGTGCCCATCGTCGTGACGACTTCCGACACCACCTGCCCGCCGCGCGAAGCCACCGTGGAGGCCGACGCGGCCATGTCGTTGGCCTGCCGCGCCGAGCTTGCCGACTGCGTGACGGTGGAGGTGATCTCCTCCATCGACGCAGCCGTTTGCTGCAGGCTCGCAGCCGCCGATTCCGTGCGCCCCGACAAGTCGAGATTGCCCGCCGCGATTTCATCGGCGGCCGTGCGCACCGATCCGCTCGTATCGCGGATCTGTCGCATCACGTCGCGCAGCTTGTCGACGAAGTTGTTGAACGAGCGCGCGATTTGCGCCACTTCGTCGCGTCCGTCGGACGGCAGCCGGCGGGTCAGATCGCCGGTGCCCGAGCCAATCGAATCCATCGCGTCGCGCACTTGCGACAGCCGCTTGAACGCCTTGGACGTGACGGCCGACACGATGAGCGCCGCCAGCACCGCGATGACGACGAGCGCGATGGCCGACGTCGTCAGGAACGAACGGATGCCGGACTTCGCCTCACCCTCGTCGAGCGCGACGATGACGGTCCAGTCCGTGCCCGGCACGTTCATGCCGCGCAGCAGGACCGAGCGCCCGTCCGCTGTGGTTTCGACCGGCTCGCCGGCGCCGGACAGCGCGGCAACGCTGCTCGCGCTCATGCTCGGCATCAGCGTCGACACGGGCTTGAGCGTGAGCTTCGCGTCGGGGTGCGCGACGATATCGCCCGCGCCATCGACGAGCACTCCAAAACTCGAAGGCGTCGGGTGAATGGCCTTGACGTTGGCAATTACGCTATCCATTGCGACGTCGCCCGACACCACGGCCTTGAGCGAACCGTCACGAATGATCGGTACCGCGAATGCGACGACGAGCTTGCCCGAACCTGCATCGACGTAAGGGCGCGTGACGACAGGCTTACCGGCAGCGGCAGCCTGCTTGTACCACGGGCGTACCGTGGGGTCGTAGGTGGGCGGAATACCCGTAGCGTCACCGAATTTGGCGCTTTTGTCGGCATAGCCGGCGTAGACATCCGAGAAGCCGCCGGCGGCCATGGCTTGCTTGAACTCGGGAGCCGGATCGGCCGCACCGAGCGTAATGTCCTGCAGCGCGCTGATGGCTTCGGTCTTCGACGCGACCCATTCGGCGATGCCTGCGTCGTGCCCGTTTGCCAACGCAACGAGGTTGCTATTGATCGAGTCGTTTTCGTGGGAATTGACTACGAAGAAGTTCAGTGCGGCATTCACAACCAGAGAGCCAACGACGATGGCGACACAAGCTGCGAGTACGCGCGTGCGAATTGACGCAAACATTCAGGCGGTTCCTTCAGAGGATTTTTAACTGCGAGGCGCTAAGCCCCTTCGTACTGGTAAACGGCATGACGCACCGCAAACTTGATGCTCGCCGCGTAAGGATTTATGCGGAGTCTTGCTGGAGTCGTGATCCGTTGCGAAGCAAAAAACAATTCATCATACGAATCAGCACAGGCGCTCAGGCGTGTTAGTCCCAATTGTTTTCGCCCGCCCGGCTATGCCGAAATGCGCATAGGAATCGTCGTAAGAGGTCAAGACGGAGCGATATTGGTTTCCTATAGTCCTTCCCAATCATCGCGGCGGCGCTTTTCGTGCCGAACCGATTGAGTCAACACATGCCTTTACAGGAGGTTCCCGCCACACGCTGTCAAGACGAACAAGAGCCGTGCATCGGCCGCCGCCGGGACCTAAGCCGAGCCTCGCTAAACGAGGCGCCGGCCGGCATGCACGCCAATCGCAGTGAATTCATGCTTGCCGACAAAGGACACACCATGCGTTTCGCGAAGACCCTTACCCCTGTCGCCGTTGCTGTTGGAACATTCCTCGCACTCGTCCCGCTCGCCTCGCGCGCGGACACCGTCGTGAAGATCGGTTTTGCCGCGCCGCTCACCGGCCCTAATGCGAGTTACGGCAAGGATTTGGAAAACGGCGTCAAGATGGCGCTCGACGACGCCAAGGCTCAAGGAGTCAAGATCAACGGCCAGCCCGTATCGTTCCAACTCGTCTCGGAAGACGACCAAGCCGACCCGCGTGTCGGCGTGCAAGTCGCGCAAAAGCTGGTGGACGAGGGGGTATCCGTCGTCGTTGGCCACTTCAATTCCGGCACGACGATCCCCGCCTCCGAACTGTACGAGAAAGCCGGCATCCCCGACATCGATCCGGCGGCCACGAATCCGATCATCAGCGGGCGCGGCTTCAAGAATGTATTCATGGTGATCTCGAGCGACGCGCAAAACGCGGGCACGGCGGGCACGTATGCGGTCAAGACGACGAAGGCCAAGCACATCGCCGTCATCGACGATCGCACGGCCTTCGGCCAGGGCGAAGCGGACGAGTTCGTCAAAGCCGTGAAGGCAGCCGGGGGCGACATCGTCGATCGCGAATACACGACGAACCAGGCCACGGACTTCAAGACGCAGCTCACGACCATCAAGGGCAAGAATCCCGACCTTATTTTCGTGGGCGCGCTCAATCCGCAGGCCGCCGGCATCATGAAGCAGATGACGCAGCTCGGCATCAAAGCGCAGTACGTCGGCGGCGGCGGCGTGAAAGATATCGACTTCATCAAGCTCGCGGGCGATGTGTCCGAAGGCGCGATGGCATGGGAATACGGCCGCCCGCTCGACAGCACGCCGGTCGGCTCGAAATTCGCGGATCGCTTCAAGCAGAAGTTCGGCGCGGACGTGCTTTCGTATGCACCGTTCGGCTACGACGCTGCGTGGGCCGCGATCAAGGCGATGCAGGCAGCCAATTCGACCAAGCCCGACGACTATCGTACGAAGCTGCAAAACATCGCCTTCGACGGCATCACGGGTCACATCGCATTCAACGCGAACGGCTCGCTGAAGAACGGCTCGTCGACTGTCTATCAGGTGAAGGGCGGTCAATGGGTAACGGTCAAGACGGTGAGCGGCCTTTAATCGCGTAGCCGGCCCGCCGCTTTGCGCGCGGGCCATCGGCGCGGCGCCTGGCCGGTGCCGCGCTGTTCGGTTTTTTGCTTTTCTTGTTCCGGCAATTGCTTTGGGGTTCTGATGGTTTCGAAGATCGTAGTCGTGGGTGGCGGTGTCATCGGCAGCGCCGTGGCGTACTTTCTGCGCAACGCCGATGCGAGCGTCGAGGTAACGGTGATCGAGCGTGATCCGAGCTACGCGCGCGCCTCGTCGGCGCTGTCGGCTGCCTCGATTCGTCAGCAGTTTTCGACGCCGCTGTCCGTGCAAATGTCGCTCTACGGTATCCAGTTTTTGCGCTCGATCGGCGAGCGGCTGGCCGTCGACGGCCAAGCCCCGTCGATCGATCTGCATGAAGGCGGCTACCTTTTCCTCGCCACGCCGGCCGGCGAATCGATTTTGCGCGAGAACCACACACTGCAAACCTCGCTCGGCGCGCAGATCGATTATTTGCCGCGCCCGCAATTGCAAGCGACGTTTCCCTGGCTCAACACGGAAGACCTCGCGGCCGGTACTTACGGCATATCGGGCGAAGGCTGGTTTGACGGCTATGGGCTCGTGCAGGCGCTGCGCAAGAAGGCTCAATCGCTCGGCGCGCGTTACCTGGCCGCGGACGCGACGGGCGTGCGGCGTGCGGGCCGGCGCGTGACGCACGTTCTGACCGCGAGCGGCGATGCGCTCGAATGCGACGTCATGGTGAACGCGGCGGGCCCGTGGGCGCGTCGCATTGCCCAGTTACTCGGCATTGCGTTGCCCGTCTACGCGCGTCGGCGCAGCGTCTTCAACGTCAGCTCGCCGGCCAAGCTCGAACGCTGCCCGTTGCTGATCGATCCGACGGGCGTGTATTTCCGGCCCGAAGGGAAGACCTACATTTGCGGGACATCGCCGAGCGCGGATCGCGATCCCGACGATCTACCGCTCGACGAAGTCGATCACGCGCTGTTCGATGAGGTGATCTGGCCCACGCTGGCCCATCGCGTGCCGCAATTCGAAGCACTGCGCGTCGAGCATGCGTGGTCCGGCTATTACGAATACAACGTGTTCGACCACAACGCGATCATCGGCTACCACCCCGACATCGAGAACTGCGTGTTTGCGAACGGATTCAGCGGCCACGGGCTGCAACAGGGGCCCGCCACGGGACGCGCCGTGGCCGAGTTGATCTTGCAGGGCCGGTTCGTCTCGCTCGATATGACGCCGCTCGGCTTCGAGCGCGTGTTTGAGAACCGGCCCGTCGTCGAGCGCAACGTCGTTTAACGATCGTTTCGCCCCATGAGCACGAGCCGCGGCCGCGGCCGCGCTCGTCGGCATGCGTCTCCCGGCGCATGCCGATACCTTTGCATCCGCCACCTCGCCTTCCGTAGTTTTCCCACCGAATAGACCGAACAGCAGCGCCTTTGCGCCGTTTCACACACTTGCCTCGCAACTGTCACATCTCGTTCTCGAATGCGTCATCGTCAATCGATACCGTGCTTGAACACCAACGTTCTTCGATCAAACCACAAACACACGAGGCGAAAAAGACGCCCGGACCGCACCGCTACGCTTCCGATTCCCGCAGTTGCCTTTAGTCAACGGAGATTCAAAATGAAGCGACATAAGAAGGTCAGAGGTGGATCTGCAATCGTGCGCGTCGGCATGACGATCGGCGCGCTTCCGCTGGCGGTTGCTGCTGCTATGCTGCCGGCACTCGCCCAAGGCCAGCCCCAGCAACCGGTCGATCTTTCGATGGCCACGGTTACGCCGATCAAGCACGTCATCGTCATCGTCGGCGAGAACCGCACGTTCGACCAAGTCTTCGGCGCCTTCAAACCGGGCGCCGGCCAGAGCGTTTCGAACCTGCTTTCGAAAGGCATCATCACCGCCGACGGCCGGCCCGGCCCGAACTTCGCGCTCGCCGCGCAATACACCGCGAAAGCCGAAAATCCGGCGCGCTTCGAGCCGAGCCCGGGCGGCAAGAAACCGTACAGCGTGCTGCCCGAGCCGAACACGGGCTCGGCGCCCACGGCAGCGAGCGATACGAACCCGGGGCCGTTCGCGACGCTCGCCGCCGCGCGGGCCGCAGAGGGCGCTGCGCTCGAGCCGCAAGACCTTGTGCAATTGACGACGGGCGCCACGGGTCTGCCGAAGCACGTGCCCGACACGCGCTTCGGTGCGAACACGTTCAACCTGCCGAACGGCCCATTCCAGATCTCGCGCGTGGGCCCGAACTACGACCAGTACATGAACAGCCCCGTCCATCGCTTCTACCAGGCCTGGCAGCAAGCCGATTGCAGCGCCGCGCACGCCACCCCGACGAACCCGAGCGGTTGCAAGATGGACTTGTTCGCCTGGGTAGAAACGTCGATCGGCGCCGGCAACAACGGCAAGCCTCAGCCGGCCAACTTCAACGATGACACGACGGGCGAAGGCGCGACGGCACTCGGCTACTACAACGTAAACACGGGCGACATGCCCTACTTCACGGAACTCGCGCGCAGATTCACGATTAGCGACAACTATCACCAGCCGGTGATGGGCGGCACGGGCGCCAACAGCATCATGATCGGCACGGCCGACGCGCTTTACTACACTGACGGGCACGGCCACGTCGCCACTCCGCCTTCGAATCAGATCGAAGACCCGCGTCCGCGCGCCGGCACCAACAACTGGTATGCGCAAGACGGCTACTCGGGCGGCTCCTACAGCAAGTGCTCCGATCAGGGCCAGCCGGGCGTCGACGCGATCCAAGACTATTTGCAAGGGCTGCCCTATCACCCGAAGCCGAACTGCGCGCCCGGTGCGTACTATCTGCTGAACAACTACAATCCGGGCTACAACGGGGACGGCACGGTCAATACGAGCCCGTTCACGATTCCACCGTCGCCGGTCCGCACGATCGCCGATACGCTGCTTGCCAAGGGCGTCTCGTGGAAGTACTACGGCGAGGGCTGGAATTCGTTCGTGGCCAACTCGGCGACGAGCACGTATTGCAACATCTGCAATCCGTTCCTTTATGAAACGGCGATCATGACGAAGCCCGCGATCGTCAAGGCGCACCTGCAAGATCTGACCGACTTTTACGCCGATATCGGCAAGAGCGACTTGCCGGCCGTATCGTTCATCAAGCCGGGCGGTCTGCTAGACGGCCATCCTGCTTCGTCGAAATACGGCTTGTTCGAAGCGTTCACGCGCAAGGTCGTCGATGCGGTGCGCTACAACCCGAAGCTGTGGCCATCGACGGCGATCTTGATCACGAACGACGAAGGCGGCGGCTACTACGATTCGGGCTACATCCAGCCGGTCGACTTCTTCGGCGACGGTCCGCGCATTCCGCTGATCGTCGTGTCGCCCTACTCGCGCGGCGGCCGCGTCGTGCACCAGTACAGCGATCACGTATCGATCTTGAAGTTCATCGAACGTAATTGGCAACTGGCGCCGATCACGCATCGCAGCCGCGACAATCTGCCGAATCCCGTGCAGGCGCCGACCAATCCCTACGTGCCCGTCAATGCACCGGCGCTCGACGACTTGTTCGATACGTTCGATTTCGATCATCGCGATGACGCTAAACAGGCCAGTCAGGGCAACCAAGGAAATCAAGGCGGCGCCGGTTGGTCGCCGTTCTGATTCCCGATTGCTTGAACGAAATGGTTCGTTGTACTAAGTAGACGAATTGCCAAGCGCGGCACGAGGCGACTCTTGCCGCGCTTCGTTCAAGATGGACAGCCGTCAACGTACCGACAGCGCATCGTAGGCGCGCACGATGATCTGCGCCGACGTGTCGCGCTCGATATGCACGAGCGTATCGCGCATTTCATCGAAATCTTTAGGCGTGCAGACTTGTTTGCCGAAGTCGGCACGCAGCCGGCGCGATATTTGCACGACACGCGAATCGGGATCGAACACATAATGCGCGGCGTAATCGATCCGACCGGTTTCGATCGTCACGTCCGAAGGAACATAGACGAGCCTTACCCCGCGCGGCAACGTCATCGACCCATGCTCGACGAATGTCCCGCCGATGCAAACATACGATTGCGTCCGCACCGAATTGGCCAGCCAGTCGCCGATTTGCGAGGCGATGCCGCCCGCGAAACTCGACCAGGCCGGCAGCGCCGTCATGCCGTCTGCCCAGACGACGTGCTCGAGCGTGCCCGTCATCGTGACGTTGAACGGACCGCTCGTCGCGAGGACGTCATCAGTCCCGATGGCGGCCGTGCCGCGCAGCCCGGTTCGCCGCAGCCGCTCATACGCAATCTCGCTCGCATGCGCCCGCGTCGCGCGGCGAAAGACGTTGCGCTCGCGCTCCGCCATGACACCGTCATCCTCGACGCGATAGCCATAGCGCGCATCGCCGCTGTTGTCGATCTCGACGTCGAGCCGCGCGTCGCGCATGCGCACCTGCGTTGCCGGTGTGCGCGTGAGCACGCCCTCGTCGACGAGCAGCGCCGGCCGATCCATGACGCTCGACGGCAGAAACCCGAACGCGATGCCGCCGCCGGCCGTCGTATCGGCAAACCGATGAAGCGCCGGTATCCAGACCATGATGTGATTGATCGCACCCGCGCCGTATCCGGGCACCGAAGGCAACGTGTAGACGGAACCGAGACCGATCAGCACAGGCTCACTGCGGATGCCGACCGCCGCAAGCAGCGCGCCGTATAGCGCCACGTGATCCTTGCAATCGCCATAGCGGTGGCGCAGCACGTCGACGACGCGATGGGGCTTGGCCGCCGTCTCGCCGAGAAACAGGGCGACGTAGCGGATATTCGCGCGCGTCCAATCGTACAAACGAGCGGCCTTCGTCCAGTCGTCGGGCGCATCGTGCGTCAAGGCGCGAGCCAGCGCGACGACCTCGGGATCGTTCGCCGTCGGATCGACGGCGTTCGTTCGGTACCGCTCGGCGAAGGCGGCATAGTTCGGCACGCTCGTCACCATCAGCCAATCACCGTCGTTCGCTTCGCCGACAGCCCCGTGCTCGACGCGCGAGAACGGCCCATGCCGATAATCGAACTCGTAGCGCGTGCGACCGTTCGCGGTGATACGCTCGCGAGCGACATAGCCGCGGGCATCGGCGTAGAGCGGCATGTCGGCCGGTAAATCGAAGATGAGCCGCTGCTCGAGCACAGGATCGCGGGCCGGCATGGCGAAGTATTCGAAAACCCCGGGCTCCATGGCCTCGCGCGATTTGCGGAACGTCAGGTGCTCACGCCAGCCCGGCTCGATGCCGGGAAAGATGACCGTGCGCAATACGGCGTCTTCGAACGTCGGCGCACCGGCCGTGCGCGGCTCTTGCACGTCGCGGATCGCATCGGGGCCGACGGCATGCACGCCGCCTTGCGGATCGATCGATTCGGCTGATAGCGCATCGATGCGCTCGATGTCTTTGTTGAACCAGACATAACGCTGCGCAATGTCATCGACGCCGGCGATGGTATTGACGCGCAGCGTCGTCTCGTCGCTTTCGACGACGGACCCATCGCGTGCCACCGTGAATACATGCACGTCGGATTCGATCGTCGCCGGCGCCAAGTCGGGCGCGTTAATCGTGTTAATCGTGTTAATCGCGCTAGTCGCGCTAGTCGCGTTGGTCGAGGCGGCCGAGCCGACCGACTCGGCCGCACCGGCCTGAGCCACTGCGCAGACAAGCATGCTTTCCATCAAACGACGTATCGACAGGCGGCGACGCGCCCGGTCGCCAAGCCAAAGCACCATCATGACTGCCAACGCATCCGGTAAGCACGCGGCGTGACGCCGAACTCGGCGCGAAACGCCCGATTGAAGTTCGATAGATCGGCAAAGCCGCAATCGAGCGCGACATCGACGATCTTTTCGCGTGCATCGGCAAGTCGCTGCGCGGCGGCCCGCAACCGCCCGCGAAGGATATATTGATGCGGCGCGACGCCGGTCGCGCGTTCGAAAGTGCGCAAGAAATGATCAGCCTCGCCGGGGCCGCACGTGCAGGGTACGTCGGCCACCGCCCAACCGCGCCCGCTCGCGACGATGCGCGGCTCGGTAGCGCCGGCCGCCGCGTCGCGGGCGCGCAGTGCCAATGCCGGCTGCGGATCGAGCGCAATTTTTGCCAAGTTTCGCCTCGCTGAACGCCCTCGTGATCAGACCTTCCCATGCGGCGCTGAAGCAAGAACGCGCGGCAGCCGGTTACTCAGGAGACCGACGATGAGCCCGATCGAAAGCTTCGCGCCTCAAGCATTTCTTTCCGCCCTCGCCGCGCCCGGCCGCGCCGCCGACATCGCCGAAACCGACGACGTGTACGGCTGGCTCGTCGGCAGTTGGTCGCTGCAGGTGCTGCATTACCGTGGATACGACTTGCGCAGCGAGCAGTTGACCGGTGAAGTGCACGCGGGCTGGGTGCTCGAAGGACGTGCGATACAGGATGTATGGATTATGCCCGTTCGCGAGAATCGACGCGCGGGCCGCATGGCACGCGATCCGCTAAACGACATGTACGGGTCGACGCTGCGCGTGGGACCCGGCATTGCGGGCGTGGCGCATTGCGTGGAACAACCCGGCGCGCGACCATCGCGAAACGCAAATTGGGCGGCGTATCGGTGAAGAGAAACGTGCAGATCGGTGCGCGCGCCGACGGTCAAGCGACCCGCTGGCGCTTCAGCGAGATCACCCCGAACGGCTTTCATTGGATCGGCCAAGCGCTCGACGCCGACGGCAAGACCTGGCGCGTCGAGGGCGAATTCATCGCGGCGCGCATGGTCGCCTAGCGCCGCGCATCGCCGCTGGCACAGGGAGGTAGTTCACTGAATGCGCCGCGGGCCTGGAACGCCGGAGTCAGAACAAGGACCGCTGGCGCTGCTGCGCCATCGAGATAACGTCGAGTTCGTCGAGGCGCTTGCGCGCCTTGGCGAGGTCGTGCACCAACTGCCGTTGGAGCCAGGTTTCAGCGCCGCCGCCGAACGCTTTGTCCAGACGCAGCGCCATCTCGGGCGAGATGCCTGCCTTGCCGCTCAGCAGATTCGTCAGCGCCTGGCGGCTCACGCCAAGCACCTCGGCGCCTTCGGTCACCGTCAGGTTGTGCCGCTCGAGGCAGAGCTGGCGCACGATCGCGCCCGGGTGAATGTTGTCGTTATCGGCCATGGGCCGCAACATAGCGGCGAACTGGCGCAGCGTCAATCGACAAGTGCCGATTGTCTACCGCGCGCATCGCCGTGCCACGCGGAGCATTGACAGACACGAGATCTGCGGCTCCGAGCAGGCCGTGGCACCTCGAGCCAGCCCCGGACGGCCGCGCCGAGCCGGTGAACGATCAGGCGCGCGGCAAGCGCCCGAGCGCTTCATCGATCAGTGCATCGAGCAACGGCTCGACGCGCGAAGCGAGCGCCTCGTCATAGGCGTAGGGCCTCGCTTCGTCCATATACGTGATTTGCGACAACTCGAGCTGCACGGCATGAATGCCCTCTTCCGGCTGACCGTAGTGGCGCGTGATGTAACCGCCCTTGAACCTGCCATTCGCCACAGCCGTATAGCCACCACCGTGGCGCTTCACGCACTCGACGAGCGCTTCGGCCATCCCCGGCGCCGCGCTCGCCCCGCTCGCGGTCCCGATATTGAAGTCGGGCAGCCGGCCTTCGAAGAAGCGCGGCACATGCGAGCGAATCGAATGCGCTTCCCAAAGCAATACCGCGCCATGCTGCGCCTTGAGCTCGGCCAGCGTGCGCGCAAGCGCCTCGTGATACGGCTGCCAGTATCGCTCGACGCGACGGGCTACCTCGGCCTCGCTCGGCTCACCGCCCGGGTGATAAAGCGGCGCCTTGTCGAACGTATCGATCGGCAGCAGGGCCGTCGTGTCCTGCCCCGGATACAGGTTCGCATTGTCGGGGGGGCGATTCAGATCGACGACGTAACGCGCGTTCGACGGCGCAAGCATCGACGCGCCGCGACGAGCCGCAAAGTCGTACAAGCGTTCGAGGTGCCAATCGCAATCGTCGACGTGGCGTGCCGCTTCCGTCATCGTCGCCGCGATGTCACGGGGGACCTGCGTGCCGACGTGCGGCATCGAAATCAACAGCGGCAGCGTGCCGCGCCGCAGCGAAATCACAGCGGAATCAAGCGTAGCGTTCATGGAGATCGGGATCGGGATCGAGTTCGAAACGACGTTCAGCTTAACGCGCGCCGCGCAGTACGTCACTTCGCACTTCTTTCGATCGAATCGGCGCGCGTGCCGATGCGTCCCGTCCACGGCGATACGGGTGCCGTGTACACCGTGTCGCCCGCGCGAACCACACGCGCGGCGAGCGGGCGGCCGATCCAATACGCAAGCTCGGCCAGCGTGCCCACGGACCACGCGACAAAATCCGCCTCGCGGCCGGGCGCGAGCTCGCCGTGACGGTCGCTGCGCCCTAATGCGCGCGCTGCATGAGCCGTGACGCCCTGCAGCACTTCGGGCACCGTCATGCGAAACAGCGTGCAGCCGAGATTGAGCATCGCCAGCAGTGAGGTGGCGGGCGAGGTGCCGGGATTGCTGTCGGTCGCAAGCGCGATGGGCACGCCGTGCCGTCGCAACAAGTCGATCGGCGGCAGTTGCGTCTCGCGAATGAAGTAGTAGGCGCCCGGCAGGAGCACGGCCACGGTCCCGGCCTCCTTCATCGCCTGCACGCCCGCTTCGTCGAGGAACTCGAGATGATCGCTCGACAACGCGCGATAGCGCGCGGCAAGCTGCGCCCCGCCCGACAGGCTCAACTGCTCGGCATGCATCTTCACGGGCAAGCCGCGACGCTGCGCCGCCTCGAACACCCGCTCGCTCTGCGCGAGCGAGAAACCGATGCGCTCGCAAAAGACGTCGACGGCATCGACGAGTCCCTCATCCGCCAACGCCGGCAGCATCCTTTCGCAGACTTCGTCGATATAGGCATCGGCCCGCCCCGCGTACTCGGGGGGCAGCGCGTGGGCGCCGAGAAACGTCGTATAGACGGATACCGGATAGCGTCGGCCAAGCGCGCGCGCTACCCGCAGCATCTTGCGTTCGCTCGCGAGTTCGAGCCCGTAGCCCGATTTGATCTCGATGGCGCCGACGCCTTCGGCGAGCAAAGGCTCCAAACGCGCTGCCGCCGATGCGATCAGCGCCTCGTCATCGGCCTCGCGTGTCGCGCGCACCGTCGAAACGATGCCCCCGCCGCGCCGCGCGATCTCTTCGTAGCTCGCCCCGGCAAGCCGCAGCGCGAATTCGTCAGCGCGGTGGCCGCCGAATACGAGGTGGGTGTGGCAATCGACGAGACTCGGTGTGACCCAAGCGCCGCGCAGGTCCTCACGGGGCCACGCGTCGAATTCGCGCGGCATGTCGCGCGCGGCGCCGAGCCACGCGATCTTGCCGTCGCGCACGGCCAGCGCGGCGTCGGCGATCGATGCGCTCGGGTCGCCGTTCGGACAAAGATTCAAATGCCGCCAAACCAAGTCGCTCATGATGGCCTCAAATGTCAGCAACAGCGCGGGGCACGCATGAAGCGCACGCGCACGCGCAGCAGTGCGTCAGGCATAACGCACAAGAACGGCCAGCGCGGCGCCGTCACCCGTCACTTCGCATGCGATCGCACGCGGCGCGTCGAGCAAGAGCGTATCCATCGCCGTCAGCGTCGCTTGCGCGGACACCACACTCGCAGGGCTTTGCGGCGTGCTCTCGATGCGCATATCGAGCGAACCGCGTGCGCAGAAGACGAGCGCGGCATCCGCATCGAGTATGTGCCGGCCCGTACCCTGCCACACCTGCAGCGTGGCGCTCGCATGATCGCGCCGCACCATTAGATTGAAGTCGCGGGTCGCCCCATCGACGAGTTGCGCCTCGAGTGCCGCGTCTCCGTCGAACCGTGCGACCGAAAGCGGCTCCGTCAGCGCGTGTGCCGCGCCATCGGCCTGGATCAAGCGCATCCCGGCCCCGCTTAGCAAGACAAGCGTGCGATCGATGCCGGGAAATCGCGAAAACGGCCCCGGCTGCTCGACCTCGGCCACGCTCACGCGCCAGACGAACGTCTCGAGGCTCGCGCCCTCCGGGTAAACAACGATCTCGCGTGTCGTGCCGCCGCCGTTCTTCCAAGGCGTTGCCTTTAAGGCATCGGCGCGCACGATCCGCGGCGGCGAGCACACAGCAGACGCCGTGGGCGCAGTAGGCGTTGTAGACACGGCGGACGCAACCGGATGCCGCCCCGCCCGCGGTTGCGTACCCATGCGCGTCACCGTCCGAGCATCGGCAGCTTGAGGCCGACTTCGCGCGCTGTCTCGCGAGCGAGGTCGTAGCCTGCATCGGCATGACGCATGATGCCGGTGGCCGGATCGTTGAACAGCACGCGCTCGATCCGCCGCGAAGCCGAATCGGTCCCGTCGCAGACGATCACGACGCCCGCGTGCTGGCTAAAGCCCATGCCCACCCCGCCGCCGTGGTGGATCGATACCCAGGTCGCGCCGCCCGCCGTGTTGAGCAGCGCATTGAGCAGCGGCCAATCGGAGACGGCATCGGAGCCGTCCTTCATCGATTCGGTCTCGCGATTGGGGCTCGCGACCGAGCCCGTATCCAGGTGATCGCGGCCGATGACGATCGGCGCCTTCAGCTCGCCGCGCTTGACCATCTCGTTGAAC
>CAYRLJ010000096.1:0-17948 GCA_964425025.1 uncultured Burkholderia sp. | reverse complement strand
ACGCCGGCTTAGCTCATCTGGTAGAGCAGTTGATTTGTAATCATCAGGTGGCGGGTTCGAGTCCTGCAGCCGGCACCAAATAAAACAAGGGCTTAGCTTCGGCTAGGCCCTTGTTGCTTCTGCGGACTGTCAACAAAGTGTCAACGGCGGGTTTTGCGCCGCTGGCCTTCTTGCGACGTCGAGCGTCAATTAGACACCGGCGGCTACGACCGGCTCCCGCTGAGGCGCGGCCTCGTCTCAGCCCACAGGATAGAAAAATTCGAGGCGGCGCCTCGCTGGTTCATGAGCTCGGTAGGTGCCGGCCGGCAGTCGCTTCGATTTCTTCGGTATTCCAACGACCACGTCGCATCGCCTCGGCTAACATGCCGAGGGTCAGCGACACCAACTCCGGGTCTCGGAAGCGCTTCGAGAATAATCCAAGGATCGACCTGATCACGTCCAAGCTCTCAGGGCCGAAGTACCGATCGTATGGGAAGCCCTGTGGTGCTTCGACGTTGAACTCTTCTGCCCACTTGTCGATGAATTCGACAGCGTCCAGTCCTGTCAAGCGTAGGTCTTCCTCTAGCCTGCTATCGGGCGTCAGTTTCAAGCGGCCGCCAAGGAGCGGCCGTCCAAGTTGCTCGCGGGCAAACGCCTCGAGTTTGGTCCAGACGGCGTCGTCCATATCAAAGCACCCGGTCTTCTGGCTTTACGAGGCGATTGTAAGAAACAATCGTGTGCCGCATGATCAGGAATGCGTCGCGCGACAGCACCACTACTCCGACCACGGGGATCGTGCGGCCGACGAAGGCGCCAAGATTGCGAGTCATTGCAATGCGAAGCCCCCCGACGCCCGCTCTTGTGATAGTCGGGAGACGCGAAGCAATCTGATAGGGAAGTAGCTTGCGCGAAGCCATGGAAACGACCGAAGTGCCGCGCACTGCGCCACCGAGCTTTCCAGGCACAGGAACATCATTCATGCCGAGAAGGATCGCGGATGCGCTGGCGAGGTCATCAAGACCTAACTGCTTGCAGGTTTCATCGAATGCGACCCATACAAACAGACCAGCGGGCGTGAGATTCCGAAACTGGTGGTAGGTATATGTGTTTTCGCTCATTGTTATTTCCGATCCTATGGGCTTGGGACGTTGCTCTCTCAACGTCAGTCAATTGCCCACGAGGGCGCTACTTTACCCCATCGGCAGGTATAACTGGCGGTGCGGCGATATCCGGCGCGGCAGCGATGGCCATTGGTGCGCTCCTCGGGCGCT
Organism: uncultured Burkholderia sp.; assembly: GCA_964425025.1. Lineage (GTDB taxonomy): Bacteria > Pseudomonadota > Gammaproteobacteria > Burkholderiales > Burkholderiaceae > Trinickia. The sequence continues at coordinate 16,698 of CAYRLJ010000096.1, read as the reverse complement.
TGCCGGGTGGAGGGATCGGCGGCGAACAGAGCCAACCATTTATGAAAACCGAGAAGGGGGGCGGCTCGATATCGGGAGGGGCAGGAGGAAAGGCAGTTCGTCCGGGCTGACAGTGGCACTGTCCAACTGCCCGCATATCAGCGAGCCACACATGAACGCCTGCTGGGACGCGGGCGCTGAATGTAGACCTGGCGGCGCATCGGCACTGAAGCGACGACGCACCAGATCGGGCGCGCGCCGCGCCCCCGCGCGTTGACGCGTGGTGTGCTTCCAATGCCTGCGACTGGCCCCACACAGGCCAGCTAGACGCCTCAGCCGCGCTACACGTTTGCGCCCAACATGGACGCCTTCGCGTTCGAGTTGGGCATGGATACGCGGGGCGCAGGCATGGGGGAGCAGATATGCGGCCTGACACTGACGGCATAGTTGCTCTCGAGCTTAAAGAACTGCTTCGAGTCCGTTCCTATCAATCAGGTTCAGCAGCTTCTGCGAAGGTCCGCTCGGTCGCTTATCGCCGATCTCCCACTTCCGCACCGTCGATGAGCTGGTGTTGAGCGCAGCAGCAAGCACTGCTTGGCTCAAATGAAACCGGGCGCGCAACGCGCGAATCTTCGCGGCGTCGTATTCCGGCACGAGTTCGAGGCAGAGCACCTCGTACTTCTGCATTTTCCGCTTGTCGATAAAACCGAGGCGATGCAGGTCAGCGGCCGTTTCATGAGCGGCATCAAGGAGAGCGCTCTTGCCTTTAGCGTTGACCACCATGGCACCTCCGTATTCGGCTATCGTCATGCCAACGTGAATCAAGCCGCGATGATACGGAACTCGGTAGCCTTGGCAACCGGGCGAATGAAATTCTTCTCACGCTTCAAGTCCACGATGCCATAGTTCGACATTGTTTTCAGGGTGCGAGAAAGGTTGCTCGGCTTGCGCCCGGTAGCCTGAGCAAGCTCGGCGATCGACTGTGGCTTTGTTTCCATAATGACGTGCAGCAAGGCACGGTTGTCGTCGCTCAAGACCTCCGCCAACGACTTCATCGACGTAAACCAGACCTTCGGCTCGCTGGATTTCGGTTTGTACTCGCCGCGGGCAATCGCCAGCACGCGAGCGCGGATCTTTTCCTGCGGCATGATGCCGATGGCAATAGATTTCATCATTTCCTCGCTTTCAGCAAGACGCGGTCAACGTCTGCAAAAAAGTCATTCATCAACTGCTGCGCATCCTTGAACTCATAGGGAACGCCCTGATCCGATGCGTGACGGTGTTTGTGGTCGTAAGCCAGAATCCGTCCCGCATATTTGAACTTCTTCGGCGGTTTGACAGCATGCGCGTTGTCGTAGCCGAGGATGCGGTTCCCATAAGGTTCGTGGAGCGTCAGCGAATATCTGATGCCGTGTGGAATCTCGGGCGACACATCGACTCGCCATGCTTCCAGCTTGATCCAGTACCCCTTCTCCTGATCCAAAATCGAACCATGGAGATCAAGCAGGGTGTCGATAGCTACATCTCTCTTCATCTAAATGTATCACCAGTTGATATGGATAACAAGGGTACGGTATGGCAGGAATCCCTTGCTAGTCGTGGCTTTCCGGCGAAAAATCGATGCCCGCCTCCTTCAGCATCCACGCCTCGATGCGGGTGTGCCACTGGCGTAACAAGTCGAGCGGTCGCGGCGGTAAGGCAGTCGCCTTCGGGCGTTCTCGTACTGGGCAGCAGAGCCGTGACCTTGGGAGACGAATGGCAGTCGTCCGGCAGCAACCCCTTGAATTTAGTTTTGACCCTCGCACCAACCGGCACTTTTTCTCGCCGCCGGGGGCGGCTAATTCGGCTAGGCCCTTGTTGCTTCTGCGGACTGTCGTAACGCATCGACGATCGCTCCGTTTTCAGTAACCCGTTGGCCCTCGCGTTTTGGAAAGTCTTTAGCGAGACGGTTTCACTGGCCTGGCGCCGCGTGTAGGTGTCGTCACGTCAGGTCCGCTGTGGCCTGCAAGTCGTTGTGTCGGTTGCTATCGATGCCTCAGGCCGCTTTGAGCGGATGTTCATTCAGGTACGTCCGCAGCGCGTCGTTCATGCGCGTCTGCCAACCGTCGCCGGTCGCGCGGAAAGCAGCGATCATATCTGCGTCGTAGCGCACGGAAACCTGCTCTTTTGGGTTCTCGTTCGGCGGCCGGCCCATGCGCTTGCGTTCGGCCATCACTTCAGAGAAGGGGCGGAGCTGCTTGAATTCGGCATCGCTCAACTCGTAAGTGTCAGGATCGGCGGCGATGCCGCGATTGATCTCCGCGTCCTCTTCGGGCGTCGGCATGATCAAGTTGGTTTTACGATTGCCCATAGCATGTCGGTCTGGTTTTTGTCCGGATCGAAACCTCTTATCCCTCACGTTTGATTGCCCGCTGGCCGAGTCGCCCGATCGGACCGATCAAGAGAAAGGAGGCGCCGAGGGCGGCGACGAAGCTCGCAATCAAGAGCGCCCCGAACAGGATGTCCTCGTTCTGTTCGCCGCCAACTGAACTAAATGCATGAAAAATGGGCTGCATCGCCTCCCATCCTGCCCCGCTGGCGAACCAGTGATAGAGCAAGGGAATAGACGTGATGCTCGTATACATCGGCAGCGTCAGGACCAGTGCGAGCAGTAAGCGTGCGATTGCCTTCATCGAACCGCCACCCTTCCATATGCATTAAGCACCGTACCTGGGACTCGAATCGTGCGCTGCGCCTTGAGGAAGGCACGCAGCTTATCAAACTGCAGCGGGCTCGCGAGCGTAATGCAACCGTCGCTTTCGCCGAAACGGCCCACCGGATGCAGCCGGAAATGGCCTCGACGAACGCCATCGATCATCGTCTCATCATCGATCTTCCCATCGACTCGGTACAGCGCGAACCAATCGGCGCGGCGCGTGTTGGCGCCGACGTCCTTAACGGCATCCCAGAACCATCCGAAGTGCCCACCGCGGTCGACGATGTAGTAGATCCCGGCCGGGAGTGGACCCTCATCAGCAACTGCTGTCGAATTGGGATCGCTTATGTAGCGGCCGTTTCCAGAGAAGGCGGCAGCACCTCCAAAGCCGAGGCAGGTGAGCGTCGATAGACGTTGGCGGTTGAAGGCGAAGGTGCATTCAACAGGCATTGCGTTTCCTCGGTACAGGGCTCTCAGGCTGTTCGTTGCGGTCGCGTAGCTCAACGGGGCACGCGCCACGATTGTCTTTCGGCACTTTTTAACGGAACTTAGTAAATCCTGCAAGCCATTGGGGCGATCAGTCGCGAGCGCCTTAACCACCTTCCGTTGGACTGATTTCCGCGACGAAGCTGAACCTGCTCTGCTTATTTCGGGACAACGCCTCAGGTCTTTGTAGTCGGCAGGCTATGCCGCAATCGCCATGCGTGAAATTATGGCATTGTGTGGCAATGAGTGGCATTATGTGCGAAACCTGACGGCCGGCATCCCGCCCGCTCGCGTCGCTCATCGATTCACATGCCATGACCTCGGTCCCTTCGCATTCGCGCGTCGTCATCGTCGGCGGCGGCATCATCGGTTGTTCCGTTGCCTACCACCTCGCCAAAGCCGGTTGGTCCGACGTCACGCTGCTCGAGCAAGGCCAGCTTTCTTGCGGCACCACCTGGCACGCGGCGGGGCTCGTCGGCCAGTTGCGCTCTCAAGAAAGCATGACGCGGCTCATCCGCTATTCGACGCAGCTATACGCCGAACTCGAAGCCGAGACAGGTCTTGCCACGGGCTGGAAGCCATGCGGATCGATCTCGGTCGCCCGTACGAAGGAGCGCATGATCCAGCTCGAACGGACGGCCGCGACGGCGCGCGCATACGGTGTGGCGTGTGACATCCTTTCGCCTTCGCAAGCCGGCGAGCTTTGGCCGCCGATGCGCACGGACGATCTGCACGGCGCGGTGTGGTTACCCGGTGACGGTAAGGCGAATCCGACCGATCTCACGCAGTCGCTAGCACGTGGCGCTCGCATGGCCGGCGCCCGTATCGTCGAAAATGTGCATGTGACCGGCATCGCCACCGAACGCTCGGACGCTGGCCGCCGGACAACGGGGGTTGCCTGGCGGACGAAGGACGGCACGGCCGGTACGATCGGCGCCGAGATCGTCGTCAACTGCGGCGGTCAATGGGCGAAAGCGATGGGGCGGCTGTGCGGCGTGACAGTGCCGCTGCACTCGGCCGAGCACTACTACATCGTGACGGGCGCAGTGCCCGGCGTGCATCCCGATTTGCCTGTCATGCGCGATCCGGACGGCTTCATCTATTTCAAAGAGGAAGTCGGCGGCCTGGTCATGGGCGGCTTCGAACCGAACGCGAAGCCGTGGGGCATGGACGGCATCCCCGACAAGTTCGAATTCCAATTGCTGCCGGACGACTGGGATCAATTCGAGATCCTGATGAACAACGCGCTCATACGCGTGCCCGCGCTGGAGACAGCCGGTGTGCGACAGTTCTACAACGGCCCTGAGTCGTTCACGCCCGACAATCACTTCATCCTCGGCGAAGCGCCTGAGCTGAAAAACTTCTACGTCGGCGCAGGGTTCAATTCGATGGGCATCGCTTCGGCCGGCGGCGCGGGAATGGCGCTCGCGCAATGGATCATGGCCGGGGAGCCGACGATGGATCTGTGGCCCGTCGACATACGCCGCTTCGCCCGTTTCAACGGCAACGATGCTTGGCTGCACGATCGCGTGAAAGAAACGCTCGGGCTGCACTATGCGATGCCCTGGCCGAATCGGGAACTCGATACCGCGCGGCCGCTGCGTCGCTCTCCGCTCTATTGCGCCCTAAAGGAGCGCAACGCGTACTTCGGCAGCAAGATGGGATGGGAACGGGCGAACTTTTTTGCGCCGACCGGCACGGCCCCCGTCATCGAATACGGCTTCGGTCAGCAAAACTGGCACGCTTGGAGCGGCGCGGAACATCGCGCCTGTCGCGAACGCGTCGCGCTGTTCGATCTGACGTCGTTCGGCAAGCTGATGATCAAGGGGCGGGACGCGCAAGCGTCGCTGCAGTACCTTGTGGCCAACGACGTCGCCGTTGAGCCTGGCACTTCGGTCTACACCGGCATGCTCAACGAGCGCGGGGGCTACGAATCCGATCTCACGCTGCTGCGTCTTGCGCAGGATCAGTACCTGCTCGTTACCGGATCCGCCCAAGCCACGCGCGATCTGGCCTTCATCGAACGGCATTTGCGCGCCGATCAGCATTGCGTCGCATTCGATGTGACCGGTCAATATGCCGTGTTGGCCCTCATGGGGCCGAATTCGCGCGCGTTATTGCAAAGCGTCTCGAAGAGCGATTTTTCAAACGAGGGCTTCGCTTTCGGTGCTTGTCAAGAAATCGATCTGGGCTATGCGACGGTGTTGGCTGTGCGGCGCAGTTATGTCGGCGAACTCGGGTGGGAACTCTACATTCCGGTGGAATTCGCGCTCGGTGTCTATGAGACGCTGCATGCAGCCGGTGCGCCCTTCGGTCTTGTCGACGCCGGCTACTACGCGCTCGAATCGCTGCGCATCGAGAAGGGCTATCGCGCATGGGGCCGCGAATTGACGCCCGAGCGCGATCCGTTCGAGGCCGGTCTCGCATTTGCCTGCAAGCTCGATCAGGCGATCGCGTTTCGCGGGCGCGAGGCGTTACTCGCGCGGCGCGATCAGCTGCCGGGCAGGCGCCTAGTCGCGCTCACGCTGGGCGAACATGCCGACAAAATGCTGTGGGGAGGCGAAGCGATTTTGCGCGACGGAGTACCGGTCGGCTCGGTGAGTTCGGCCGCATTCGGTCACACGCTCGGATGTCCCGTCGCACTCGGCTATGTCGGGGCGCGCGGTGGGCCTGTCGATGGGGCTTATCTCGAGAGCGGTCGCTATCAGATCGATGTAGCCGGTGAGCGGCTCGATGCGACGCTGCATATGAAGGCGCCTTTCGATCCGCGAGGACTGCGCATCAAATGTTAGTCGTTAGCGGTTAGTCGTGCACCGGACGCAGTGCCTTAGGATCGCTGAAGTTGCCGAACTCTACGCCGACTCGATAAATCTGGCCGAAACGCAACGCGGCATAGGCGGCACTCGCGGCATCCTCGAACTGCGCCAGCGCGTGCTCGCGGCCCGCGGTGTCGTAAAGAAATACGCCATAGCATTGCGCGACGGCGGTATCCGCTGTTCGCTTCACGCCGTGGACCGCCACGCGCCGGACACCGGGCGGTAAAGCGCTCGAGAATCGGGCGTGCGAATCATTGTCGTCACCGCGCGTACCGTGAGAAAAAAGCCGCTCGCGTTCGATGTCGACGGCATTCAAAGGCGCGTCAATGCCGTCATGGTCAAATGGCGCGTCCATTTAGCCCCCGCTTGCGTCAGATAAAACGCTGACATCGATGCACATCTTTCGACAATGGGCGGCGAGTTTCACCTTCCGTCCGCCGTTCACGCCAAGCAACCGATACCTCGGAGCGTTGCTTCGACGGCTACGTCGAGCCGCGTGTGGGGCTCGCGACCCAGCACGTCTACGAGCCGGGCGTTGCTCATCTGCACGGGACGCGCTGCCGCCTTCACAGATTCGCGATCCATCGCGTCGCCGTGCACCCAGGCGACGCCATTGCGTTCGCCAATCAGGTCTTCCCGTCGCGTAAGTGCGGTCGCTTCCCACCCCGCATCGCGCAGCTGGCGCGCGAGTTCGCCGCCGATGCCGCCCGTCGCGCCGAGCACGAGCGCGCGCTTGCCTTGCGTTTCTTGTGTCATTTTTATCGCGGCTCTCCAAGGACGTGTGCTTTCGATAGGGGGCATTGTCGTGTGCCGTGCGATATTTAGGAATTGGCGAACATGATTAATCGGCTAACACGTTTGTATGGCTACCAATCTGAGCTGGGAACTGTGTCGAACGTTTCTTTCCGTCCTGACGGAGGGCTCGCTGTCGGGCGGCGCCCGTGCGCTGGGCATCACTCAGCCGACGGCTGGGCGTCACGTCGCGGCGCTCGAGGCGGCCTTCGGCCAGACGCTCTTTACGCGACCGCAATCGGGACTGCTTCCGACCGACGCTGCGCTCGAGTTGCGCAGTTACGCGCTCGCGCTGCAGAGCACGGCGGCGGCGCTCGAGCGCGCGGCGGCGAGCCTTGCCGAGCTCGCCCATCACACGCTGATCGGTTTCGATCAAGCGACGCCGTTCGTGCGCGAAGCGGGTAAAGCGTTGCCGGTATGGAAAAGGGAAGCCTTTGCGTTACGCACCGATAGCGACCTCGCTCAGCTCGCGTTGATTCGAGCCGGCTGCGGGATCGGTGTCTGTCAAGCGGGGATCGCGCGTCGCGACGGGCTCGTACGCGTGTTGACCGATGCGGTGGCGTTGACGTTGCCGACATGGGTCGTCATGCACGAGGACCTGCGCGGCGACGTTTATCAAGATGGCCTCGGCGTTGTTGAAAACGAGCGGCGTGCTCTTCGTAGTCGACGCCCACATCGACAAACGCGCTTTGCTCCAGCGTTAGTTCAGCGTTTTTGCTTTCTTACCGGCGCGCGAAGGCGGCTGGCACATGACGCAGGTCTTCGCGCGGGGCAGATCGTGCTTGTACGAGACGAACTTGCCTTTGCAGCGGCAGCATTGATGCAATTCGAGGATGCCGCCGTTGAAGAAGCGCACGAGCGTCCAAGCGCGAGTCAAATCCAGATGCACGTCGAGACCGGCATTCGTGCAGTGTTCGCGGTAGAGACGATATCCCTTCGTCAGCGCGTCGACATGCGAGCAACGCGCTTCCTGCTTCAGGAACGAGTACGTGTGATAGAAGAGCGACGCGTGAATGTTGGCCTGCCACGTCATATACCAGTCGGCGGACGAGGGCAGCATGCCCTTCGGCGGCGATTCGGATTTGACTTCGCGGTACAAGCGAATGAGGCGTTCGCGCGAGAGCGACAACTCCGACTCGAGCACCTGCATGCGGGCACCCAGCTCGATCAGCGCGACGGCGCGTGAAACTTCTTGCGCTTCTTCGATCAGACTCGTCTTCGGCATGGCGCGCTCTCTCTTAGGCGAATTGGCGGGCAGGTTGCGCGGCAAGCAAAATCGCTACGTGCGTGGCGGTGGCGGTGACGCCCTTGTCGGTTTTCGTCATCGCCGTGAGCGTGTCCGCGTCGTCGAAGCGGAAGTCGCAAACGAGGTCTTCCGATTGCGCGAACTTGATCGTTTGCGCCGGCGAAAGCATGCCAATCAATTCGGCCATTTGCCCGGACAAGCCGAGCTTGAACATCCCTTCCGCGTAGTCCTCGCCCAGCATTTGCTGCGCAAGCATCAAATAGGACAGGTTGATTTCGCGTATCGATTCGAGCACTTCGCGATCGTCCACTTTTAAGCCTCCGCAGCAGGAAAATGAGCCGCATGCTTCTCGATCAGGCCGCCCTTCATGGGGTGCGGTGTCGTGCATGCGTTGGATGAGAGTATTGTTCAGTTCGTTCTTTGCTCCAATCAGCGGCGGCGGAACATGATGTCGTCCGCTCCGATGCACATGTCAGCCTTTTCCTACTTGCGCTGGCACGCCACCGTGCAAGCCACGCCCAGCAAACGGCGATAGTGATCCGGCGTCAGACCGAACGTGCGTTTGAACGCGTTGCCGAAATGCGACTGGTGCGAGAAGCCGCAGGCGAGGGCGACGTCCGTCAGCGAGCGGCGCGCGTCGGCGAGCAGGCACCGAGCGGCCTGCAGGCGCTGCTCGATGAGATAGGCGTGCGGGGTCAAACCGACAACCGACGTAAAGCCGCGCAAGAAAGCGAGCGGGGATTGGTCCGTCATTGCGGCCAGTTCGTCGATAGCAAGGGGTTGATCGAATGCGTCGGCAATTCGCGCTAGCGCCGGCGCGTAGCGGTTACGATCTCGGGCGATTTCCTGGCAGCGGCCCGCCTTGGCGCGCGGGGTGACGCGCTCGCGCGGCGATGCGGCCCCCAGTGCCGCGAGCCGCCAGGCCAGCGCTTCAATCAGCGGCTCATCCAGCATGGGCGCGAGCAGTGCCCGCCGGATGTCGCGCGCCAAGGTGAACGCGTCACGCGCTCCTGCGATGCAAACTCGCGTCCCCTCGACGTTGCCCGAGCACGTCAGATCGAGTTCGCTCTCGCAGCGCAACACGAGATATTCTCCGCCGATCGGCGACTCGGAAAACACATCGACCCCGGCCGGCGTGACCGCAAGCGTGCCCGGCCAGCGGTCGAATGGCTCGCGCTGGTCCGAGCCGATGGCATGGACGCCCGTCTGGCGCTCAAGCGCGACGCCGATCGATTGCGCGTGCGCTGGATCGCGCGCGCTATAGGGCGCACGCGGCAACAATTGCAGCGTCAGTCGGCCGCCAGCTACTAAGACGGGGTGGCCGCGCTGCCTGCCGGGGGTGTCCGCGGGATCGTGGTTCGCCATGAAATTTCTTGATAGACGGTGCCCATACCACCGGGGCATGCTCCTCGTTCACGAAACGACGACGTCCGGGAGGCAACGACGATGCGAACGATTGGCTTGATTGGCGGGATGAGCTGGGAGTCTTCGGCCGAATACTATCGAATCCTGAACCAAGGCGCGAGAGCGCGACTTGGGCCGCTACGTTCGGCGCGGGTGCTCATGTTCAGCGTCGACTTCGGTCCGATTGAGCGGGCGCAGCACGAGGGCCGCTGGGACGACGCGGCCGCTATCCTGCAGGACGCGGCGCGCCGGCTGCACGCGGGCGGCGCCGATTGCATCGTCTTGTGCACGAACACGATGCATAAGGTGGCGGATGCTATCGCGCGCAGCGTGCCGATTCCGTTCATTCATATCGGCGATCCACTGGGCCAGGCGTGCCAAGGCAACGGATGGCGCGACGTCGGGCTGCTCGGCACGGGATTCACGATGCGGCAGCCGTTTCTGATCGACTATTTGCGCGAACATTACGACGTGCAACTGCGCGTGCCGTCGGAGTCGCAGTGCGATCTCGTGCATCGCGTGATCTATGAGGAGCTGTGTGCGGGCATCATTAGCGATGCGTCGCGCCGCGCCTACATTGAGGTCATCGATTCGTTAGCGCAGCGCGGCGCGCAAGCCGTCGCGCTCGGCTGCACGGAAATCGAGCTGCTGATCGGGCAAAAAGACAGCGTGCTGCCGGTACTGGATACGACTGAGCTTCACGCGATGGCGGCGCTCGAATTCGCGTTGAGCGAACCGGCGTAGATCGACATCGGCGCGCATGAACCGAAAGCGCGGGCGTTCGATGGACGGCGCCATGTCAATTGGCAACAATGGCGGTCCAGCATCTATGCTGGAGACCAGCAGGTCAGTATTCGTCCACGCAACCTACGGGCAAGCGCAAGCTTGCGACAATGAACTCGACGCGGTGCGCCGCGCCGATGTCGCACCTTCCTTTCACCCTTTGAGAGAGCTGACGATGCAAACGAAACCCGTACTTGGCCTCGCTGAAGCGAACAAGATCATCGAGACCGCACGTGCCGAAGCCGAAAAACACGGATGGAACGTGGCGATTGCGCTGGTCGACGACGGCGGGCATCCGCGCGCGCTGACGTGTTTGGACGGCGCCGCGCCGCTCAGCGCCTACATCGCCATCGAAAAAGCGCGCACCTCGGCGCTAGGCCGCCGCGAATCGAAAGCCTATGAAGACATGATCAACGGCGGGCGCAATGCGTTCCTGAGCGCACCTCTGATCAAGGGCACGCTCGAGGGCGGCGTACCCGTCGTTGTCGGCGGGCACGTCGTCGGCGCGGTGGGCGTCTCGGGCGTGAAATCCGAGCAGGACGCCCAGGTCGCGAAAGCGGGCGCGCAAAGCGTCGCGGCTTAACCCGGAGCCGCCGTCCGGCGGATCCGTGCCGAGCTCGAGCGTGATCGGGTGGAACAGTAGCGCAGCCGGGTTGCACGTCGCACTGGGGCGGCGGTATGCAGCCCGCGCCGCAGCGGTATCGCGCGGCGTGCAAGCGAAGTGTTGCCCCGCCGACGGACGCGATGCCGTGGGTGAGGCTGTGCGAACGGGTATCGATGTCCGTCCGACAATGACTACTCAAAGGAGATCGTATGGATTCAACCGTGGCGCTTCCCCCTGGAACAGTCTTCGCGCAACCGCTCACTCCTGTTGGCCATTCCCTCGCACTCTCGTTTCTGGTTGCCGCGTTGCCGATCGCCGCGGCGCTCATCATGCTCGGCGTCCTACGCCGTCCGGCGTGGCAGGCCTCGTTAGCCGGGCTCATCGTCGGGCTCGTCATCGCGATTGCGGCATGGGGCATGCCGGCCGGCCTTGCGTTCGATGCGGTCGGCGCCGGCATGGCGCTCGCGCTCGTGCCGGTCATGTGGATCGTTTTCAACGCGCTGATGCTGTACAACATCGCCGTTAAGACGGGGCGTTTCGATCAATTCCGGCAATGGATGCTCGATCATCTGCCCGACGATCGGCGGCTCGTGCTGCTCGTCGTCGCCTTCTCCTTCGGGTGCTTGCTCGAAGGCATCGCGGGCTTCGGCACCCCGGTGGCGATCACCAGCGCGCTGTTGATCGCACTCGGCTTTCCCGCGCTCGAAGCGTTGACGTTCACGCTGATCTTCAACACGGCCCCCGTTGCGTTCGGCGCGCTCGGCGTCCCGATCACCGTGCTCGGTGCCGTGACCTCGTTGCCGCCGGCTACGCTCGGCGCCATGGTCGGCCGCCAATTGCCGTTCTTCGCGCTGCTGCTGCCGTTCTACGTCGTCGGGTTGTATGGCGGCGTGCGTTCGATCGGCAGGCTCTGGCCCGCGCTGCTCGTCTCGGGCGGCAGCTTTGCGCTCGCGCAGTTCGTCACGTCGAACTACCTCGGCTATCAGTTGACGGACGTGCTTTCGTCGCTGACCTCGTTGATCTTGACGATCGGCTTCCTCAAGCTCTGGCGCCCCGAGCCCGACGCGCGGTTCGCGATCGCGCGCAGTGGCGATAGGCTGGTTGGCGCCGGCGCCGCTCATCGAAGGGCCGGGTGGGGCGGCTGGCTGCCGTGGATCGTCGTGTCCGTCGTCGTCATTGTCTGGGTGCATGCCAGCATCGCGATGATCGGCGACATGAAGATCAAGTGGCCGGGGCTGCACAACGCGGTCTATGTCACGCTCTATCACAAGCCGTATGCCGCAATTTGGGATTTCCAGCCGCTCGGCACCGGCACGGCCATTCTTCTCGCGGCGATCATCACGGCCGCTTGGTCGCGCATGGGCGTCGCCGATTTCTTCTCGTGTGTGAGAGTCACCTGGCGGCAAACGCGCATCGCGATCGTGACCGTCATGATGATCGTGGGGCTCGCGTACCTGCTCAACTATTCGGGCATGAGCTATACGCTCGGCATGGGCGTGGCGTCGACGGGCGCGCTTTTCCCGCTCGTATCGGCCTCGCTCGGCTGGATTGCCGTGTTCTTGTCGGGCAGCGATACGTCGGGCAATGCGCTGTTCGGCAACCTTCAGGCGGTCGCGGCCCGGCAACTGGGCTTGGACCCGGTGCTGATGGCCGCCACGAACTCGTCGGGCGGCGTGATGGGCAAGATGATCTCGCCGCAAAACATCGCGACGGGTGTCTCGACGACGGACCTAAAAGGCCAGGAAGGCGTCGTGTTCGCCCGCACCTTCTGGCACAGCGTGTTCTTGACGCTGCTGCTTGGCGTGCTGGTATTCCTGCAGCAGCACGTGCTGACTTGGATGATTCCGGCCGCGCAGCAGTGAGCGGTGGGATAACGCGGGGCGTCGCGCTCGCTTGGGCGCGTGCAGTTGCTTGTGTTTGCTTGACTGCGCCTGAGCGCGACGCCCCGGTGCTACGCAAGCCGCTGGCCGGCTAAGTCTTTATGCACTCGTTCACGACACAGTCCGCGTCCTTGATGATGGGCACCGTGCGCACGGCGAGTGCATGCCCCGGCATGTGTTTGAACATCGTGTCTATGCTCTCACCGCCGAAATTGCGGCCCCAGGCTAGGGTCGCGGACTTTTCCGTGCTCGACCAGTACCAAGCGGTCTGGTCTAACGCACCGCGAACCGTGACATAAATGACGTCGAGCTCGCGCTTGGACGGCAGATGAAAATCCGCGTGGCCGTCTTTTTCATAAATGTCGGCGAAGCGCGCCGCTTGATGAAAATGCGAGATTTGTCGGCAATCGACGAGATTGCGCGTATTCGCGTCGCCGTCGGCCTCATTCTTCGCGCCTGCCTCGGTGCCGCCGGATCCGCCCCACGCGACGCGGAGGGCTTCGTCGTGGGCGACGATCAATACGCGCGGGTCGTGGCCTTCGTAGTCAGGCATGACGCCGGCGTAGAAGCCGCCTTGCCCCGGCCAGTATTGACCGATTTTGGGTGCGTCGGCGAGCCGGACGCCTTCGGTGGTCTGAGTCAAAATCGCTCCTTTTTCAGGGATAAGTTCAGTTGAGACAAGCCGCGCGCGTTACGCTTGCGCGTCGTCGCCGGCCACGGGTATCGATCGAACGGGCCGCACGCGACCCTTGATGACCTTCAACAAATGCGGTAGATCGAGCTCGCCGAAATTGCGGCCGTACGCCATCAACTTCGATTGTTCGGTGCTGGACCAATACCAGTCGCTCGCATCGAAGTTTTCGCGAAGCGTGTGATACGCGACGTCGAGCTCGCGCTGCGAGGGCAGATAAAAATCCTTGTGCCCGTCTTGCTCGTACTCCGATGCGAAGTGCGCCGCATCATGGCTATGAAAGACGGAATGGCATACGTCTAAATGTTGCGTGTTCATCATGCCGTTGTCGGGATTGCGTGCGCCGATTTCCGTCCAACCCAGCCCGCCCCAGTCGACATCGACTGCTTCGTCCGTCGCAAAGATCAAAAAGCGCGGTTGCGTACCGACGTGATCGGGCATGATGCCGGCATAGATTCCGCCTTGACCTTCCCAATACTGGCCGATCGGCGGTGCATCGGCGAGCGTTAGACGCGGTGTCGTCGGTTCCGTCATGGTTCGTATTCCTCCTTGAGTTGCCCGCTGCCGGACACGGGCGGTGGATGGGCGAAGGCGATGTTGACGCGGCGGGGCTTCGCACTCGCGTTTGCGCCCGCTTTTAGGACGATAGGGAAGCGATCGCGCCGCGCGAACGCGTTTGTTACCCGGATTCCGACACGAAGATGTGTCTGACTGCGCGAGCGCGTCCATTCAATTCGCCCACGCTAGGCGTATCGGCGGCCGGATGCCGTGCGGACCCGATCATCGTTCGTACTCCTTACTTTTTTACCGTTTGAAAGGGGTCGTCGACTGTTTTAGCTAACTTTTAGGACCAACGCCCATTAGCGCAAGGACAGCGCCGCTTAAACGTGATGCGCGCCGAGTCGGCGCCCCTGCGCTGTACGTTTCTTCGACATGCACTATGAGTCGTCACGGCTGACCGCAGCACCGATCGCCTATCGCGCGGAGAAGATGCGCTGCGACGCCGCGTTCGTGCGCCGCGTCGACGTGCTGCGGCTCTTCGGTTTTGCGGTCGGCTTTTTTCCGCTCCTGCTTACACTGCACTGGCAGCATGCGAATCCGTGGACGATCGTAGCCGTCGCGGCGCGAGCGTTGGAATTTCGGGATCGATTCAATCCACGGCGGCTGGTTTATCGCGGCCGTGCATTTCGCAAAAGCGCGGTATTGTGTCGGCTTGCGGGGCGGGCGCATGTGCGCCCGCCTTTTCGTGCATTTTCCGTTACCCGTTTTGTGACCACCGATCCGACTTTTCCCGTCATCAATTGGAACGACGGCGCCGCCCATTGCAGCGCGCGCTGGCGCTCGGAAGCCGGCGTTGCGCCGCCGCGGCGCGTCGTGCTTGCCGACGACCGCATCACGGCCGACGCCGCCTATCGCCAGGCCAGCGAAGGCATCGCGCTCTTATGGCGCGGCGATTTTCAGAACGCGCGGCAACTCATGCAGGCGATGGCGCGCCGAATCGACCGTAAGCCGCGCAAGCCCAGCGCTTCGCCGCTCGATGCATTCAATGCGCATCGGCAGGCGCAGGCGCAACGGGCGCGCACGCTCGGCATGCTGTTGATTCCGCTCGACGCCGACTATTCGATTCCGCTCAAGCGCGCACCCCATGTCAAAGAGGCGTGCGAGCAAGTGTACGGACAGGGCCACGCGCCGGGCGGGGGATCGTCCGTCGTCTCGCTGCGCGAATTGTTGGGACTGATCGGCGCGCACGAATGGCGCAAGAAGGGTGTCGAAATCCCAGCGCTCGGCGCCCGTATTCACCCGTATTACGGCGTCTTTTCACCGGTGCGCGGAGAGTACATCGACCTCGTCGCGCGCGCGCCGTTGCCCTCGCGTTCACTCGCGTTCGACATCGGCACCGGCACCGGTGTGCTCGCGGCCATGCTGGCCAAACGCGGGGTCGAGCGGATCGTTGCAACGGACGCCGACGCGCGTGCGCTCGCTTGCGCGCGCGAGAACATCGAGCGCCTAGGTTTGAGCGGCAAGGTGCAGGTGTGCGAGGCCGATTTGTTTCCGCCGGGGCGCGCGCCGCTCGTCGTCTGCAATCCGCCTTGGCTGCCGGCGCGGCCGAGCTCGCCGATCGAACGTGCCGTCTACGATCCCGACAGCCGCATGCTGCGCGGATTCCTCGAGGGCTTGGCGGCACACCTCGAACCGGAAGGCGAAGGCTGGTTGATCTTGTCCGATTTCGCCGAACATTTGGGATTGCGATCGCAGGACGCATTGCAAACCATGTTCGAGCAGGCGGGATTGCGTGTCATCGGCCGCGACGACATTCGGCCGGTTCATCCAAAAGCAGCGGATCCGACCGATCCGCTTTATCGCGCGCGAGCGGCTGAGATCACTTCGCTTTGGCGGCTCGGCGCCCGATGAAGCCGGCAGCGAGTCGGGACGCGCGCCTCTCGCGCCGGGCGGCGCAAGGGGGCCGCTGACAGAACCGACACAGGACCGATACGCTCAGCCCGGATAGGCCTCGTCGATTTTCAATCCGGCGAGCTTGAAGATGACGCGCAACGTCTGTGGGCGGATGTCGCGCCTGGACGAGAGCGTCGTCAGGATGAAGTCGACGACCTTCGCATATTTGAGCAAGGTGAGCAGCGCCTCGAGCCCGGGATCCGAATCGCGCATCGATTCGGCGAGCCGCAGCATTTCCACCGATATGTCCCGCGCCATCTCGAGTTCCAATTGCTGCTTTTCCGACCAGCCCGTCGGAGGCGTAAGGAGGTTGGCGAGCATCGCTTGAAACTTCTGCTCCGCATCTCCGTTGGGTATCGTAGCCATTGCTGTCGTCCTTTGATGAACTGTGCCTGCTCGCCGTTTGTCTGTCGGGGCGGACCGGTTTCAGCGTTCCCGCTTCGTCGTCTCCGCGCTCTCGTTTCACTATGGCCCCGCCGCGAGCCGCGAAACGTAACGTTACGTAACGCGCCGCTCGCGCCGCGCTGCGCAGCAGCGCGCCCTGGGACGTCCCGGGCCTTGCCGCGTCTCGCTCTCCCTTGGATGCGAAGGTGCTCGCCGCGACCGAAAAATTGGGGTCTGCGCGTCCATGCATAAACTGTTCCTGCGCGAGCGCCCGCGTCTTTCGCGGTAAACTGACGCCATTGCTTTTGCGCGCAAGTAAGCTGTCGCACCCACGCGGCGGCGAGTCCGAGCGCCGTGCCACTATGTCGACCAAGACTTACGAAATCCGCCCCAACCAATCCGTCGAGCTGCTCAAGGAACTGCATATCCTGACGCGCGACGGCAAGATGAACCAAGACAGCCGCCGCAAGCTCAAGCAGGTCTA
>CAYRLJ010000095.1:522-18328 GCA_964425025.1 uncultured Burkholderia sp. | reverse complement strand
CCCCGACATCATGAGCGGCGCGGCTTCGTCGCGGGCGCCGTCCCAAGCGATCGTCAGCGTGCCGCCGAGCGCGTGCACCGTCACGGGCGAATCGAGCAGGCCTCGGCGGATGCCGGCCGCGACGGCCGCGCAGGCGCCGGTGCCGCAGGCGAGCGTCTCGCCCGCACCGCGCTCGAACACGCGCAGCGCGATTTCACGGCGCGAAACGACCTGCATGAAGCCGGCGTTGACGCGTTGCGTAAAGCGCGGGTGGTGCTCGAGTTTCGGGCCGATGCTCGCGACGGGAAAGGTTCGGACATCATCGACGACTTGCACGGCGTGCGGATTGCCCATCGACGCGACCGACACCCAGTACGTGGCGCCGTCGATCTCGAGGGGCCAGACCGTATCGGCGCCTTCGCGGCGGCCGGCGAGGCCCGTTGCATCGAACGGAACGCGCGCGGGCTCGAACACGGGCGCGCCCATGTCGACGACCACTTCGCCGTTCTCCTGCATCGTCAGCGTGATGAGACCGCCGTGCACTTGCACGCGAACGCTGCGCTTGTCGGTGAGCCCGGTATCGCGCACGAACTTGACGAAGCAGCGTGCGCCGTTGCCGCAGTGTTCGACTTCACCGCCATCGCAGTTGAAGATGCGGTACTTGAAATCGGCGCCTTCGACGCTTGGCCGCTCGACGAACAGCAGTTGATCGGCCCCGATGCCGTAATGGCGATTGGCGAGGGCGCGCACCTGCTCGCTCGTGAGGGCGAGCGCTCGCGTGTAGCTGTCGAGCACGACGAAGTCGTTGCCGGCGCCGTGCATCTTGGTGAACTTGAGATTCATGATGGCGCTATTGTAAGGGACGCCTACGAGGGAGCGCTCGCGCCGCGAGCGATGAAAGGCCGGGGATGCCGCTCAATCGTAGACGCTGGGCTCGCCCGGAGGGCGCGTCTTGAAGCGCTTGTGCACCCAATAGTACTGCTCGGGGATTAGCCTGATCTGCGCTTCCAGGAAGGCGTTCATGTAGCGCGCATCGGCATCGTCGTCGCCCGTTGGGAAATTTTCCCAAGGTTTGAAGACTTTTAGCCGATAACCCTTGTAATGGGGCAACACTTCGCCGATGAACGGCAGCACCTGCGCGCGACCGACCTGCGCGAAGCGGCCAACGGCGGTGAGCGTGCAAGCTGGGACCCCGAAGAAAGGCACGAACGTGGAATTGCGCACGCCGTAATCCATGTCGGCGCCGAGCATGACGGGCTTGCGCTCGCGCAGCCAGCGCAGGACGACGCGCGCGCTATCCGCGCGGCTCGCCATATCGGCCCCGAAGCGCCCGCGCGCGCGCTTGGCGATTTCGTCGAGTTCGGGGTTGGACATCGGCTGGTAGAGCGCGGCGCATTGGCGCCGCAGCGCGACGTTGATGAAGACCGAGCCCGCCTCGATGCCGACGAAATGAAAGCCGAGCAGCAATGTCGGCGGCATGTCGGGATCAAGCAAATCGACTTCACTGTCGACCTCGACGAGCTTCTCGAGCTTCTCCAAAGAGCCGAACCATTGTATGGAGCGCTCGACGTAGCTGCGGATCGCATGGCGGAAATGCTTGCACGCGATCTCCTCGCGCTTTTGCTTGCTCCACTCGGGAAAGCACAGCATGAGGTTCGTATGAACGATGCGCCGGCGGTTGCTGGGGATTTGATAGAGCAGCCAGCCGAGGCCGTCGCCCACGCGCGCGACCAAGCCGTACGGCAGGATTGCCAGAAACTTGAGTAGGCCGATGGCGCACTGCGTGCCGATCCGCTTCAGCATGCGCGAGCCTCGAGCTGCGGCGTGTAAAACGAGCGGCACGTGCAAGAGCCGCCTGAGCGCGGCCTGCAATGCACTGAATAGGTCGGTTGAAACACGGCAATTCGCTCTGTGACATACTCGAGAAGCCGCTATAATACGGTCTTCGCCGAGTTAATAGACAACTTGCGGGGCGAAGTCGCCGGGCGCTAGCAGCGTCCGAACGATGTGGAAATCCGCTAAAGCGTCGCCGCTTCAGGCTCCCGGAGCTGGCTACGTGAACTCAAACACCGTAACCTAAGGAGTCTGCAACGTGGCAAACGACTACCTCTTCACGTCCGAATCCGTTTCCGAAGGCCATCCCGACAAGGTCGCCGACCAAATCTCGGACGCCATCCTCGACGCCATCCTCACGCAGGACAAATACTCGCGCGTTGCCGCCGAAACGCTGTGCAACACGGGTCTCGTCGTGCTCGCGGGTGAAATCACGACGACGGCCAACGTCGACTATATCCAAGTCGCGCGCGATACGATCAAGCGTATCGGCTACGACAACACCGATTACGGCATCGACTATCGCGGCTGCGCGGTGCTCGTTGCCTATGACAAGCAATCGCCCGACATCGCGCAAGGCGTGGATCGCGCGCACGACAACAACCTCGATCAAGGCGCGGGCGACCAAGGCTTGATGTTCGGTTACGCGTGCGACGAAACGCCCGAACTCATGCCGTTGCCGATTCACTTGTCGCACCGCTTGGTCGAGCGTCAAGCGTGCCTGCGCCGCGACGGCCGCCTGCCCTGGCTGCGCCCCGATGCGAAATCGCAAGTGACGGTGCGTTATGTCGACGGCAAGCCGCATTCGATCGACACGGTCGTGCTGTCGACGCAGCATGCGCCGGAAGTCGAGCTTTCCATGCTGCGCGAAGCCGTGATCGAAGAAGTCATCAAGCCGACGCTGCCGGCCGATCTCATCAAGGGCGACATCAAGTTCCTTGTCAATCCCACGGGCCGTTTCGTCATCGGTGGCCCGCAGGGCGATTGCGGCTTGACGGGCCGTAAGATCATCGTCGATACCTACGGCGGCGCGGCACCGCACGGCGGCGGCGCGTTCTCGGGCAAGGATCCGTCGAAGGTCGACCGTTCGGCCGCCTACGCGGGCCGCTACGTCGCGAAGAACATCGTGGCGGCGGGCTTGGCTTCGCGCTGCTTGATCCAAGTGTCGTATGCGATCGGCGTGGCGCAGCCCACTTCGGTCATGGTCAATACGTTCGGCACGGGCAAGGTGTCGGACGCGACGATCACGGCGCTAGTCTGCGAGCATTTCGACCTGCGTCCGAAGGGCATCATCCAGATGCTCGATCTGCTGCGTCCTGTCTATGAGAAGACGGCGGCTTATGGCCACTTCGGCCGCGAAGAGCCCGAGTTCTCGTGGGAAGCGACCGATAAGGCACTTACGCTGGCAGAAGCGGCCGGCACGGAGCCGGTGGCGGAAGTGGCGTAATGCTTTGAAAGCGGCCTATGGGCGCTGCGAAAAACGTAGCGCCGCTCGGGTAACTGGGTCCCACCTGGAGCGGGCGTTCTGCTGAAATGCAGTTAGGGAATCCCGCATACGACGGCTGCCTCTGGGCAGCCGTTGGTTTTTCGGCCGGCAGTTCTCGATTACCCGTCCTCCCCCACTTCCCCCGGATCGGGCAGGTCGGGCAGCGGTTTCTCGGTGGGCTTCTCAGGTTGACCCTGTGGCTTGTCGTCCGTGCCCGGCTGTGCCGGCCGCGCGCCGTCGCCGTCGCCGTCGCTTTCAGCTTGCCCGGCGCAGCGAACGAAATAGGCCTGGGCGGTAGGCATCGATCGTGTTGTCATCGGATCTTCCTCTCACAAAGCTGATGAAGATCAGGAGGTCGCGCAAGGTGCATGCCATCCATGGGTCCAAGCCCGGCGTGGTTCGCCGGACGGCGCACCGGACGCACGGCGCCATGGCTCAATCCCAGCAGTTTCGGAAGGCAACGGCCGCGATGACGGGTACGCAAAGCACGAGCGGAATGGCGAAGTAGGGCACCTCGAGATCGGTCATCCAACTGTAGATGAGCCAGCCGACACCGGCCGCGAGCGTCCCGACGCCGACGAGCGCAGTCAGTACGTTCAGCGTGCGCTTGGACGGGCCCCTGTGCGGCTGCTCTTTGGGAGTAGGCGTATTCATCACAAATCCTGGCGCGTTGCAGCCAGGCCGAGCGGTATGGACCTATCGATTTTACGCTTGCGCGGCGTGACCGGAGCCTTGTGGTCAGGCCGCTCGCGCGCGCCTCAGCGGGCCCCGAACGCGAACCAGCCCGCGCTCGCCGAAAGCCGGCGCGGACGTCGATTGCCGATCCGTCCCGAAGCGGCAGTTTCGAGCCGGCGCGCCGTCGCGCGGCGCAGCAGCCTTCGCAGCATGACTTGGCGTGCGCGCGTACCGGTGCGAAGCGCGGAAAGGACGGCGCGCAACCAAGCGCGGAACGATCCACTCGCGTGCCGGGCCCATGCGGGTGCTGCTTTGCGGGGCGACAGCAGATCGGCGCGGGCGGCATGATGCCGTAGAGCATGCGTGGAAATGCGGCGGGCGAGACGGGCCGGATTGAGCGTCATCCGGGTTCGGGTATGACGAGAGGCAAGACGTTTTTGCATGATGACGAGAAGCGTGATCCGTCTCGCGACAAGTGTGAGACCGCCGCGATGACGCAATATACATGCCACGCGCGACCGAAGCGGCGCGGGCCGAAGTGCGCGGCGAGGCTAAACCGGGAGGGGCGGCGGCGTGCGGCCACGTGCGACATAAGAGGCGACACAAGCGCTTGTCGCGAGCCGCCGATAATGACGACCAATAGCGACGCAGCCTACGCTCGAAACATGACATGTGTAAGTCGTGACAACCCAGGGGTAGCGCGACGCCGCGACGCATTGCTCGCACCCGCTTTAAAATAAAACGTTTCCGCCCCGAGCGGCCCTTCAGCAAGGAAGGTTCCATGTCAGCGCAATCGAAAAAAGAACAAGTGCAGGAGCTGCGCGAGCGCGGCTTTGTCGTCGTGAAAGGGCTCGTGCCGCAGGAACGGTGTACGGCGCTCAAGAACATCGCGATGCAGCAATTGCGGGAGGCCGCGCAGCCGATCGAATTCGAAGCCGATTTGCGTTACCCGGGTGCGCCGGAGTCGAAGCATGCGCCAGGTGGCCATACGGTGCGGCGTCTACTCGATGCGTGCATGCGCGATGCGCTCTTTCGCGAATGGGCGACGGCGGCTGAAATCAGGGGCTGGATGGAGCTCTATTTCGGGGAGGCGCCGCGGCTGTCGCGCGCGCATCACAACTGCATGATGACCAAGCATCCGGCTTACGGCAGCTTGACGGGCTGGCACCGCGACGCACGTTACTGGTCCTTCGAGCGCGACGATCTCGTCTCCACCTGGCTCGCGCTCGGCAAGGAGACAGCCGACAACGGCGCGCTTTGGCTGGTACCCGGGTCGCACGCGATTACGTTCACCTCGGAACAATTCGATGCGCACAAGTTTTTCCGCGCGGACCTGCCCGAGAACGAAGCATTGATCCGCACGGCTGTCTCGCCGGAACTCGATCCCGGCGATGTCGTCTTCTTTCATTGCAACACGCTGCACTCGGCGGGCCAAAACCTCAGCGACGACGTCAAGTTTTCGCTCGTATTCACCTATCACGGCGCGAGCAACGTGCCGCTGCCCGGTACGCGGTCGGCCTCCAAACCGGAAGTGGTGCTCTGAGCCGGCACCCCTTGCGCGCGCCCACGCCAGTCAGCGTCTGCCGGAGGACATCGTCAAGCCGACGAGGCCGGCCAGCGTGGCGACGACGCCACCGGCAATGAGCCAAATGGTCTTGTCGGTGGGCGCGCCGGTGAACGTGCGCGATACGTCGTTGGCAAGCGAGTGGAACGATTGGCCGCCAAAATACAGCAGCACGACGCCACCCGCGATTAGCGCTAAGGAAATCGCTTTGATCATGGACTCTCTCATCAAGGTTCGGGCAGGCGGCAGTTTATGAAATTTGCCGCGCAAGTGTCCATCGGTTCGCAACAGCGTCGTGGCGCCGCCGGCGCCAACGAAGCATCCATCCACGTACTCATCGAGGACTCTCATGGCCTATGAAGCCGCCTCCGCCCGCTACTCGGACATGCAATTTCGTACCTGCGGCCGCTCGGGGCTGAAACTGCCCGCGCTGTCGCTCGGCTTGTGGCACAACTTCGGCGATGCGACGCCGCTCTCGACGCAGCGCGACATGCTGCGCACGGCGTTCGACCTCGGCATCACGCACTTCGATCTGGCCAACAACTACGGGCCGCCCTACGGTAGCGCCGAAACGAATTTCGGCAGATTGTTCAAGGACGACTTCCGCCCCTATCGCGACGAGCTGCTGATTTCGACGAAGGCGGGCTGGGACATGTGGCCTGGGCCGTACGGCCAGGGCGGCGGGTCGCGCAAATACGTGCTCGCAAGCCTCGATCAGAGCCTGCAGCGCATGGGGCTCGATTACGTCGACATTTTCTACTCGCATCGGTTCGATGCCGACACGCCGCTCGAGGAAACGGCCGGCGCGCTCGCGAGTGCCGTGCATCAAGGCAAGGCGCTCTACATCGGCATCTCGTCGTACTCGGCCTCGAAGACGCGCGAGATGGCGGCACTGCTGCGCGAGCATAAGGTTCCGCTGCTCATTCATCAGCCGTCGTACAACATGCTCAACCGTTGGATCGAAAGCGAGCTGCTCGACACGCTCGGCGAGGTGGGCACCGGTTGCATCGCTTTCACCCCGCTAGCGCAGGGGCTGCTGACATCGAAGTATCTGAACGGGGTGCCGGAAGATGCGCGCGTCAACAAGCCCGGCGGCGGCTCGCTGCAGCAAGGCCATCTGAGCCAGCAGAACATCGAGCATGTGCGCAAGCTCAACGAGATCGCAAAACGGCGCGGCCAGAGCCTCGCGCAAATGGCGCTCGCTTGGGTGCTGCGCGATGCGCGCGTAACCTCGGCGCTGATCGGCGCGAGCCGCGCGGAGCAAGTACGCGAAAACGTGGCCGCGCTCGCGAACCTCGCGTTCTCGAGTGAAGAGATTGCCGAGATCGATCGCTATGCGACTGAAGGCGGCATCAATCTTTGGGAAAAACCGTCGACCGATCAGCGCATCTGACCTGAGCGATCGATTTACAGCTTTCGTACTCGCCGATGGTGCTTGCGCGTCGCTACATCAGCGCCGGCAGCCCTTCGACGAGCACGACGGCGAACACGACGCCGAGCATCGCGCCAAGCACGCGCAGGGCATTGTGCAGGAAGCGAGAGTGAGTCGGCAGCGCGCCCAGGAACAGCGCGCCTGCAAGCGCCATCGGGATCACTAGGATGAAGTCGCTGATGGTGAAATTGGTCGGCATGCTCGTCTCCTCCTCATTCGCTGCCGCGCATCGCGCTAAAGGTGCACATGCGTGCAACGAGTATAGGAGACGGAACGCGATTTACCTCATGCCGCGCCGGCTCGTTCGCGCGTGCGTAGCCAAGCGGCTGCGATGACGCCGGCGGCGAGCAGCGCACCGACGAGCATGGTGACGCCGTTCCAGCCGTAGGCGCTGAAGCAGCGCCCACCATACCAGCCGACGAGGCTCGAGCCGAGGTAGTACGCGAGCAGATAAAGGGCCGCTGCCTGGCCTTTTGCCCGCTGTGCGAGGCGGCCGACCCAGCCGCTCGCCACCGCGTGCCCCGAGAAAAAGCCGAAGGTCACGCAAGCGATGCCGGCCACGATGGCTGCAACCGGCGTGAGTTGCGTCAGGGCGACGCCCACGAGCATGAGCGCGAGGCTCGCGATCAAAACGCGCGCGCGGCCGAACTGATCGGCCATGCGCCCGGAAAACGGCGAAGCGGCTACGCCGACCAGATAGACGACGAAGATCGCTCCGATCTGCGCTTGGCTCAGACTGTAGGGCGGCGCGAGCAGCCGGTAGCCGACGTAGTTGTAGAGCGTGACGAAGCTGCCCATCAGGACGAACGCCATCGCGAATAGCGCCCTGAGCCCGGGCTCGGCGAGGTGCGCCGCGAGCGCTTCGCGATGATGCGCGAGAGGAAGGCCGCGACGCGGGACGAAATGCCGAGAAGGCGGCAGCAACGCGCGGAACGCCAACATCGAGGCGAGACCGAGCACGCCAATGACCGCGATCGAGATGCGCCACGAGAATACATCGGCCAACCCGCCCGCAATCACCCGCCCGGCCATCCCGCCGATCGCCGTGCCGCCGACGTAAAGTCCCATCGCCAGGCCGAGTCCGTCCGGATGGACTTCCTCGGCGAGGTAGGCCATCGCGACGGCCGGCACCCCGCCGAGCGCGGCGCCTTCGAGCGCGCGCAGCGCGAGCAGTTGCGACCAATGGGGGGCGACTGAGACGGCGAGCGTGAGCAGTGCCGAAACGGTCAACGAGGCTGTCATGAGTCGATGCCGGCTCAGCCCCTCGGACGCGAAGCCGGCCGCGAAAATCGCGAAGGCGAGCACAGCGGTCGTTAGCGAGATCGCCAGCGCGCTTTGCGCGGGCGTCGTGCCGAAAGTCGCCGAGAAGGCGGGCAGCAGCGGTTGGACGCAGTAAAGCAGCGAAAACGTGGCGTAGCCGGCAAAAAGCAAGGCAAGGCTCGCTCGCCAGTAAGCGCGCGAGCCGCGTTCGAGAAACGGGGGAGTGGCCGGCACATCACTCCTTGGGCTGCCGTATCGGGGCAGTCGACGTCCCTTGCGGCTGCGCGGCAGGCTCTGTCGAATAATAGGCCGTCGTGTCCGTCGGTTTGACGTCGTCGCGTCCATCGTGAGTGCACGCGCATAGTGCGAGAGCGATCCCGGCGGCGCCGAGCGCCCATCCGCGCCGTGTCGGCCGCGTGCTGCATTGCGAAAGTTCGTTCATTGTTTTCTCTCCTATCGGCGCCCGCGCACCGACGCGCGCCGTTCACTGGCGTACTGCCGCGGCCCATTGCCGCGCGGCGCGCCACGTCGATCGTCAGCGCAAACGATGTTCCCCGCGCCATCCCGAGGCGAGGTGTTGCATTGCAGCGAGCGCATTGAGTGCATCGACCTCAAGGAGGTCACGCGTTATGCTTGGACTATACCGCCTCGCACGCGTCAGATGGCGCGGCGCGAGATGACACGCATCCAGGGGCGTGGGCGGATGTTGGGCGAAGCAGCGTGGGGGATTCGACGCGTTCACTGTTTGAGCGGTCAGCGTTTTGTAAGGGCGATCGGGAGAAATAGCGGTCAATCGGCCTTCACATTCGGCTATTCTCGATGGCCGGTTTGGTGAACAATCGAGTCATCGTTCAACGCCCCCGGAGGGGAGACATCATGCAAGTCGGTTCGATCGTGCAGTCGGTGCATATAGCCGTGCCGTCAGGCGCGCGCGGCATCGTCATGCGCATACTCGGCGATATGGCGATGGTGGTTTGGTTTGCCGGTGAGCCTGGCGCGTCGCTGCAATTGAACACCGAGCCGTTCTTCCTCGAAGATCTGATCGATACCGGTGAACTTGTCGCCCGCCCGGCGGGTTCGCTCGTCCATTGACGTTCCTTTTTCGCGCTCCTCCGAGGTAGCCGTTCGCCGAGCCATGCGCTAGATGCGGCACAATGCCGGCATGAACGAGCCTTTCTCCGATTCCCCCGACGTGTCCGGTCAAGCTGCCGCGCACCCCTTCACCCGGCTTACGCCGGAATGCGTGCTCGATGCGCTCGACAGCGTGCTGGCTGAAACCGGCGTGCGCACCGACGGGCGTCTGCTACCGCTCAACAGTTACGAAAACCGCGTCTATCAAGTCGGCGTTGAGGACGGGCCGCCCGTCGTCGCGAAATTCTATCGGCCGCAGCGATGGTCGGACGAAGCGATTCTCGAAGAGCACGCGTTCGTGGCCGAACTCGTGCAGGATGAGATTCCAGTCGTCCCGGCGCGAGAGGTCGACGGTCGAACGCTCCATACGTTCGACGGCTTCCGGTTCGCGATTTTCGAACGTCGTGGCGGACGCGCGCCCGAGCTCGATCGACGCGACACGCTCGAGTGGATGGGGCGCTTCATCGGCCGCATTCATGCGCTCGGAAAGCGAAAGCCGTATGTAGCGCGGCCCACGCTCGATATCGAGACGTTCGGCTACGAGCCGCGCGAATTCCTGCGGACGCACGAGTTCATACCGCCCGAGTTGCGGGCTTCGTACGAAGCGGCCGCGGCGCTAGCGCTCGAAGGCGTCGAGCGCGCGTTCGAGACCGCCGGCGACGTGGCCTACTTGCGGCTGCACGGCGATTGTCACGCGAGCAACGTGTTGTGGACCGAAGCGGGCCCTCACTTCGTCGATTTCGACGACAGCCGAATGGGCCCCGCCATCCAGGATTTGTGGCTGCTGCTGCCGGGCGGGCGCGCGGAGGCATCGAGCGCGCTTTCCGATCTGCTTGCCGGCTATGAGGATTTTTGCGAATTCGAGCCGCGCGAGTTGCATCTGGTCGAGGCGCTGCGCACCCTGCGCTTGATGCATTACGCAGCGTGGCTGGCTCGGCGTTGGGACGATCCCGCGTTTCCAGCCGCATTCCCGTGGTTCAATACGCAGCGATACTGGGAAGAGCGCGTGCTCGAATTGCGCGAGCAAATTGGGGCGATGCAGGAAGGGCCTTTGTGGCCGGTGTAATGTCCGTTGCCTCTGCGCCGTCGCGCGCGTGTCGTCTCAAAGTTTGAATATTAGCCGCATCACTGCATGGAAACGCCGCCCGTACGGCGGCAGCAGCAGCGCGCGCGCATTGATGCGCGGCTGCATGAGCACCGGCTTCATCTTCGAGAACGTCGTGAAGCCGTCGTAGCCGTGATAGGCGCCCATGCCGCTCGCGCCCACCCCCCCGAACGGCAGTCCCTCACAGGCGATGTGCAGCAGCGTTTCATTGACGGCCACGCCACCCGAGACCGTCTCGTGCAGGACGCGCTCGGCCGTTCTGCGCTCGTCGTCGAACAGATACAGTGCGAGCGGCCGTGGGCGCGCGTTGACGTAGCGCAGCGCGTCGTCGAGCGTGTCGTAGGGAACGAGCGGCAGCAGCGGCCCGAAGATCTCCTCTTGCATCAACGCGCAGGTGTCCGGCGCGCCTGTCAGCACGCACGGCGGAAAGTGTTTGCGTGAGGCATCCGGCGCGCAATCGGTCAGCGAATGCAGCGTGGCACCTGCCGCGATCGCTTCGTCGGCGAGCCGGCGCATGCGCTCGAAATGGCGTGACGAGATGAGCGTCGTGTAATCGCGGTTGTGCGAGAAGCCGGGGTAAAGCCGAGCGATGCGCGAACGCGCACGCTCGACGAACGCGTGTTCCATGCCGCGCGGCACGAGCACGTAATCGGGAGCGATGCAGGTTTGGCCCGCGTTGAGCGTCTTGCCGGCGACGATGCTGTCGACAGCGGCATCGAAGCGCGCATGCGGCCCGACGATCGCGGGGGATTTGCCGCCCAACTCAAGCGTGACCGGCGTCAGATTGGCCGCGGCGGCGCGCATGACCTCGCGCCCGACGGCGGTCGATCCCGTAAAGATCAAATGGTCGAACGGCAGCGCGCAGAAGGCGGCGCCGGCCGAGGCGTCTCCCGTGACGACCGCCACTTGCTCGCGCGCGAAGGTACCCTCGATCAGTTGCCGAAAAAGCTCGGCCGTGCGCGGCGTGAACTCCGACATCTTGATCAGCGCGCGGTTGCCGGCCGTCAGCGCGCCGATGAGGGGGCCGACGGCGAGCAGAATCGGATAGTTCCATGGCGCGACGATCCCCACGACACCCAGCGGCTGAGGCATCACCTTTGCCGTCGCCGGTCTTAGCCAAACGCCCGTCGCGCGCCGCTGCGGCTTCATCCAGTGTTTGCCGTGCTTGAGCGCAGAATCGAGCCCGCTCTTAACGAGCCAAAGTTCCGACAGCATGAGTTCGGCTTTCGAGCGCTGGCCGAAGTCGGCGTCGAGTGCTTCGGCCAGCGCATCGCTGTTGTCGAGCAGCATCGCGCGCAGCGCTTCGAGATGCGCCGCTCGGGTGTCCCATGACGGGAACGGCTCGCGCGCATGCGCCTCACGCTGCGACTGCAGCCGTTGTTCGAGCGTCGTCGCCCCGGGAAAATCGTTCTTCATTCGTATCCTTGCAGTGATGGCGCATGGCTTGGGCGGCTGCGGTAAGCGTTGCTGCGGGGCTCAGCGCAGCGCGATGCTTCGCGAGGGGCTTCGCAACGCAGTTACGCGCTGAACGTGTGCGCGATGATGGCGCCATGATCGAACGTGGCAGGTAGCGTGCCGTATACGCGCCCGCACCCGAGCCCCCGATCGGACTTCGCCAGCCGTGTTGCGATGAACGCCTGCGCATGCTCGTCGGGCGCGGCGCGCAGCATCAAGACCGCCTGCGCGCATAGCACCAATTGCTGCACCAAGGCCCGCGCGCCGGCTTCGCGTTCGTCGGACGGCGCGGTAAGCGAGGTCTGCAACGTGTCGAGCGCCGCGACGAGCGCCGGCGTGCCTTGGGCGTCGGCTCGCCATTGCCCGAGCAGGGCATGCGCGCCTTGAGAATCGCGTTCGAGCGCGCGCAGTACATCGAGGCACATGACGTTGCCCGAGCCTTCCCAAATCGAGTTGACGGGCGCTTCGCGATAAAAGCGCGCCATCGGCCCTTCTTCGACGTAACCGTTGCCGCCCCATACTTCCATTGCTTCGCCCGTGAATTCGAGCGCGCGCTTGCAGACCCAGAATTTGGCCGCCGGCGTGACGATGCGTCGCCAAGCCCGCTCGATGCCGTTCTCGACCGTGCCGTTGCGCTCTGCGGCCAGATGCGCGTCGAACGCGCGCGCAAGGCGCATGAAGAGCACCGTCGCGGCCTCGCTCTCGAGCGAGAGATCGGCCAGTACGTTGCGCATCAGCGGCTGCTCGACGAGCCTGCGCGAGAACGCGACGCGGTGGCGCGCATGATGAATCGCTTGGACCAGCGCCGCGCGCATGAGCGCGGCGCTACCGATCACGCAATCGAGCCGCGTGTAGTTCGCCATCTCGATGATCGTCGGCACACCGCGTCCTTCGTCACCGATCATGACGCCGTAGGCATCGGCGAATTCCACCTCGCTGCTCACGTTCGAGCGGTTGCCGAGCTTGTCCTTCAAGCGCTGGACGCGGATCGCGTTGCGTGTGCCATCGGGGGTATAGCGCGGCACGTAAAAGCAAGAGATCGGCGCATCGGCGCTCGTGCGGGCAAGCACGAGATGCGCGTCGCATTGCGGCGCTGAAAAGAACCATTTGTGACCGACGAGCCGGTATTGCGCACCGCGCCCTGTCGCGGCGCCGAGCGCCGATGCGCGTGTTTGATTCATGCGCACGTCGGAGCCGCCTTGTTTCTCCGTCATGCCCATGCCGACCATCATCGAACGTTTGCGATCGAGCGGCGCATCGCTCGGGTCATGCTCGCGCGCGTAGAGCTTTTCGGCGAGCTGCGCGAACAGCGCTTGCTCGCGCCGCAGCACCGGGATGCTTGCGAATGTCATCGTGACCGGGCATAGCGAACCCGATTCGAGTTGCGCATGGAGGAAGTAGCCGGCGCAGCGCGCGGCCATCGCACCGGTGCGCGGCGTGTCGAACGGCAGTGCGTGCAGTCCTTCCCGCCGCAGCAGTGCGAGCAATCGATCCCAACTCGGATGAAACTCGAACGTATCGATGCGCTCGCCGCGCGGGCTGAAGGTGAAGAGCTCCGGCTCGTGGCGGTTCGCGGCACCGGCTAGCGCGATCACATCGGGCGTGCCGAGCACGGCGCCGTCGCGCGCGAGCGCTTGCGCGTGCCATGCGGCGCCCTCGCGTTCGACGGCTGCCGTCAACGTCGGGTCGCTCTCATAGAGGTTGTAATGCTCTAGCGGCGGAACTTGATTCGTGACTTCGTGCGTCGCCGGCGGGGCCTGCCATTCCATGTGCTTGTCTCCGATCGACCCGAGCTAGCGCTTCAGCGGTGACTCGGGTCCCATGCTTCGCGGTCGATCATGGTTTCGAGATTCGGCGCGCGGGCCGCGAGCGTGCTGGCATAGGGGACGGCGCCGGTGTTCGAACCGTATGCGCAAAGGGCGCGCACCCCTATGTATTTGGTTCAATGATAGGTTCGCGCCGCCGGCTCCGGTTAGAGGAATCGCTCTGCGATGAGCGGCCCAGCATGTGTCGCAGAGTTCATCGCGCAAGCGCGCGGCGCCGCTCAGTCGTCTTTGGGCGCTTCGCTGACGCTGTCCGAGCGCATATAGACGAACTCATCTCCGGGCTGTCCCGGCAGCGTTTCCCGGGCGGCGTCGAGCCAGGCGCGCGCGGCGTGCGACAGGTAGCCGTTTTTGCGCCAGGCAATCGCCATCTCCCAGCGAATTTCGGGCTCAACCAAGGGGCGGCACGTGAAGTACGCCGGATCGAGTTTGCGGCAATAAGGCGCGGGTAGCAGCGCGATGCCGACTCCAGCCCGCACGAGCGCGGCCATGAAATCCCAATGGCTGCTGCGCGAGACGATTTGCGGCGCGAAGCCTGCATCGCTGCAAGCGCGCGTGACGACGTCGCTCAACGCCAAACTGTCGCCGTAATAAACGAACGGCTCCGGGGCGAGATCGGGCAGGCGTACTTCGCGCAAATGGTCGAAGCGCGAACCGTGCGGCGCGACGACCCACAGCAGTTGCAGCGACATCGGCAGCACGTCGAACACCTGCGCGTCGACGGGCAGCAGCACACCGCCGAACTCGAGTTCTCCGGCCAGCAACGCGGCCTCGATCGCCCTCGAACCCTGCTCGAACAGCTTCAGTTCGATCTTGGGGTAGCGCCGGCGGAACGCCGCAATGACGGGGGTGAACAACGACCCGCCCATCGGCGGAATGCCGATCGTCAGTGCACCGCGCCCGAGCGTGCCGACATCGTCGAGTTCGGCTTGCAACTGCGCATACGACGCCAATACGTCTTGCCCTCGCTGAAACACGATGCGTCCCTCGTCGGTCAGCACCATCTGGCGGCCCTCTCGCAACAGCAGCGGTGCGCCGATTTCTTCCTCGAGTGCCTTGACCATCTTGCTGATGGTGGGCTGCGTGACGAACATGCGTTCGGCGGCGAGCGTGAAGCTCTGCTGCCGGACGACTTCCACGAAATAGCGCAACGCGCGTAGCTCCATGACGTCCTCTGTGTTCTCGTCAGCCGTGTTAGTTCCAAATTGGAATGCTGGCGATGAGTTTAAGTCATTTTATTTATGAAATGTCGATACGTACAATTTGGTCGTGCAGTCAATAGGGAGTTTTGCCATGACGAATGCATCGATCGACCGCCTGAGCCGTGTGGCCCGCATTGTTGCCCAGAGCGCTTTTCTGGCTGCGCTGTGGTACGTCGCCGACTTCGCGTCGCGGCACCTCGATCTGCCGATTCCCGGCAGCGTGATCGGCCTCGCAGCGTTGCTCGCGCTGCTCTTCGCAGGTGGCATTAGACCGCGCTGGGTAAAGGCCGGCGCCGACTGGATGCTTTCCGAATTGCTGCTGTTCTTCGTTCCGGCGGCCGTCGCCGTCGTGCAATACGGTGGACTTTTCAAATCCGATGGGTGGCGTCTCGCGCTTGTTGTCGTATGCGGGACGTTGACGGTTCTGGTGGCAGTCGCGCTCACCGTAGATCAGGCGGTACGGCTGGAGCGCCGGCTTGCGGTGCGGCGTGCGCACGCGGCGTCGGTAGCGTGAGGGCGCGTCGCGCGCAACGCCTTCCATTGAGAACACTAGAACGAGGGATACGTCGATGCCGGTTTCATCTGTCCTGTCTTGGCCCGTGAGCGAGGCTCGGCCGCAATGGGTGGCCGCCGCATGCTTCGTGTTGACGATCGCCTTTTACGCCGTGGGCAAACGGCTCTATGCCCGCTTCAGGCAGCCCTGGCTCACGCCGCTCGTGATCGTGCCGGCGATGCTCGCTGTCGTGGTGCTCGCCATGCGCATTCCCTACTCGGTCTACTTCGCCGATACGCGCTGGCTCATGTGGCTGCTCGGTCCGGCTACCGTGGCGTTCGCCGTGCCGATCTACGAGTATCGCGACTTGATGCGTCGCCATTGGATCTCGCTTGCAGCCGGCGTGACCGTGGGGATAGTCGTCGCGGTAGGCGGATCGTTCGCGCTGGCGAAACTGCTGCATCTGGCGCCGGACGTCGCGCGCAGTCTCATGACGCGCTCCGTATCGACGCCGTTCGCGCTCGCCGTTTCGGATCAGATTCACGCGCCGAAGCAATTGACCGCGCTGTTCGTGATTGCGACGGGCGTGTGCGGGATGCTGCTCGGCGAGCTTGTGCTGGCGTTCCTGCCGCTGCGCAGCCGGTTGGCTCGCGGTGCGATGTTTGGCGTCGCCGCGCACGGCGTGGGCACCGCCAAGGCGCGAGAGCTTGGGAGCGAGGAAGGCGTGATCGCGAGTCTGACGATGATGATCGCCGGCGTCGTGATGGTGTTGCTCGCGCCTTTGCTCGGCGCGACGCTCGGGTAGCGGGACGTTCGATTACGATGACGGAAAGCGACCCCGCCCGCCACGCTTACCAAAGGTCGTCATTTGGCAGCATGCGAGCGAAGATTCTTCCCCGTCTAGCTGGGTTCCGCCTGGAGGGATCGAAAACCGATGCAGGCGGCAGCGTTTCGCCGTCGTGGCGCGCGTAGACACGCGGCACTTCGCAGGTCAGATCGGCCACGGGAATGCGCACGCCGCCCGCCGGCGTTTGCGGCCCGGTGAGCCTGTATTGTCCGTCTTGGTAGCCGAGACCGACACCGTCTTGACCCTGTGCGTAGATCCACCACCGATCGCCCTCGAATTTGAGGAACGCAAAGCCCCGCGTTTGCTCGCGCCCACACCTCGTACGGCACGCTAAGCAAGCCGCGCCGTAGTCGCCGAATGTCATGGCGGCCGCGAGCCCCAGACCGTGGGGATGTCCGGTCGTCAGGTACTCGTGCTTGAGATTCGCCTTGCTGCCCTGAACATGGTAGACGCGGTAATGGTACGGGTCGATCTGATCGACGAGAATTGAGCATCCGCTAAAGTCGGGCGTAAAGACGAAGTGAGAGCGGTTCGCCGTTCGGGGTATGACGCATGATTTGCCCTGCGGCACCCAATAGCCGTTCAGCGGCTCGTCGTCGCGGCTCGACGCATCCCACGCATCGATTCGAGCAATCTTGTAGCCGCGCACCACTTCGTGATGGATGTCGAATTGCCGCGGACCCGCCGGCACGAACTGCATTCCGACAGCGGTCATGAAGTGCTCTTTGAGGTATCCCTTCGTGTCCAAGGAAAAAAACTGATTCCAGGTGTTCGACATCGCTTTGGGTGCTGAAGGCTTCGAAGGGCTCAGTCTGAGCGTGCATCGCACAGCCTACGATGCGAAAATTCCTGGATGCATTTTGCGCTCTGTCTCGACCGACGATTTTTGCTACAATCCATGCGTTTCCGAGGAGCGTTGCGACGGATCTCTCCGCCAGGCTCGGGTACTTCAACGGGACGGCAAGGCTTAAGCGCGCAAATGCAGCGCGGGCTTCACGCTCCATCGAACGGCGCTCACGTCAAATTTTTCTAGAACTCATTTAGAAAAGGAGGGCGTGATGAACGCCGCAGTTATCGATTCGAAAAATCAAGATTTCATCGTTGCAGACCTGTCGCTCGCCGATTGGGGCCGCAAGGAATTGACGATCGCCGAGACCGAAATGCCCGGTCTCATGCAAATCCGCGAAGAATTCAATGCCGCGCAGCCTCTGAAGGGCGCGCGCATCGCCGGCTCGCTGCACATGACGATCCAAACCGGCGTGCTGATCGAAACGCTCAAGGCACTCGGTGCCGACGTGCGCTGGGCATCGTGCAACATCTTCTCCACGCAGGACCACGCCGCCGCCGCGATCGCCAAGAGCGGCACGCCCGTGTTCGCGTTCAAGGGCGAATCGCTCGACGAGTACTGGGAGTATTCGCACCGCATCTTCGAATGGCCGAACGGCGAATTCGCGAACATGATCCTCGACGACGGCGGCGACGCAACGCTGC
This sequence comes from uncultured Burkholderia sp., assembly GCA_964425025.1. Lineage (GTDB taxonomy): Bacteria > Pseudomonadota > Gammaproteobacteria > Burkholderiales > Burkholderiaceae > Trinickia. The sequence continues at coordinate 552 of CAYRLJ010000095.1, read as the reverse complement.
TGTTGATCCTCGGCTCGAAGGCGGAGAAGG
>CAYRLJ010000095.1:0-512 GCA_964425025.1 uncultured Burkholderia sp. | reverse complement strand
CGCCAAGCCGACGAACGAAGAAGAAATCGCGCTGTTCAAGTCGATCGAGCGTCATCTCGAGATCGATTCGACGTGGTATTCGAAACGTCTCGCGCAGATCAAGGGCGTGACGGAAGAAACGACGACGGGCGTGCATCGCCTCTATCAGATGGAAAAGGACGGCCGCCTGCCGTTCCCGGCCATCAACGTCAACGACTCGGTCACGAAATCGAAGTTCGACAACCTGTATGGCTGCCGTGAATCGCTCGTCGACGGCATCAAGCGCGCGACCGACGTCATGATCGCGGGCAAGATCGCCGTCGTGGCCGGCTACGGCGACGTGGGCAAGGGCTGCGCGCAATCGCTGCGCGGGCTCGGCGCGACGGTATGGGTCACGGAAATCGATCCGATCTGTGCGCTGCAGGCGGCGATGGAAGGCTACCGCGTCGTCACGATGGAGTACGCGGCCGACAAGGCCGACATCTTCGTGACGGCCACGGGCAACTACCACGTGATCACGCACGATCACATGA
>CAYRLJ010000094.1:0-18404 GCA_964425025.1 uncultured Burkholderia sp. | reverse complement strand
CCCGATCCCGGCGGCAGCGCCGGCTCGAACGCGAGCATGCGCAGCAGCGTCATCGTGAAACCCGCGTACTCGTCCGGCGCAAGACCGAGCTCGGCGCGTCCGAGCGTGGCGATCTGATAGAACAACTGCACCTGCTCGGGCTCGAGCGCTTCGGCAAAATGGCGTAAGTCGTTCGCTTCGGGCCACTCGTCAAGCACCGAAGCCGGCGCAAACTGCGCCCAAGCAACGCGATGAAGCAGGCTCGCCAAATCTTGCAGCGCCGTGGAGAACGACAGACTGCGCAAAGCCATTTCATCGGCAATCGACAAGACGAGCTGGCCATCGCCGGCGACGATCGCATCGAGCAAACGAATCAGGTAACTCTGATCGAGCGCGCCAAGCATGCCGCGCACGGCCTCTTCGGTTACCCGATTGGCCGAATAGGCGATCGCCTGATCGGTCAGCGATAGCGCATCGCGCATGCTGCCTTCCGCCGCCCGCGCGAGCAGACGCAGCGCCTGCGGCTCGAAGACGATCTGCTCGGCCGCGAGAATCCTTTCGAGATGGCCGACGATATGACCGGCCGGCATCTGCTTCAGATTGAATTGCAGACAGCGAGAGAGCACGGTGACGGGGATTTTTTGCGGATCGGTCGTCGCGAGGATGAACTTGATGTGCGGCGGCGGCTCCTCGAGCGTCTTCAACATCGCGTTGAAGGCGTGGTTCGTCAACATGTGCACTTCGTCGATCATATAGACCTTGAAGCGCGCATCGACGGGCGCATAAACCGCGCGCTCGAGCAGCGCGGCCATTTCGTCGACGCCGCGGTTGCTCGCCGCATCCATTTCAACGTAATCGACGAAACGTCCTTCGTCGATTTCACGGCAGGCGCGGCAAACGCCGCACGGCGTGGCCGTGATACCTGTCTCGCAATTGAGTGCTTTTGCGAAGATGCGCGATAAGGTCGTCTTGCCGACGCCGCGCGTTCCGGTGAAGAGGTAGGCGTGGTGCAGACGCGCGCCGTCAAGCGCGTGCGTGAGCGCGCGCACGACGTGTTCTTGTCCGACGAGCGAAGCGAAATCCCTCGGTCGCCACTTGCGTGCGAGAACTTGATAGGTCATCGCGAAATTGTATCAGCAACACTGCGGCGCCAATGCAACTGCGCGCGCGGTATGAAGCGCGGTCGCGCGGCATGCAAGGAACGAACCGCAAGCCATGCGGCGTTCGGAAACATGACAAAAAGCGCGAACGGGAACAACCGAGAACGCTGCCTCGAAGCGGCAAGCAGACGAGCAGACGAGCAGACGAGGAAGAAATGGAACGCAAGAGAAAGCGGAAGGTGACGAGCCTGACCCTCGGCACTGGTGGAAAACGGCTGTGGCTGCTTCGTTCCCGACCTGACCAGGTTGACCGCCCCTCCATGCGAGGAGGCCCGTCACGGCGCATTCTATCACCGCTTAACGCATCGCGCGAGCGCTCGTCGCCGTTTCTTTCGCGACGCGCCTAGCGCCGACCGTGGCATAGCCCAAAGCACGCCCGTGCAGATGCAATCAGATGCAATCGTGCGACGGCATGGTTGCCCGCGGCTATCGCTTCGCACGACGCATAGCAATTTGGGCTAATATGACACCTAGCCGACCAGCAACTTAGCGAAACCTAGCGAAATCTAGCGAGCCTTGCGCGTTGACTGGCCCGCGCGCATTTTTGCGAGACAGCGCCGCGTTCTTCCCGGCATACCGGCCGCCCAGGTGCGCTCAGAACGATTTCTCGTTTTGGTGTATCGTGGCGGGCAATTTCAGACGCGGGCCTCGAACCCGAAGAGGTACTTTTACATGAGCGAACAAATCAAGCACATCAGCGACGCATCGTTCGAACAGGACGTCGTGAAGTCCGATAAGCCCGTGCTTCTCGATTTTTGGGCCGAGTGGTGTGGCCCGTGCAAAATGATTGCCCCGATTCTCGACGAGGTCGCGAAAGATTACGGCGATCGTCTCCAGATCGCCAAGATCAACGTCGACGAGCACCAATCGACGCCGGCCAAGTTCGGCGTGCGCGGCATCCCGACGCTGATCCTGTTCAAGAACGGCGCCGTGGCGGCGCAGAAGGTCGGCGCATTGTCGAAGTCGCAATTGACAGCGTTCCTCGACAGCCATCTGTGATAAACGGCCGGGCCTGTTGCAACCTGACAACAGGCCCGGTGCGCGGCACGGCGGCCGATCGGGCACGCACGTGGCCTGTGCTATGCTAGAATTATAAGACTTCAAGACGTACAAATAAGTCTCTGAGCGGTTCCGCTCAACACTCTCCTCCTACCTTTCTTTTCGTCGCACCTTCCCCGGCGGGATTTCCGTATGCATTTATCCGAGCTTAAGTCTCAGCACGTGTCTCAATTGATCGAGATGGCGAATGGCCTCGAGATCGAGAGCGCGAACCGCTTGCGCAAGCAAGAGTTGATGTTCGCCATTCTGAAGAAGCGCGCCAAAACCGGCGAGACCATTTTCGGCGACGGTACGCTCGAAGTGCTGCCCGACGGCTTCGGCTTCCTGCGTTCGCCGGAAATGTCGTACCTCGCGAGCACAGACGACATCTACATCAGCCCCTCGCAAATCCGGCGCTTCAATCTGCACACGGGTGACACGATCGAAGGCGAAGTACGCACGCCGAAAGACGGCGAACGCTACTTCGCGCTCGTGAAAGTCGACAAGGTCAACGGACAGCCGCCCGAGGCCTCGAAACATAAGATCATGTTCGAGAACCTCACGCCGCTGCATCCGAATAAGCCTCTCTTGCTCGAGCGCGAAATGCGCGGCGAGGAAAACGTCACGGGCCGGATCATCGATATGATCGCCCCGATCGGCAAAGGCCAGCGCGGCCTGCTCGTCGCCTCGCCGAAGTCGGGCAAGACGGTCATGCTTCAGCACATCGCGCACGCAATCAAGCAGAACCACCCCGATGTCGTGCTGTTCGTGCTGCTGATCGACGAGCGTCCCGAGGAAGTGACCGAGATGCAGCGCTCGGTTGCCGGCGAAGTGATCGCCTCCACGTTCGACGAACCCGCCACGCGCCACGTGCAAGTGGCCGAGATGGTCATTGAAAAGGCCAAGCGTCTCGTCGAGATGAAGCAGGACGTCGTCATTCTGCTCGATTCGATCACGCGTCTCGCCCGCGCCTATAACACCGTCATCCCGGCTTCGGGCAAGGTGCTCACAGGCGGTGTGGATGCGAACGCGTTGCAGCGTCCGAAGCGCTTCTTCGGTGCGGCGCGCAACATCGAGGAAGGCGGCTCGCTGACGATCATCGGCACGGCGCTCGTCGAAACGGGCAGCCGCATGGACGACGTCATTTACGAAGAGTTCAAGGGCACAGGCAACATGGAAGTGCACCTCGAGCGGCGCCTCGCTGAAAAGCGTGTCTACCCCTCGCTCAACTTGAACAAGTCGGGCACGCGCCGCGAAGAGTTGCTGATCAAGCCTGAAATCCTGCAAAAGATTTGGGTGCTGCGCAAATTCATCCACGACATGGATGAAGTCGAAGCAATGGAATTCTTGCTCGATAAGGTTCGCCAAACGAAAGGCAACTCCGAGTTCTTCGATCTGATGCGCCGCGGCGGCGGCTAAAGCACCGCGCCGCCTTCGTCACTACTCTCGCGAGTGGACGAAGGCGGCAACGCAACTCTCGACGGTCAATCACCCCTGTCCGACATGCTCGCCAAGCTCACACGTTGGCTCGATACGCGTCGTCGTGCGCGCACGCTGCGCGAGCACGCCATCGATGATGCGTTATGGCAGGCGACGCTTGCAGCGCTCCCCTTTCTCGGATATCTCGACACCGCCGATCTCGCGCGGTTGCGCGAGATGACGAGCCTGTTCATCGCTCGCAAGCAATTCTCGACGGCGCATGAACTCGAGCTCACCGACCGAATGATCCTCGGCATTGCCGTGCAAGCCTGCCTGCCCGTGCTAAATCTGGATCTCGATCTCTATCGCGGCTGGGTGGGCATCACTGTCTATCCGGGCGAGTTCGTGATCCGCAAGACGGTCGAAGATGAAACCGGCGTCGTGCATGAAGTCGAGCACGACGCGAGCGGCGAAGCATGGGAAGGTGGTCCCGTCATTCTGTCGTGGGAGGACGCGCAACTGACGGACGGTCAGGACGCGTACAACGTCGTGATCCACGAGTTCGCGCACAAGATCGATATGCTGACCGGCGAAACGGACGGCCATCCACCGCTCTTTCGGCGTTGGCATGCTCCGCTCGATGCGCAAGCCTGGGCGGATGTGTTCGATCACGCCTACGATCGCTTTTGCGCCGAGGTGGACGCCGTTCCACGCCGGCGCTGGGCGCGCTTCGAACGGGAATCGCTGATTGACCCCTACGCGGCCGATCACCCTTCCGAGTTTTTCGCCGTCTGCAGTGAGGCGCTCTTTGTGCAACCGCAGGCTTTCGCGGCCGAATATCCGGAGTTGTACCGGCTGCTCGCGCGCTACTACCGGCAAGATCCCGCCCGCAAAGGCATTCTCGCCGATAGTCGGACGCAAGCGGGCACCCGCTGACCCGCACTAATACGACGATGGGCGACGCGGCCTGCGGCAGCGGCTGCGGCTGCCGCTGCCTCGCGGGCAAATCACATGCCACATGCGAATAATTCGTCAATCTCCTGATTTTCTGCCATAATCACCGTTTTTCGACCTTAGGCAAGTGGCTCGCGCCTTCGGCATGCCGTCTGTTCGCTCCGTCTCGAGCGATTTTCCGCGGCCATGCAGCGTGGGTTGGCTACCGCCAGACCAAAGGAAATACCATGAAAGAAGGCATTCACCCCAATTACCGCGAAGTCGTTTTCCACGACCTGTCGAACGGCTTCATGTTCGTGACGCGCTCGACGATCCAAACGCGTGAAACGGTCGAGCACAACGGCAAGACCTACCCGCTGGCCAAGATCGAAGTCTCGTCCGAATCGCATCCGTTCTACACGGGTCAGCAAAAGATCATGGACACGGCCGGCCGCGTCGAGAAGTTCAACAAGAAGTTTGGTGCGCGCGCAGCCGGCAAGGCCGCGAAGTAATTACGCGTCGACCGATGCGCCCGGCCCTCGCGCCGGAGCGAACCGAAGGGCAGCACGAGCTGCCCTTTTTTTTGCGAAATGGGCAGCTCGTCGCTGCCCATTTTTTGTTGGCGTAGAGCGCGCATGCGCCGTACCGCATGGCGAGCAAGGCGCGGCGCGACTACAATGCCGCATCGCGCGCGCCGAGGCGCCCGTTCAATAAAATGACAACCGCTGTCCGAGATCCTCAGCCTGCATGAGACCCGTCGTTCGCCTCACCGCCTCCGCCACGCGCGCGCTTCCGCGCTGGCTGTTGCTCGCGCTTTGCATCGTCTATGCGGCATTCGGCCTGTTCGGCCGCGATCCCTGGAAAAACGAAGATGCCGCGGGCTTCGGCGTGATGTGGACGATGGCCGGGGGCAACGCGCATGATTGGCTGCTGCCGAATCTCGTCGGCAAGTTCATCACCGATGATGGCCCGCTCGGCTACTGGCTCGGCGCCCTCGCGATCCGCGCGCTCGCACCATGGGTGGACGCGGCCGATGCCTCGCGGCTCGCAACCGGCTTACTGTTTTGCGCAACCTGCGCGTTCGTTTGGCGCGCCGCCTATCTCCTCGGCCGTCGCGCCGAAGTCCAGCCGTTCAAATATGCGTTCGGCGGCGAGCCCGAGCCGCGCGACTTCGGGCGCACGCTCGCCGACGGCGCGCTGCTGATCCTCGTTGCTTGCTTCGGGCTGGCCGAACGCGGACACGAAACGACACCCCAACTGTCGCAATTGATGGGCGTCGCGATGCTCGTCTACGCGCTCGTGCGCACTGCCGATAAGCCGCTGCAGGGCGTGCTGTCTTGGGCGGTTGCGCTTGGCGTGCTCGCCTTGTCGGGCAACCCGCTGCTCGCGATCGCGCTGCTTGTCAGTACGCTTGCGATGACCATCATCGTGCCGGAGCTGCGTTCGCTTTGGCTACCGTCCGTCGGGCTGCCGCTTGCCGTAGCGCTTTCGCTGGCATGGCCGCTCGCCATGTTGCATGCTTACCCCGACGACGCCCATTGGTTCGTCCAGCAGTGGCTCAATGGCAGCATCAATCGCTTTACCGCGCCGCCGGGACACGTCTGGCTCTACGCGCTCAAAAATCTGCCTCTGTTCACGTGGCCCGCTTGGCCATTGGCGCTGTGGGCCTGGGTCAGTTGGAGTGGGCTGCGCCGCAAGCCGCACATCGCGATTCCCGTATCGGTTGCGCTACCCCTGCTCTTTCTTGCGGTGTTGCAGAGCCATCAAACGAATCGGCTCTACATACTGTTGTTGCCGCCCCTTGCGACACTCGCCGCGTTCGCGCTACCCACGCTCAAGCGCGGCGCGATCAATGCAATCGATTGGTTCGCGGTGCTGAGCTTCTCGATCCTCAGCATTTTCGTCTGGCTTGTTTGGCTGGCCGCGCAAACGGGCTATCCGCATCCGCTGGCCCGCAATCTCGCGCGTCTCGTGCCGGGCTTCGTGCCGCAATTTTCGATTCTGTCGTTCATCTGCGCCGTGGCGGCGACGCTCTGCTGGCTCGCGCTCGTACGCTGGCGCATCGCGCGGCACCCGAAGGTGCTTTGGCGCAGCGTCGTGCTGTCGAGCGCCGGCACGACGCTGATGTGGGTGCTTTTGATGACGCTGTGGTTGCCCATGGTCAATTACAGCCGGACCTACCGCGACGTTGCCATGCAAATCGCCGAACATCTCCCCGACGACTACACCTGCATCTCGCCCGTGCGGCTTGGCGATGCGCAGCTCGCGTCGTTTGCCTATTTCGCCGATATGCAGTTCTCGTTCAATCGGGATTGCGACGTACTCCTTCGGCAAGACGGTGCCGATTTCAGCGCGCCGAGCCCGATGCTGAACTACGCTTGGAAGCTCGTCTGGGAAGGCCGGCGCGCGGCCGATCGCGACGAACGATTCCGGCTTTACGTGCGCGTCGATCGCCCGATACCGCCAGTGCAACGGCGTCGACCTCCTGTTCGCAAACACCACTCCTGAGAACACCCGCCATGTTCGCCGACATGCGCAAGATTGCCGGCCTCGCATGGCCGGTGCTGATTGGGCAACTCGCCATCATTGCGTTCGGCGTGATGGACACCGTCATGGTCGGCCGCTACTCGGCCGTCGATCTCGCCGCGCTCGGGCTGGGGTCGTCCGTCTACGTTTCGGTGTTTGTGGGCCTGACCGGCGTTCTATTGGCGTTGCAACCGATCTGCGGGCAGCTATTCGGCGCACGGCGCTATTCCGAAATCGGTGAGGAAGTCCGCCAAGGGCTATGGCTGTCGGCCGTACTGACGCTGCTCGGCTTCGTCGTGATGTTCTTTCCGGGGCCGCTGCTCGCGATCTCGAAGGTAGCCCCCGCCCTGTACGATCGCACCCAAGCCTATCTGCGCATCGCCGCGCTCGGCCTGCCCGCGAGTCTCGCGTTTCGCGTCTATACGGCACTGACCAATGGCGTCGGCAAGCCGCGCCTCGTCATGATTCTGCAAGTGGGCGCGCTGCTTATCAAAATCCCGCTCAATTTCTGGTTCATTTTCGGTGGTTTCGGCGTGCCCGCGCTCGGCGGCCCCGGCTGTGCGCTGGCCAGTACGGTCATCAACTACGCGCTCGCCGTGATTGGCTTGGCGCTGCTGGCCAAACTCGAATTCTTCGCGCCGTTCGAGATCTTCAAGCACTTTTGCTGGCCGGAGCGGCGACGGCAGCTTGCGCTGCTCAAGCTCGGCGTGCCGATGGGTCTGTCGTTTCTCATCGAGGTGACCTCGTACACGTTCATGGCGCTGTTCATCGCGCGCTTCGGCACGACGACGTTGGCCGGGCACCAAATCACCGGCAATTTTGGCGCCGTGCTGTATATGACGCCGATGTCGATCGGTGTTGCAACGTCGACGCTGGTCGCACAGGCGCTTGGCGCGCATCAGAACGCGGCCGCGCGCACGCTGGCGCGCCACGGCATCGTGATGGCATGCGCGATCGGCCTCGGCTACGCGGTGACGGCATTCGCACTGCGGCCGCAGATCCTGGCGGGCTACACGACGAACGCCGCCGTGATCGCAGCCGCGATGCCGCTACTGCCGATCATGCTCGTCTATCACATCTTCGATACGTTCCAGACGGTCACAGCGTTCGTCCTGCGCGCCTATAAGGTCGCCGTCGTGCCCACTGTCATCTATGCGGTCGCGCTCTGGGGTGTCGGGCTCGGCGGCGGCTATCTGCTCGGGTTCGACGTCGGCGGCGCGGTGCCGGTGGGGCTCACGGGCGCACGCGGATTCTGGGCCGCGAGTGCGGCCAGCTTGGCTGTGGCCGGCAGCGGCCTTTTCTTGCACTGGCGTTCGATCAGCAGACGTCGCACGCCCCTATCGCCCTAACCCTCTGACGCCGCGTCGCGTGCCGCGAACACTTCGCGCGCGGCGAAGAGCGCATTGAGCGCTGCCGGGAAACCCGCGTAGACCGCCATCTGCATGAACACTTCCACAATCTCGTCCCGGGTGCATCCGACGTTGAGCGCGCCTTCGATGTGCACTTTCAATTGCGGCTGCGCATTGCCCAACGCGGCCAGCGCAGCGATCGTCGCGATCTCGCGCGACTTGAGGTCGAGCGACGGACGGCTATAGATGTCGCCGAACGGAAATTCAATCAGGTAGCGCGCGAAATCGGGGGCGATCGGCGCCAGCGCTTCAATCACGCGCTCGCCGGCTTCTCCGTCGATTTCTTTGAGCTTGTCCCATCCACGGGCGTAGCGGTCGTTGTTTGCGTTGACGTGGTTTGCCATGGTCGATCCTTTGACGGTTGAAGTTGTTCTTTGCCATTCGTCATGTCTCGCACCATCGCGTCGTAGTGGCCAATCTTGTCCTCGATCGCCGCCAGATTCGTCTGCCACTGTTGCAGTTCGGCCTGCACCGCTTCGCGATGTTCGAGGAGCAGCGCTCGCCTTTCGGCTGCTGTCTCTATGCCCTGCGCGCGCAACGCTGCGAACGCCTGCATGCGAGCGATCGGCATCCCCGTCGCCTTGAGCCGCATCACGAACCGCAGCCATTCGATATCCGCCGGCGAATAGAGGCGGTGCCCGGCTCCAGAGCGCGACACGGCCCGAATCAGCCCCGCCGTTTCGTAATACCGCAGCGTATGCGTCGAAACGCCGAGTGCTTCGGCCATGCGACCGATCGTAAGTGCCTCCGACATGACGACCTCAACGTTAAGACTTCGAGTGCACTCGAAGTCAAGCGCCTTCGCGCGGATTCAAAAAAACGGCCGAACGCGTGAACGTTCGGCCGTTCCTAGGCTACACCGCATCCGATCAATGCACGACGCGCTCGAACACGAGTCTGCCGTTCTCGACTTCGACGGGAATCACATCCTTCGGGCCGAATCGCCCAGCGAGGATCAGCTTGGCGACCGGATTCTCGATCTCTTGCTGAATCGCTCGCTTGAGCGGGCGCGCTCCGAACACCGGATCGTAGCCCGCCTTCGCGACCTGCTCCAGGGCGGCATCGGACACGATGAGCTGCATATCGAGCTTCCCGAGCCGTTCATGCAAACGTTGCAGCTGGATCTTCGCGATCGACTCGATGTTGCTGCGATCGAGCGAGTGGAAGACCACGACCTCGTCGATCCGGTTCAAGAACTCCGGGCGAAAATGCTGTTTGACTTCCGTCCAGACAGCGTCGTGTACGGCTTCCTGCGGCTCGCCGGTCATCGATTGAATCATCTGCGAGCCAAGGTTCGACGTCATGACGATCACCGTGTTCTTGAAATCGACCGTGCGGCCTTGGCCGTCGGTCATGCGACCGTCGTCGAGCACTTGCAGCAAGACGTTGAAGACGTCAGGGTGCGCCTTCTCGATCTCGTCGAGCAGGATCACGCTGTATGGCTTGCGGCGCACCGCCTCCGTCAAATACCCGCCTTCTTCGTAGCCGATGTAGCCCGGCGGCGCGCCGATCAACCGCGCGACGCTGTGCCTTTCCATGAACTCGCTCATGTCGATTCGGATCAGATGTTCCTCGGAATCGAAGAGAAACGCGGCCAGCGCCTTGCACAACTCCGTCTTGCCGACGCCCGTCGGGCCGAGGAAGAGAAACGAGCCGTAGGGCCGATTCGGGTCCGACAAGCCCGCGCGCGAGCGTCGGATCGCATCGGCCACGGCGACGATCGCTTCGTCTTGACCCACGACACGCTCATGCAGCTTCGCCTCGATCTGCAACAGCTTTTCGCGCTCGCCTTGCATCATGCGCGAGACGGGGATGCCTGTTGCACGCGAAACCACTTCGGCGATCTCTTCGGCGCCGACTTGCGTGCGCAACAGCCGTGGACGCGTCGGGTTGTGCTGCTCTTTGGCCTCGGCCTGCGTCACTTGCTTCAAGCGAGCCTCGAGTTCGGGCAGCTTGCCATACTGAAGCTCGGCGACCTTCTCGAGCTTGCCTTCGCGCTGCAAGCGCGTGATCTCGGCACGCGTCTTCTCGATCTCTTCCTTCAGTTGCGCGCTGCCCTGCACGGCCGCCTTTTCGGCCGTCCAAATCTCTTCGAGATCGGAGTACTCCCGGTTCAGCCGCTCGATTTCCTCTTCGATCAATTGCAGCCGCTTTTGCGAGGCTTCGTCCTTCTCCTTCTTCACCGCTTCGCGCTCGATCTTCAACTGAATCAAACGGCGATCGAGCCGGTCCATCTCCTCGGGCTTGGAGTCGATCTCCATCTTGATCTTCGAGGCGGCCTCATCGATGAGGTCGATCGCCTTGTCCGGCAAGAAGCGATCGGTGATGTACCGATGCGAGAGTTCGGCCGCCGCGACGATGGCCGGATCGGTGATTTCGACGCGGTGGTGCAGTTCGTACTTCTCCTGCAGCCCGCGCAGAATCGCGATCGACGCCTCGACCGACGGCTCGTCCACGAGCACCTTCTGGAAACGGCGCTCCAGCGCCGCGTCCTTCTCGATGTACTTACGATATTCGTCGAGCGTCGTCGCGCCGATGCAGTGAAGCTCGCCGCGCGCAAGCGCTGGCTTGAGCATATTGCCGGCGTCCATCGCGCCCTCGGCCTTGCCCGCGCCGACCATCGTGTGGATCTCGTCGATGAAAACGATTGTCTGGCCTTCGTCCTTCGCGATGTCGTGCAAGACGGCCTTGAGGCGCTCCTCGAATTCGCCGCGATACTTCGCGCCCGCCAGCAGCCCGGCCATGTCGAGCGATAAAACACGCTTGCTCTTGAGCGACTCGGGCACCTCGCCGTTGACGATGCGCTGAGCCAGCCCCTCGACGATCGCCGTCTTGCCGACACCGGGCTCGCCGATCAGCACCGGGTTGTTCTTCGTACGGCGTTGCAGGATTTGGATCGAACGGCGAATCTCGTCGTCACGCCCGATGACAGGGTCGAGCTTGCCGGCCCGCGCGCGCTCGGTCAAATCGATCGTGTACTTCTTCAGTGCCTCGCGCTGGCTTTCGGCGTCGGCGTTATGCACCTGGCCGCCGCCGCGCACCGCGGCGATCGCCGATTCGAGCGATTTGCGTGCGAGCCCGTATTGGCGGGCGAGGCGCCCTGCCTCCCCTTTGTCGTCCGCTACGGCGAGCAAGAACATCTCGCTCGCGATGAACGTGTCGTTCAGTTGCTGCGCTTCCTTATCGGCCTGATTGAGCAGGCCGTTCAGCTCGCGGCTGATCTGCACGTTGCCGTCCGTGCCCTGCACTTGCGGCAAACGTGCGATGGCCTCGTTCAAGGCGGTTTGCAACGCTTGCACGTGCACACCGGCCCGCGAGAGCAGCGAGCGCGCCGAGCCGTCCTGTTGCGCGACGAGCGCCGCGAGCACATGCACGGGTTCGATGTATTGTTGACCGCGTCCGACCGCGAGGCTCTGGGCATCGGCGAGCGCTTCTTGGAATTTGGTGGTGAGCTTGTCGATTCTCATGAAGAGACCTCCAATTTTTGACTATTACCAAAATGAGGTGCTCTCGGCTCGTTTCAAGCGGATTTTTTCGCCTCGCTCACCGCTTGGCGCGATTTTCCGCGCATGCCTTGCTTGGCTTGCCTGGCTAACTTCGCACCGCGATCGGCACCACCGGCCGGGTGGTGGCTCCGGCAGCGGATAGGCCGAGCAGTTCAGCCAGCGGCGCCGCGGGGCTCGCGAGCTCGCCCAGCGTGTACCGGTCCAGCTCCGCAAGGAACGCGCCGCGGGCCGCTTCGAAGACTGCCTTGAGGCGGCACTGCGGTTCGATCACACAATGACGGGGCTCGCCACCCTCGCGCGGGAAGCAGCCGACGAGTGCAAAATCGCTCTCCGTGCCACGCACGACCTCCCCGATCGTCACGCCGAGCGATCGTGCGTTGAGCCGGAGCCCGCCGTTGCGCCCCCGGACCGTCTCGATCCAGCCGAGCTCGCCAAGCCGCTGGACGACCTTCATCAAATGGTTTTTCGAAATGCCGTAGGCCTCGGAGATGTCTTGAATCGTCGTGAGCCCTTCGTCCCGGACGGCCAGGAACAGCAGCACGCGCAAGGCGTAGTCGGTGTAGTCGGTGAGTCTCATTGGCGGGCAAGGGCTCGATAGGGACACAGGGCGAGCTAGCGGAACAAACGTCGTCCTGCCGTATAACCGCACTGCGCGAAGGGTTGTATGGGCGGCAAGTTGACCATAACATGCGTTGAGTGCATGGGTAGCATGTTACCTATGCGTTCACGCTTTCCAATAATTTAACTCGCCTTGCGCGCGATTTGCGGCGGAAGTTGGGCCGCAGACGGTGCATGCAACACTGCAGGCACTGCATTTCGATGTCCAGCTCCAACCACCCGGCCCATACCGGCACGGCGCTCGCCGATGTGTCCCCCGTCCGTCATTCGGAACCGACGGAGGCGAACATCCGCGAACTGGTTTATGCGTTTTACGATCGCGTTCGCGCCGATCCGCTGCTCGGGCCGGTGTTCGACGCCGTCCTCGAAGGCCGATGGGACGAGCATTTGCCAAAAATGTGCACGTTCTGGGGCAGCCTCGTGCTCGGCGATAAGCGATACCGCGGGAACGTCCAACAAGCGCATCAGCCGCTCGAGGGGCTCGAGCCGCGTCATTTCAGCCGATGGCTTCATTTGTTTCTCGACACGGTCTGCGATCGCTATGAACCGGCCGCGGCCGTACGCTTTATGGAACCGGCGCTTCGCATCGCGCAAAGCCTGCAACTGAGCCGATTTGGCTGGGAGTACACCGTTCCTCCCGAGCAGCAGGCCTTGCTCGAGCGCATTGCCCCGAAGCGGGCACGCGATCATCCGTCGCACACCGCCGCTAAGCGCCGTGAGCCGTTCCCGACCAAAATCATCGGTCGTTCGACGGAGCCCGACGGCAACGGCAACGGCAACTAAGCTTGGCGACGGGACCCTGAACGCATCGGGTCGTTGCGGGCTCGAACCATCGCTTGCCACGGCCAATCTTGGCCTAGGCGCGCTCGCCCCAACAAGCCAATTATTCGTCCGAGGCCGCGTTTCCCGCCGCAATGCCCCACCGCGCGAGCGCGGCGTCGTCGGAGACACGCGCGTCGACCCAGCGCTCCCCGCTTGGGGTCGTCTCCTTTTTCCAGAACGGCGCTTGCGTCTTCAAATAATCCATGACGAACGCGCAGGCGTCGAACGCGTGGTGCCGGTGCGCGGACGTGGCCGCGGCCAGCACGATCTGATCGAGGGGATACAGTTTGCCTACCCGGTGCACGATCAAGAGTTCCGAGCCGGGCCAGCGCCGCTGCGCCTCTTGCACGATCGCTTCGAGCGACTTTTCAGTCATGCCGGGGTAATGCTCGAGTTCCATCGCGGCGACGTCTTCACCTTCGCTTAGATCGCGGACGGTGCCGACGAACGCCACGACAGCGCCGACCTTCGGATTGTCCGCTCGCAGCGTGGCGATTTCGGCTGATAAATCGAAGTCTTCGGTTTGCACGCGAACAGTCATGTCGTTGGGGCTCCTGATCCACTTGCCAAAAAGCTTCAGCCGCCCGTGACAGGCGGGAAAAAGGCGATTTCGCAGCCGTCCGTCAGTCGCGCCGCGGCATCGGTCATCGCATGATTGCAAGCCATGCGTAGCGCACGCCCTTCGGCAAGTGCCTCGGCCCACACTCCGCCACGCGTGCGTAGCCACGCGCGTAAGTCGCCGACCGTCGCTACGTCCTCGGGAACCTCGACCGCTTCCCCGGCAAGGCCTAACGCCTCGCGCACGCTCGCAAAATATCTCAGCTCAATTTTCATTTCTGATGCTGTATCGGATGCCGGCCGCGTGAGGCCGCCGTCAACCCAGCAGCTCCGAAAAAGGAAGAAAACGCACCGTCTCGCCGGCGCTGATCGCATGGTTCGGCGGATTGTCGATCAAGCCGTCGCCCCACACCGTCGATGTCAGCACCGCGGAACTCTGATTCGGGAACAAGTCGAGCCCGCCCGCGCCGTTCACGCGCGCGCGCAAGAATTCGTTGCGACGGTCGGCCTTGGGCTGGGTGAAGTCGGCCCGCAGCGAGACGGCGCGTGGCGCCACCTCACATACACCCGACAGACGCAGCAGAAACGGCCGCACGAACAACAGGAACGTGACGAAGCTCGACACCGGGTTGCCGGGTAGCCCGATGAAATGCGTCTCGCGGCCTTGCTCGCCCGCGGCGCCGCGACGCACCGCCCCGAACGCGAGCGGCTTGCCCGGCTTCATCGCGATTTGCCATAGCGCTAGGCGGCCCTGCGACTCCACGGCCGGCTTCACGTGGTCTTCCTCGCCGACCGACACACCGCCCGATGTCAAGATCAAATCGTGCTCTCGCGCAGCGGCGGCCAGGGCGTCGCGTGTCGCATCGAGGCGATCGGGCACGATGCCGAGATCGGTCACCTCGCAGTTCAGGCGCGTCAGCAGGCCGCGCAGCGTGAAGCGGTTCGAGTTGTAGATGCCGCCCGGTGCAAGCGGTTCGCCGGGCATCGTCAACTCATCGCCTGAAAAAAGCACCGCGACTTTCAAACGCCGCGTAACCTCGAGCCGCGCCGCGCCGATCGATGCCGCCAGGCCGAGCGCTTGCGGCGACAGCCGGGTGCCGGCCGGCAGGATGACCGCGCCGCGGCGGATATCCGCGCCCTGCGCCGTGATCCATTCGCCGGCTTTCGGCGTATGCAGAATCGCGACGGCTTCGCCGTCCGCTTCCGTCTGCTCTTGCATCACGACAGCGTCGGCACCGGGCGGTACGGGCGCTCCCGTAAAAATTCGCGCTGCGGTGCCGGCCGCCAACGGCTGCGGCGAATGACCGGCGGGCACGCGTTGGGAGATCGGCAGGCGGCGTTCGTCGTGCAATAAATCGGCCACGCGCACGGCGTACCCGTCCATGGCGCTCATATGCGCGGGCGGCACATCGAGATCGGAGACGACATCGGCAGCTAGGACGCGCCCAAGCGCATCGAGTGTGGCGACCGATTCGGTTTCGGCGATGGGGGCCGCCGCGGCAAGCAACGTGGCGAGCGCTTCGGCAGTCGATAGGAGATGCGCGCGGGGTGGCATGTGAGATGGGGTGGACATCGGCAAGCGATTCTCGCTGCGAAAGCCCTATTGTAGCGAGGCGCCGGGCGATCGGGCATATGCCGAACGGCAAGCCGCTCATGCGCCGGCTGAATAGCGCGGATGGGGGCGGACGGCCGCGGATAGCGGGCACGAGCAAATCGCGCCGCCCCCTTTTTCCGATCAATCGGCGGTGTGCGCAGCGATGAACGCCTTCACGCTAGCCGCGTCGGCCGGCAGGACCTCGAACCGTTGCGGCAGCGATTCGAGCCCGGCGAACGCCTCGGGCCGCTGCGGATCGCGCCCGAGTGCCTCGCGGATCGTCTCGCCAAACTTGATCGGCTGAGCCGTCTCGAGCACGACCATCGGCACGCCCGGATCCAAATGTTCGCGTGCGACTTTGAGCCCGTCGGCCGTGTGAGTATCGATGATCTGGCCGTAGCGCGCCTGAACGTCCCGAATCGTGGCGACGCGGTCGTCATGCGTGCTTCGCCCCGAGACGAAGCCGAATTCGCGCACGCGGGCGAAATCGCCGCTCGCAACGAGATCGAACCCGCCCTTCTCCTCGACGTCGCGGAACAACTGCAGCACGCGCGCCGGATCGCGGCCGAGCAGATCGAACACGAAGCGCTCGAAGTTGGACGCTTTCGAAATATCCATGCTCGGACTGCTCGTATGGTACGTCTGCGCAGCGCCGCGGACGCGATAGGCGCCCGTGCGGAAGAATTCGTCGAGCACGTCGTTCTCGTTCGTCGCGACGACGAGCTTTTCGATCGGCAATCCCATCATGCGCGCGATATGCCCCGCGCAGACGTTGCCGAAGTTGCCCGACGGCACCGTGAACGAGGCACGCTCGTCGTTCGATTTCGTCGCCTCGAAATAGCCCTTGAAGTAATAGACGACCTGGGCCACGACACGCGCCCAATTGATCGAATTGACCGTACCGATCCGATGTTGCGCCTTGAAAGCGTGATCGTTCGAGACGGCCTTCACGATGTCCTGGCAGTCGTCGAAGACACCTTCGACCGCCAAATTGAAGATGTTCGGCTCTTGCAGGCTGTACATCTGCGCCGTCTGAAACGCGCTCATCTTGCGATGGGGCGACAACATGAACACGCGGATGCCGGCCTTGCCGCGCATCGCGTACTCGGCCGCGCTGCCCGTGTCGCCCGAGGTCGCGCCGAGAATATTCAGCGTCTGTCCGTGCTTGGCGAGCGTGTATTCGAACAGGTTGCCGAGCATCTGCATCGCCATGTCCTTGAACGCGAGCGTCGGCCCGTTCGATAGCGCGAGCAGCGAGAGCTGCGCGCCGTTCTCGACACCGAGCGGTGACAGAGGCGTGATCGCGTTTGCATCCTCGCCCGGGCGCACGTTGCAATAGACGTCGGCGCGGTAGGTCCGGCGGGTGAGCGCTTGGAGATCGGCGGCGGGGATATCGTCGCAGAACTTGCTCAGTACCTCGAACGCGAGGCCGGCATACGGCAGCGTGCGCCAACGTGCCAGCTCCTCGGCGCTCACGCGCGGATACTCGCTCGGCAGATAAAGACCGCCGTCTTTCGCGAGGCCCGCGAGCAAAATGTCGGAGAACGTATGACGCTCGCCGATACCGGCGCCGCGCGTGGAAATGTAGTTCATGGTCGGTTCTATGACTTCGATTTCGATAACGGACTTAGCTTTGAGCCTCGATCCGGAGCTTGGTCACGCTCGAGACCACGGTCGAAAGCGCTTCGATGCGCGAGATGGCCGCGTTGACGTTCTTCTCGAGCGTATCGTGCGTGATGATTATGACGTCGGTCTCGCCGTTGTCGGCGATCTGCTCCGATTCCTTCTGGAGCAAGGCATCGATCGAAATGCTGGCGTCGGCCAAGATGCGCGTGATGCCGGCCAGCACACCCGTCACATCGGCCACCCGCAAGCGCAGGTAATAGCCGCTCGTCACGTCGTCGATCGACAGCACCGGCGTGTCGGCCAAGCTTTGCGGCTGGAACGCGAGATGCGGCACGCGGTGGCCGGGATCGGCCGTGTGCAGCCGGGTCACGTCGACGAGATCGGCGACGACGGCCGAGGCTGTCGGTTCGGCACCGGCGCCCTTGCCGTAGTACAGCGTCGTGCCCACGGCGTCGCCGTGCACTTCGACGGCGTTCATCGCGCCCTCGACGCTCGCGAGCAGGCGTTTGGCCGAGATCAGCGTCGGATGCACGCGCAGTTCGATGCCGCGCTCGGTGCGACGCGTGATGCCGAGCAGCTTGATGCGGTAGCCGAGATCCTCGGCGTATTTGATGTCGACCGAAGCAAGCTTGCTGATGCCTTCGATGTAGGCGCGATCGAACTGCACCGGAATGCCGAAGGCAATCGCGCTCATGATCGTGAGCTTATGCGCCGCGTCCACGCCTTCGACGTCGAACGTCGGATCCGCTTCGGCGTAGCCGAGCGACTGTGCGCCCGCGAGCGCTGTCGCGAAATCGAGACCGCGCTCGCGCATCTCCGAAAGGATGTAGTTCGTCGTGCCGTTGATGATGCCGGCGATGGATTGAATGCGGTTGGCCGTCAGCCCTTCGCGCAACGCCTTGATGATCGGAATCCCGCCGGCCACCGCGGCCTCGAACGCGACCATCACGCCTTTGGCGCGCGCCGCAGCGAAGATCTCGGTGCCGTGCACGGCGAGCAGCGCCTTATTGGCCGTGACGACGTGCTTGCCGTTTGCGAGCGCGCGCAGCACGAACTCGCGTGCGATGCCGGTGCCGCCGATCATTTCGGCGACGATGTCGATGGACGGATCGTCGATGACCGCTTCGAAGTCGTTGCCGACCTGCACGGTGCTCGCGGTGTCGCCGAGCACGGCGAGCGCTTTGGCCGGGTTACGCACGGCGATGCGCGCGACTTC
>CAYRLJ010000093.1:897-18521 GCA_964425025.1 uncultured Burkholderia sp. | reverse complement strand
TGGCTTCGTCGCCTTTGAGCGGGTAATCGGGGCTGCTAATGATCCCGACGCTGGTGACGAAGACCTTGATTTGGCCGCTGCGGAGAAAGTGAACGGAGAATAGGCCTGTATCTTTCGAGGTGTACGGCGGAACGGCAACAACACGGCTTTGTGGGTTCTCACCGTACTCGTCGATCCAGGTCACCGTCACCGTCATACCGGGGGAGTATTTGCGTGGAATCGAGACGCAGCAGACAAAGGCGCTCGGTTTATGTCTGCGAAGGAACGCGCCGCCCTGACCGTCGACAGAGAAGTCTCCGATGTCGTGATCGGTGTGGTTGTAGCCCACGACGTCCAATCCCAATTTCTCATTGGCCGCATGACAACTGGCGAGCAGGGTGCTCGACAGCGCGAGCATTAGGGCAAAGGCGAGTTTTTTCATAACGGTCCTGGTGCTCACGAGGTGATTGGTCCGACAACGCGCGGCGAGAGCGTGCGGTAGGCATCGGCTAGAACGGGATCAGGCGGTGTGACGGAGTTAGACATGGGATGGTCCTTGTTTGGCGATGGTTTTCACAACTTGGCTTCGTCGCCCTGGAGTGGGTAATCGGGGCTGCTAATGACCCCGACGCTGGCGACAAAGACCTTGATCTGGCCGCTACGGAGAAAGTGAACGGCGAATAGGCCCGTATCCCGATGCGAGCGGAATCGCTGTCATTCACCCCTGATGCCCGAATCCCTCACCTCGCTCAGACACAACGCGTGAATCTCCCTCGCACGGATCGCCGTCGTATGCTGCTCCGCTACTTTCCGCGCGGCTCTTTCCGTCATCGCCGACCAGCGCCAATCACCGTTGATAAACAATCGTTGGACAGACGCCGCGTCCTCGGTAACGCTGAAAATATTCGTTCCGAGATAGTGCTCACCCTCGTAAAACCCGAGCGCCTCGAGCTGCGCACCAAGCGATGATCGTTCTGCGACGACTAAGCATCCAGCCGCCATTCCTTCAAATACTTTGGCCACCAGATAGTTGAATATCGAACCGCATACGAGCATCGCCGGATGGCGGCGCAGCAACGATGCATATCGCTCACCGCCGACGGCCGTCAAGGCCTGTGGGTCTGCCCGCATTTGATTCGCTTTGTCGCCCGGGTAGCCCGGATAACCAGGGTGCTCCACGACATGGCAAACATCGGCCGAAAGCTTGGCGGCGCAGAATTGGCGAAACGGGTAAGGCCACGTACGCGATCCGGACAGTAATATGCGATCCGCGGCTGGCGTGAATACCGGGGTGAAGTACGATGCAGCCGCATGCGGCACCCACTTGATGCTCTTCTTTACCTCCGGAAACCAATCGGCGATCTTCTCCGGATAAGTCGCCAAAATCACGTCCGCCCAATCGAACGCTCTTTGTCGCTGGGCTCGCCGATGAACGCTGAAATAATGGACATCGTCGCAAAATACGATGCGCTTCACGCGCGTAGGCAGTGCGAAACACGACGCTGCACGCCGCTCCAGAAGCTCATAGCACTCCCACAGAAGCACCGCGCGTGCTTGACGCGCACACTCAATCAATCGCTCGTCCTCGATTGAATCCACCACCATCAATTTCCATCCGAGTGAAGCGAGATGTTGGTGAATTTCATCGAATTCTCTCGATATATAGGCGTCCCATCCCGCAGGCACACAGAGAATGAGATCACCCGCTACGGCAACGTCACTTGGTTCCATTGCGTCGATCGAAAGATTCTTTCAGGTGGAAACGAAAGCGACGATTGACCAATGCCATCGAGAAGCCGCCGCCACGATAAAGACAATCAGTGCGTCAAAACCCAAGCACGAACTGGCCGAACTATCGGCAAGTTCCGCCCTTGGCCCGCCAGATTTCGAAGTTTTCAGACTGATTGACCCGCGTCAGCGGCAGACCAGCAAAGACACCCGCGCGGTGCTCAAAAAATCACCCCGCCTCGACCACAAACCCTCGCTGACGCAACAGCGCGAGCACGCCTTTCGGCCCACCCAAATGCAGCGCCCCGATCGCCACGAAAATCGGGCGATTCGGCGTGGCGATCGCCGTCATTCGTATCGCAAAGCGCAGGTTGCGCGCATAGACGATGCGGTTGTCGAGCGCCTGCGCAACAGCCGGCGTGCGTGCAAGCCGCTCCGACTTCGCCGACGCCCAAGCCGCGATCGCATCGGCATCGCCCACTCGCCAGAGCCGATGCAGCGATTTCACGTCGTCCATGTTCTGCGCCGGCGTCTGCGCGAGATCCTGCGCCAGCATCTCACGCTGCTGCGCTAACGACAAATTCGTGAATGCCCGCATCTGCTCGGCAAGCGTCTCCAAGCCAATGATTCTGCCCTTGGTGGGCAGATAAACGTTTTCGAGCTGCGCCTCGGTCCCGTATTCGGTTTGCAGGCCGGCCGCCAGCGAATCGTAAGTCTCGACGAGCAGCGCAGCGAGCCATGGCCGCGTCTTCTTGATTTCCGCGAGCGCGGCAGGATTGTTGCGCAACCGGAACGCGAGCTTGCGCATGATGGCATCGGGCAGCAGCCGCGGCAGGCAGGAATAGGAGCAGATGCCGTACTTCGAGACGTCGTCCTGCGATTCAATCAGATCGTCAGGGGAAATCTCGAGCGCGAGCGTCGGCGAAGCCCTCAGCGCCGCCATGATCGGCGGCCGAAACGGCTGGTTCTTTGGATAATCGTAAGGATCGCCGACATGCAGCGTCCCGAGTAGGTAGATCGTCGTCGTGCCTTTCGTCGCGACGTAAAACGGCATGTGAGCCGGCTCCGCCCGCACGGGCCCGCTCGCGCTCGTACCGTCCAAGCCGGGCGGCGGCGCATGAAAGCCGGGAATCGTCGCGCTCGGCGACGCAGCCGCCGTCGGTGCGCCAGGCGCCGCTTGCGCGACAGGTGCGGCGGCGGGCCCCGCGTAGGCCGGCGAAATCGGTCCGCCGGAGCGCGGGTCGAGCGCCAGTGTGAAGATGAACGTGAGCACGAGCGCGCGCATACGCCGTACGCACGCCCGTACCCGCCGCGCGAGGACACCCGCAAAGGCGCCCTCGCACGGGCGGCGCGCACGATTACGCGCCGCCCGCGCTTCAGCCATCCGACTCCCCCACCTCTTCGGCGCGGTGACACGACACGAGCCGGCCGTCCACCTCCCTCAGCTTCGGCTCTTCCACGCGGCACCGCTCGATGGCATACGGGCAGCGCTGGTGGAACGTGCAGCCCGAAGGCGGATTGAGCGGCGACGGCATTTCGCCTTGCAGTTTGATCTGCGTGCGCCGATCGGCCTCGAAGATAGCGGGCGTCGCCGACATCAACGAACGCGTGTACGGATGCCGCGGGTGAGCGTAGATCGTCTTCTTATCGCCGAGCTCGGCCACGCCGCCGAAGTACATGACCATGACGTCGTCGGCAATGTGCTCGACGACGGCCAAGTTGTGCGAAATGAAGACGTAGCTCGTCTTGAACTGCGCTTGCAAGTCCATAAACAGATTGAGGATCTGCGCCTGGATGGAAACGTCGAGCGCGGAAACGGGCTCGTCCGCCACCACGATGCGCGGATCCAGAATCATCGCACGAGCGACGGCAATTCGCTGCCTTTGTCCGCCGGAAAACATGTGCGGGTAGCGTTTGGCGTGTTCCGGACGCAACCCGACCGTGCGCATCATCTGCGCGACGCGGCCCGCGCGCTCGGCTGCGCTCATTTGAGCATTGATGACGAGCGGCTCCGAGAGCGTCTGCTCGACCGTCTTGCGCGGATTGAGCGAGGCGAACGGATTCTGGAACACCATCTGCACGCGGCGGCGAAATTGCGCGAGCTTGGCCGCATCGGCACCCGCCACGTCCTCCCCCTCGACGAGCAAGCGTCCCGACGTGGGCGGCTCGATCATCGTCAGCTGCCGGGCGAGCGTCGACTTGCCGCAGCCCGACTCGCCCACGACGGCAAGCGTCTTGCCGCGCACGAGCGAAAACGAAACGCCGTTCAGCGCCTTGACCGTCGCATGGCCGAACATGCCGCGCCGTACGTCGTAATGCTTCGTGAGGCGATCCGCAACGAGTACGAGGTCTTCTTCCTGCCGCGGCGCGCGCGTCATTTCCGGTACTGCGTTCATTGGGCGCCTCCGTGGTAAGTCGTATTCGAGCGGATCGCGTCGAGGTTCAAAGGTTTGATGCAGCGAGCGCGGGCGAGCGCATTGTCCGGCTCGACCTGATCAAGCGCCGGCCGGGCCTTGAGGCAATCGTCCACGACGTATTTGCAACGCGGCGCAAAAAGGCATCCGTGCGGCCGATCGTCTCGGCCCGGCACCATTCCGGGCAGCGCAGACAGGCGCTTGGCCCCGCGATTGTGCTCGGGAATGGCGGCAAGCAGGGCTTCCGTGTACGGATGATGCGGGCGGGCGAAGATGTCGGGCACCCGATTTGTCTCGATGACTTCGCCGGCGTACATGACCGCGACGCGCTGGGCCACCTGCGAGACGACGGCCAGATCGTGCGAGATCAACACGAGCGCCATACCGCGCTCCTTTTGCAGCTTGACGAGCAGATCCATGATTTGCGCTTGGATCGTGACGTCGAGCGCCGTCGTCGGTTCGTCCGCGATCAACAGCTTTGGGTTGCAGGCCACGGCCATCGCGATCATCACGCGCTGGTTCATGCCGCCCGAGAGCTGATGCGGAAATGCCGTGATGCGGCTCTTTGCATCGGGAATGCCGACCTGATCGAGCAATTCGAGCGCACGCCGATCGAGCGCGGCGCCGCGCAGCCTTTCGTGCAGCTTCAGCACTTCCTTGATTTGGTAACCGATGGTGTAGCTCGGGTTCAAGCTCGTCAACGCATCTTGGAACACCATGGCGATGTCCTTGCCGACGATCTTGCCGCGCGCTTTCGCCGAGGCGTTCAGTAGATCCTTGCCGTCGAACGTGATTTCGTCGGCGGTGACGACACCGGGCGCGTCGATGAGGCCCATCAGCGCCATCATCGTCACGCTCTTGCCCGAGCCCGATTCGCCGACGACACCGACGACCTCGCCCGGCGCAACGGTCAAGCTCATGCCGTCGACGGCCGGTGCGCCGCCGAACGTGACCGACAAGTTGCGGATGGTCAGGAGATTGTTCATGTTCATGCCATCCGTTTCAGTTTCGGATCGAGCGCGTCGCGCAGCCCGTCGCCGAGCAGATTGATCGCGAGCACCGAAATGAGAATCGCCATGCCGGGCATCGTCACGATCCACCAGGCGTTGTCGATATAGTCGCGCGCCGAGGCGAGCATCGCGCCCCATTCGGCCGTCGGCGGCTGCACGCCGAGGCCCAGGAAGCCCAGTGCGGCCGCATCCAGAATGGCCGACGAAAAACCGAGCGTCGCCTGCACGATCAGCGGCGCCGTGCAGTTGGGCAGCACTTGCGAGAACATGAGCCGCGGCGTGCCGGCACCGGCTACGCGCGAAGCGGTCACGTATTCCTTCTGCATCTCGCCCTGCGCCGAAGCGCGCGTCAAGCGCACATAGCCGGGCAGCGCGACGATCGCAATCGCGAACATCGTGTTCGTCAGCCCCGGGCCGATGATCGCGACCACCGCCACCGCGAGCAGCAGCGAGGGCAACGCGAGCAGCACGTCCATCGCGCGCATGATCGGCGTATCGGCCCAGCCGAAGAACGCTGCGCACAACCCGAGCACGATGCCTGGGATCAGCGCGAGAACGACCGACACGCAGCCGATCCAGAACGACATACGCGCGCCGTACATGAGGCGGGACAAGATGTCGCGGCCCGCTTCGTCGGTGCCGAGCACGAACTTCCAATTGCCCCCGCTCAGCCACGCGGGCGGAATTTTCACGTAATCGCGGTATTGCTCGACCGGGCTATGCGGAGCAATCAGCGGCGCGAAGATCGCGACGATCACGAGTACGAGTACGATCATGCCGGCCGCGACAGCGCCGCGATTGCGCGAGAAGTTGCTCCAGAACTCGCGCAGCGCGAGTGCGCGTCCGCTGGGCGGCGTCACGCTCTGAGGAACCGTGTTTTGAATGTCTGCCATGGTTGCGGGCTCCTTTAGCGCGTGTGGCGAATGCGAGGATTGAGCACGCCGTAGAGCAAATCGACGCAAAGATTCACGACGATCACGAGCGACGCGATCATCAAGATGCCCCCTTGTACGACCGGATAGTCGCGCCGGCTGATCGCATCGATGAGCCACTTGCCGATGCCGGGCCACGAGAACAGCGTCTCGGTCAGCACTGCGCCCGCGAGGAGCGTGCCGACCTGAAGGCCGATCACGGTCACGACGGGAATCAGCGCGTTGCGCAGCGCATGAACGACGATGACGCGCACGGGCGAGAGCCCCTTCGCGCGGGCTGTGCGAATGTAATCTTCGCGCAGCACTTCCAGCATCGACGAGCGCGTCATGCGCGCGACGACGGCAAGCGGAATCGTGCCGAGCACGATCGCGGGCAGGATGAGATGGCTCACGGCCGATTTGAACGCGCCTTCGTCGGGCGCGAACAGCGCATCGATCAGCATGAAGCCGGTCACGTGAGGAATGTCGTATTCGACGGCGATTCGGCCCGAGACGGGCGTACATCCCAGCGCAACCGAAAACAACATGATGAGGATGAGGCCCCACCAGAAGATCGGCATCGAGTAGCCCGCAAGCGCGGTGCCCATCACGCCGTGATCGACGACGGTGCCGCGCTTGAGCGCCGCGACGACGCCCGCCGGCAGGCCGATGACGAGTGCGAACACCATCGCGCAGATCGACAACTCGACGGTGGCCGGGAAGCGCGCAAGAAACTCTTGCATCACGCTCGTGTTGGTGATGATCGACACGCCGAGATTGCCGTGCAGCGCGCGCCACACGTAATGAATGTACTGCAGCCCCAGCGGTTCATCGAGCCCGAGCCGGTGCAGGGCGGCCGCATGCATCGCGGGGTCGACGCCGCGCTCGCCCATCATGACTTCGATGGGATCGCCGGGGATGAGGTGGATCAGCGCAAAGGCGAGAATCGTGATGCCGATGAACGTCGGTATCACCATCCCGATGCGGCGTAAAACGAATCGGAACATGGTTCGTCCCTTTATCTTGCAGGAGAAAAAATGCGACCGGCGACGAGGAGCGGAGCTCCTGTCGCCGGAGAACGTGCTGGCGCTCCCCGGCATGCCCGAGAGAGCGTACCGCATCGCCGTTACTTCAGGCTGACGCCGTCGAAGCGGGCATAGCCGAGCGGCTCGATGCGCATGTCGACGACATTCTTCGTCGTCGGTTGATAGATGGTGGAGTGCGCGATCGGCGAGTACGGCAGTTGCTCGGCGAAGATCTTTTGCGCTTCGGAGTAGATCTTCGAGCGCGCGCCCTGCCCATTCGTCGTGCGGCCCTTTTGGATCTGATCGTCGAACGGCTTGTAGCACCACTCCGAGAAGTTGTTGCCGTGCACAGCCTCGCAGCCGAGCAGCGTGCCGAGCCAGTTGTCGGGATCGCCGTTGTCACCGCTCCAGCCGATCAACATCGAGTCGTCTTCGCCCGCGTGTGCGCGCTTGATGTATTCGCCCCATTCGTACGTGACGATCTTCGCTTTGACGCCGATCTTGGCCCAATCGGACTGGATCATCTCGGCCATCAGCTTCGCGTTCGGGTTATACGGCCGCTGTACGGGCATGGCCCAGAGCGTGATGTCGAAGCCGTTCGCGAAACCAGCCGTCGCGAGCAACGCCTTCGCCTTGGCCGTATCGTAAGACGCCGCCTGCAGGTTGCCGTCGTACGACCATTGAGTCGGCGGCATCGGCGCTTTCGCCAACTGACCCGCGCCTTGGTAGACGGACTCGATGATGGCCTTCTTGTTGATGGCCATATCGAGCGCGCGGCGCACATCGGTATTGTCGAGCGGCTTATGCGTCACGTTGTACGAGAGATAGCCGAGATTGAAGCCCGCCTGCGAAGGCATGGCGATGTCGGCATCTTTCTTCAGCTCGGAGATGTCGGCCGGCTTCGGATAGCTCATGACCTGGCATTCGTTGCGCTTGAGCTTTTGCGCCCGAACGCTGGCATCCGTCGTGATCGAGAAGATAAGGTTCTTCAACTTCACGACACCCGGCTTCCAGTAATCGGGGTTGCCGGTGAAGCGAATCGTCGCGTCCTTCGTATAGCTCTTGAAGATGAACGGACCCGTGCCGAGCGGCTTCTGATTGATATCCGACGCCTTGCCGTCCTTCAGCAATTGATCCGCGTATTCCTTGGAAAGAATCGACGCGAATTCCATCGCCATGTTCTGAATGAACGGTGCGTTCACTTCCTTGAGCGTGAAGCGCACGGTGTTCGGGTCGACCTTCTCCACCTTCGTGATCAGCTTGTCGAGGCCCATGTCGGTGAAGTACGGAAACGTCGCCGGGTAGGCCTTGCGGAACGGCTGATTCGTATCGAGCATGCGCTCGAAGGTGAAGACGACGTCGTCGGCGTTGAACTCGCGCGTCGGCTTGAAATAGTCAGTCGTTTGGAACTTCACGCCGTGACGAAGATGAAAGGTGTACTCCTTCCCGTCGGGCGAAACGTCCCATTTTTCAGCGAGCCCCGGCTCGACTTCCGTGCTGCCGCGCTTGAATTCGACGAGCCGGTTGTAGACCGTGAACGTGTTCGCCGTGAAGTCTGTGCCCGTCGTATATTGCGCGGGATCGAAACCGGCAGGACTCCCCTCGGAGCAGTAAACGAGGGTCTTGTTGGGGATGTCGGCTGCATGCGAGATCGTCGCAGCGAGCGATACCGTCACGGCGGCGGCCGAAATCGCGCTCAACCGCACAGCGCGCAACAGTTTGTTTTGCTTCATGTTTCCTCCAGGTCTCAGGCGGGCCGAAGCCAGCGTACGCGGATATTACTGAGCTTTGAATACCCGAACAAGCGGTCGGGGAAAGGTAACGCTCAGCAATTGCTCGCGTTGACTTTGCGCCCGGCTCATGTTTAGTGCCACTAAAATTCGCTGTCAATCGTTCCGCGCTCGAAGCGCGACGCCGATAGAACAGGCGTTTTAACGCCGCCCGCCCCGCACCTTCGCCGGGGCGGACACGTGCACCGGTACCCCTCGGCTGGGTGAGCGCAAGAGCCGATTCGTCCGGAACCCCCTCGATTCGAGGGGGGAAGAAGTCGACACCGACTGCCTCGGCTCCCCCGAGTGTGACAGTTGCGTTTAATGCCGATATGCGGGATGCGGTTTCTTTCGCTCCCATTCGCGGGCGCGCGCTCATTCGTTTGCCGTGCAAAGACCTTGCCTTGCCTGCAACGCGTGAATTACGTTGACCTCTACCGATACGCAGCTATCGACATGGATAGCAAGACGACAACACCGGCGCGTATTTCCGGCCAAACGGGGCAGACTGAATGAGAACCGTTCTGACGACAGCGATCGACTCTTTGCGCGCGATCTTCGATCGAACGCGGTTCGCGGCGAACGCAGGTGTATCGATCGCCCTGCTCGCGCTGTCCGTCACGGCCTGCACCAGCCCCGTCATCGTTTCGGCCCCCGGCGAGTTGCGCGGTGAGCCGCCCCGCGGCAACGTCATGCCCCTTGCCGAGTACCTCCGGACCCCGGACGGGCACGCGGCTCAATTGAAACTCGTCTTCATTCACGGCATAGGCGATATGTGCCCGGGCTATGCGCTCGGTACGAATGGCTGGCTTTCCGGCCCCAACCTTGCCGCAGTCGGTTTCGCACCGCTCGGCAATGCATCGCCGCCCGAACGGATTTACAGCAATGAGTTTCTGGGCGGCAATCGCATCGACGATTCCTATGTCGCGCTGAGCAAACGCTCGTTTCTTTTCGCGCCCGGTTCGGACGAGCCGGACCGGGCGGACAAGTCGGCCAAATCGGACGAGGCCGTTCACGTCGAAGCCATCGAGATTACTTATTCCCCGTTGACCCAATGGCTCAAAAGCCAGCAGCTCGGCTATGACCTGACGGGACCATTTAGGGATCCTGACGATCCCGCTTTTGCATGCGTGCATAACGTCGCGCCCTATTACGCCGCGCCGCCGGCGCGCGAGCGCTTCAATCAGGGCATGAAGGAGGGACTCATCGACCGGGGGCTTGCCGACGCCGTCCTCTACATGGGTTCTTACGGGCAGGCGATGCGCAGCGGTGTCGCCGAAGCGCTGTGCCGCGCGCTGAGCAGCGATCGAATGAGCGCCGGACGATGCGTCTGGCCCGCACCCGCGGCGGACACGCAATACATCTTCGTGACGCACAGCCTCGGCAGCCGCATCCTCTACGACACGCTTCTCGCGTTGCTCGATCCGACATCGTGCTCGGGCGGCGTGAGCGTTGTAGCCGGCCAACAGAACGCCGCGAGCCGGTTCGCGGCTTCGGTCATCGCCAATTCGCCCGTCGTCTACATGATGGCGAACCAGGTACCGCTCATCGGCCTCGCGAGAATCCCCGCGCGGGTGCAGCCTCAGCCGGCCGGCGATGGGCAACCGGCGGCAGGCACCTCCGGCGTGGTCGGGACGCCCCCCGACGAATGCGGCGGGCTGCGTCAATTCGCTCGCGCCAAACAGGAACAGCAGACGCAGCAGGCGCAAAAGTCGCAGCAGTCGAAGGCAGGCGCATCGTCCGCGCTCGATATCGTTGCGTTCAACGACACCGACGACGTGCTCAGTTGGGCTCTGCCGAAATGGTATGTGCGCGAGCTGCCGGCTGCCGGAGAACAACGCTTGCATATCAAGGCAGTGAATGTCTACGTGCAGAACGCGACGCGATGGTTCGGCGCTTACGAAAATCCCGGAAAAGCTCACATCGGCTATTTCGCCAACCCCGAGGTGTGGAGAGTCATCACTTGCGGCGCACGCGAAGGCAAGCTGCTGCGTTGTTGAGCGGCAGCCGCGCCTGAATGCTCTTTGGCAGTCGTTATCGCAAGCCCACGCCCCAAAACTGCGTCGGACCGAACGGATCGATCTTGAAGCCGACGACGTTCTTGCTCAGCGGCTGATACACCGTCGAGTGCGCAATGGGCGTGAACGGCACTTGTTGCTTGAAGATCTCCTGCGCTTGCTCATAGAGCTGCGTGCGCTTCTTCACGTCGTTCGTCTCGCGCGCCTTGACGATCAGATCGTCGAACGGCTTATAGCACCACCTCGAAAAGTTGCTGCCGCTCACCGCCGCGCAGCCGAGCAGCACGCCCAGCCAATTGTCGGGGTCGCCGTTATCGCCCGTGAAGCCGATCAGCATCGCGTCATGCTCGCCCGCATGCGCGCGCCGCACGTACTCGCCCCATTCGTACGTCGTGATCTTGGCTTGCACACCGATCTTGGCCCAATCGGCCTGAATCATCTCGGCCATCAATCGCGCGTTCGGGTTGTACGGGCGTTGGACGGGCATCGCCCAAAGGGTCAGTGCAAAGCCATCTGGGTAGCCCGCCTTGGCGAGCAGCGCTTTCGCTCGCGCCGGATCGTAAGGCGAATCTTTGAGCGCCGCATGGTACGACCACTGTGTCGGCGGCATCGGATTCACCGCCTTCTGCCCCGCGCCCTGATAGACCGACTTGACGATCGCCGGCTTATCGATGGCCATATCGAGCGCGCGGCGCACATCGACGTTATCGAGCGGTTTGTGGGCCGTGTTGTAGGCAAGGAAGCCGAGATTGAAGCCGACTTGGTGCGGCACTTGCAGATTCGGATCGCTCGATAGCGATGCAACATCCGCAGGGCGCGGATAGTTCATCACTTGGCACTCGCCCGCTTTGAGCTTTTCCTCTCGCACCGCGGGGTCGGGCGTGATCTGAAACACGAGCTTGCTCACGCGCACGACGCCGGCCTTCCAATAGTCGGCGTTACCGTCGAAGCGGATCGTGGCGTCCTTCACGTAACTGTGAAAGACGAACGGCCCCGTGCCGATGGGCTCGCGATTCAAATCCGAAGCCTTGCCCTCGTGCATCAATCGATCGGCGTATTCGGCCGAGATGATCGAGGCGAACGGCATGGCGAGTTCGGACAAGAACGGCGCGCTCGCGCTATGCAGCGTCATACGCACGGTGTATGGATCGAGCTTGTCCACCTTCGCAAGATTCGTGGCCAGACCCAGGTCGACGAAGTAGGGAAACGAGGCGGGATACGCCTTGCGCAGCGCGTCGTTGGGATCGAGCATGCGCTCGAAGGTACGCACGACGTCGTCGGCATCGAATTCGCGCGCGGGCTTGAAATACGGCGTCGTATGAAACTTCACGCCGTGGCGCAGATGAAACGTGTAGGCGCGTCCGTCGTCCGAAACCTCCCACGACTGCGCCAGGCCCGGCTCGATCTTCGTACCGCCATGCTCGAATTCGACGAGGCGGTTATAGACGGTGTAAGCCGCCGCCGAAAACTCGACGCTCGTCGTGTATTGCGCCGGATCGAAACCGGCCGGGCTCGCGTCGGAGCAGAAAACGAGCGTTCTGGCGGGTAGCTCGGCAGCCGCGCTAGGCACGGCGCCGGCGAGGACGCTGGCCATCGCGGCCGCCACGATGGCGGACGAAATACGGCGGACGATGAGAAGCGGACGACGTGTCGGCATAAGCGCTCCCTCAATGACAACGGGCAAGCGTAGCACGACGTTCATGCCCCGCCCGCACCGCCAATGTAATAACCATCACGTCGCACGCCGGGAGCAACAGGGAGAACTAAGTCTCAATCGCGGGTAAACACCGAGCGTTAGCCCTGTTGACGCGTTTTTTTGGCTTGTTAGCATTCGCTTCAACGTAATGAACGTTACATGACGCACCTCGCTTGTCATGGAGTCGAGCCATTCTTCGAACTAGGCATCGTGTCCCGACCTTCCGTACGAATTGCGCTCAAGCAGCGCGAAGAAACTTTGACCGTGGCGGAGCGGCGCGTCGTTGCCGTTCTGCTCGCCAATTACCCGAGCGCCGCGCTCACGTCGATCTCGCAGCTCGCGAGTCAAGCTGGCGTGAGCGATCCGACCGTCCATCGGCTCGTCCTGAAGCTTGGTTTCGAGGGCTATCCGGAATTTCAGCGCGCGTTGCTGGCCGAAGTCGACGCGCGCATGAACTCGCCGCTATCGAGGCTCGAATCGTCCGCCGGCGAACCGCACGCCGAAGACACGTTGCAAACGATGCTCGGCTCGCTGACGCTCGCCATCGGCAAGACAGCCGAGCTAGCCTCGCGCGAGGACTTTGAACGCACCGTGTCGTTGCTCGCCGATCCCGGGCGCACCGTGCTCTGCTGCGGGGGCCGCGCGAGCGGATTCTTCGCGGCGTGGCTTGCCGTACTGCTCAGTCAGGTGCGCGCGCGTGCCCGTCATGTCGAGCCGTCGCTCGAACGCGGCTCCGAACTGCTCGCCGATCTTGCGCCGGGCGACGTGCTCGTCGTCTACGACTATCGCCGCTACCAAGAGAGCGTCGTTCACTTCGCACGCGCGGCGCACGATCTCGGCGCGCAGGTCGTGCTGTTCACCGATGAATGGCGCTCGCCGATCGCGAGCTTCGCGGATGCCGTCCTCGTCTCGTACGTCCAAAGCGCATCGCCGTTCGATACGAAGGTGCCCGTCATCGCGCAAACCGAATCGATCGTCGCCGCGCTCGTGCAGCGCGCGCCCATCGAAGCCAAAGCCAGATTGAAACGCATCGAAGCACTGAGAACCGGACGCGTCGCCGAGGGCGCTTAAACCGGCCGTCTATCCCCAACGACTCAACCTCTCACGGCGAACGCCCCCATGAAAATCAAGACGCAGACGAAGTCGCAGAAACACACGCCGCTCATTGCCGCGCTGACCGCAGCGCTCATCGCGGCGAGTACGCTCGCCATGAACGCCACGGCCGCTTCGCGCCCGGCCGTCGAAGCACGCAACGGCATGGTCGTCACGTCGCAGCATCTCGCCTCGCAAGTCGGCGTCGATATTCTGAAGATGGGCGGCAACGCCATCGATGCGGCCGTGGCCGTCGGCTATGCGCAGGCGGTGGTCAATCCGTGCTGCGGCAATATCGGCGGCGGCGGCTTCATGACGATCCACCTCGCCGATGGCCGCGATACGTTCATCAACTTCCGCGAAACGGCGCCGGCCGCGGCCACGGCGAATATGTACCTTGACGCCGAGGGCAACCTGAAGAAGGGCGCAAGCTTGTATGGCTATGGCGCCGTGGGGGTGCCGGGTACGGTGATGGGGATGGACCTCGCCGAGCACAAGTACGGGCGGCTCACGCGCGAGCAAGTGATGGCACCGGCGATCAAGCTTGCGCGTGACGGGTTCGTGCTAGAGCGCGCCGATACCGACATCCTGGATACGACCGTCAAGCGCTTCGCGCAGGATCCGGGCATCGCCCGCATCTTCCTGCGTAAGGACGGCACGCCGCTGCAGCCCGGCGATCGTCTCGTGCAGAAGGATTTGGCGAGCACGTTGGAGGCGATTGCAAAACACGGCCCCGACGCGTTCTACAAGGGCAAGATTGCCCAAGTCATCGAAACGGCGTCAAAGGCGAACGGCGGCATGCTGACGGCAGCCGACTTCGCGAACTATCGCGCGACCGAGATGACGCCCGTGACCTGCGACTATCACGGCTATCAGTTCATCTCGGCGCCGCCACCGAGCTCGGGCGGCACGACGATGTGCGAGATCCTGAACACGGTTGAAGGCTATGACCTGAAGGGCTTCGGCTGGCACTCGGCGCAGGCCGTGCACTACATGGCCGAAGCGATGCGTCACGCTTATGCCGATCGCAACACGAAGCTTGGCGACCCCGCGTTCGTGAAGAATCCTCTCGATCAACTGCTGAGCAAGTCATACGCGGCGCAGATTCGCGCATCGATCCAAGCAGATAAGGCCATGCCGTCGATGGAGTTGGCCGATGCGGCCTCGCTGCCCGAGAAGAAGGAGACGACGCATTATTCGATCGTCGATAAACAAGGTAATGCCGTCTCGACGACGTACACGGTCAATGGCCGCTTTGGGGCTGTGGTGATGGCGCCGGGCACCGGCTTCTTCCTCAACGACGAGATGGACGACTTCACGTCGAAGGTCGGCGCGCAAAATATGTTCGGTCTCGTGCAAGGGCCGAACAACGCGATCGCACCGGGAAAGCGGCCGCTGTCGTCGATGGCGCCGACGATCGTGACGAAGGACGGCCACGTGTTCCTCGTGATCGGCTCGCCCGGCGGCTCGCGCATCATTACGACGACGCTCGAGACAGCGATCGACATCATCGATTACGGCATGGAGCCGCAAGAAGCGGTGGATGCCGCGCGGATTCACGAGCAGTGGCTACCCGATGTCGTTTATTACGAGCCGTATGGGTTGTCGTCGGACACGCTGAAGATTCTCGCTAGCGAGGGCTACAAGATGGTTCAGCAAACGCCTTGGGGCGCGGCTGAATTGATCGAGGTGGGGCTGCCAGGCGTTGCGGCCGATGCGTCGCAAAATTCGGGGAATGATTCGTCGGTGGGCGGTAAGGTGCGTGTGGGGTATTTTTACGGCGCGAATGATGAACGGCGGCCGGCGGGGGAAGCCCTGGGGTATTGAATTAAGTTAGATGGCGCGGATCCGAATAAGCGCGCCGGCTCGGGACAGCGGACTTGGTTCGTACGCGCGGGGAGTCGGAAACAGGTGATCATTAGGCCATCGCGGCTTTTGCTAAGCCGCGATGGCGTGTAACCGAATCTCCGCAATCTAGTCCGCACCGATCCGTTCCTTGGCCATCTCGGTATCGTAGTGCGTCTGGAGGTTCATCCAGCTTTGCGGATCTACTCCAAAGAATGCGCCCAACCGCACAGCCGTATCTGCGGTAATGGCTCGCCCGTGCTTGACAATCTCGTTGATACGGCGTGCCGGCACGCCGATCGCCTTCGCCAGAGCATATTGCGAAATGCCCATCGGCTCAAGCCACTCGAGAGCCAGAATCTCGCCAGGCGTCGCTAGCGGAATTTCCCGGGCCATGTATTTCTCCTGGCGATGCGTCAATGGTAGTCGACGATTTCCACGTGCGTGGCGTTGCCGCTTGCAAACCTAAAGCAGACATGCGTCGCATTTCTCTTTAAAAAGTGACGCGTCGATCGCCTTCTCGATTCTCGCCCGCGCGCCCAAGCTGCGGCGTATCGTGGCATGCGGATTTTTGCTTAGCTGCGCCGCGGGAATCGTCATGTCCACGGGCCCGGCGATGGTGAGCAGCGTCTTCGGATTACCGAATGCGTCGTTTGCGCAGGTGCAGATGTACGCCGCCGTCGCTACCTTCGTCGCGATTCTATTGAATCGATACGTCCGCGGTGCGGCGCCGCGCGTCCACTGGATCGGTCTCGCAGCGCTCGGCGTCGGCCTGTTGTTGCTCGTGAGCGCGCCCATTTACGCACTTTGGACGCTCGGTTACGGCGTGTTCTTCGCGGGGGTTGTCCTCTTCTCCATCCATCTCAGGTGCGAGCGAGTCGCGTATATTCCGCCCGAGCACTATGGAAAAGCGCTCGGCGTCATCATGGTACTGAGCGCCGCTGGCCTGCCGTTGGGGGGACTTTTGGTCGGGTGCTTCGCAAACGTCCTTTCCGCGCGCAGCGTGAGCGCGATGGCTTGCCCAGTGTTCGCGCTGGCGTTAGCCGTGTCCGGAGTGTTCGATGCTCCCACGTTGAAACGCAGCGAATTCTGAAAAACGGTCGACGTTGTTACCGTCAACCGTTGCTTACTACATCGTCACCCCAACCGCTCGCAAATGGACTTAGTTGCCGTAGCCGCATTGAGCGTATAAAAATGCAGCCCCGGCGCGCCTTCCTTCACAAGCCGTTCGCAGAGGGACGTCACGACATCGAGCCCGAAGGCGCGAATCGCGTCTTTGTCATCGCCGAAGCTCTCAAGCCGCTTGGCGACCCAACGCGGCACTTCCGCTCCGCACATTTCCGAAAACCGCATCAACTGCGAGTAATTCGTAATGGGCATAATGCCCGGCACGATCGGCACCTCGACGCCGAGCTTGCGAGCCTCGTCGACAAAGCGCAAATAGGCGTCGGCGTTAAAGAAATACTGCGTGATCGCGGCATCCGCGCCCGCTTTCACCTTGCGTGCAAAGTTCTCGAGATCGTGCCGGGGCGAGCGCGACTGCGGGTGATACTCGGGGTAAGCGGCCACTTCGATGCGAAACCAATCGCCGTGCTCGGCGCGGATGAACGAAACGAGCTCGGAGGCATAGCGAAGCTCGCCCACCTCGCCCATGCCAGACGGCAAATCGCCGCGCAACGCGACGATATGGCGGATGCCGTTCGAGCGATAGCGCTCGAGAATGGCGCGCAAGCTTTCCTTCGACGAGCCGATGCATGACAAGTGAGGTGCGGCTTCGAGGCCGTCTTTGGCCATGTCGAGCACCGTATCGAGCGTGCCCTGCTGTGTCGACCCACCGGCGCCGAACGTCACCGAGACGAACTTCGGTTTGAACTGCGCCAACTGCGTGCGCGTCGCACGCAGCTTATCGACGGCATCAGGCGTCTTAGGCGGAAAAAATTCGAATGAGATTTCGATGGGATTCATGATCCGGTTAATCCGGTTTTATCCGAGCCGCGATAGGCCGGGCCGCGATAGGCCGGGCCGCGATAGGCCGAGCCGCGATAGGCCGAGCCCTAATCAGCCGAGGTTGCGATTGCCAAAAATCAGCGCCGACAACAGCCACGACACGATGCTGTACAAGATCGAGCCGAAAAAC
>CAYRLJ010000093.1:0-887 GCA_964425025.1 uncultured Burkholderia sp. | reverse complement strand
CAGATTGCGTATCCGATATAAGCGTAGGCGACAAGCGCCGCCGCAAGCCAGAAGCACAACGCATTGACGACGAGAATGAATACCCCGAGCGTGAGAATCGTGACGGGAAGGGTTAGGAACAACAACACCGGCCGAAGCAATGCATTGATGAGCCCGAGCACGAGTGCAACGACGAGTGCCGTGCCAAAACTGCGAATGTGGATCGACGGCACGAGGTACGTGATGATCAACAGTGCGAGCGCGTTGATTATCCAGGTCAGCAGCACGGTCATAGCGGTTCCTTCGGCGTGGTGGTCGAATGTTTTCGGACGGTTGACGGCAAAACGACTTCGGCCGGCCGTGCATCGCTGCGCGGCTCGGTATTGCAATAATTGAGCGAGGCAAACCGCGGCGGCAATGCCGCCCCGGTCCCGCTACCCGCCAGCCGGCATCGGGTACGCCTGACGCAGTGCCAGACGTACCGCGCCACCTATGCGATCAATAGCGATAGTGATTCGGCTTGAACGGGCCGTTCTTTTCCACGCCGATGTAGCTAGCCTGCGTATCGGACAGCTCGGTCAGGTTAACGCCGATGCGGGCCAAATGCAGTCGCGCGACCTTCTCGTCGAGATGCTTCGGCAGCACATACACCTTGTTCTCGTACTGGCCACCGCGCGTGAACAGTTCGATCTGCGCGAGCGTCTGGTTCGCGAACGAGTTCGACATCACGAACGACGGGTGGCCCGTGGCGCAGCCGAGGTTCACGAGGCGGCCTTCAGCCAGCAGAATCACGCGCTTGCCGTCCGGGAAGATGATGTGGTCGACTTGCGGCTTGATGTTTTCCCACGTGTACTGGCGCGTCGACGCAACGTCGATTTCCGAATCGAAGTGACCGATTTTGCAGACGA
>CAYRLJ010000092.1:14448-18556 GCA_964425025.1 uncultured Burkholderia sp. | reverse complement strand
CTTCAAACCGCCTGCGCTGAAGGACATGTATGTGACGGCGAACTACGTGGAAGAAGTCGATTCGCCCGCCAGCAATGCCTTTAAGAAGCGCTTCCACGCGAAGTTCCCGAACGAGCCGTACATCAATCAGGAAGCCGCCAACGCGTACGACGCCATCTATCTCTACAAGGCCGCCGTCGAAAAAGCCAAGACGACGAATCAGGATGCGGTGCGCAAAGCGCTCGAAAGCGGCATCTGCACGGAAGGTCCGCAAGGCAAGGTCTGCATCGACCCGAAGAGCCATCACGCGAGTCACACCATTTACCTCGTGCATGTGAAGGAAGATCACTCGGTCGACATTCCGAAGGTCTGGAACGATGTCCAGCCGTACTGGCTCGGCAAGGTGGGCTGCGATTTGCCCAACAAGCCGGATCATCGCCAGTACACGCCGTCGAATCTGCCCAAGAAGTCCTGATCCGGGCCGGCGCGCGCTTGCTGAACACTGCGAACGCGCGTCCGCCTCCTGAACGTGGAGCATGCATGGCCACCTTTTCGGTTCTCTATTCGCTTGTTTATCAGTTCGGCGACAGCTTCGCCTATCTGGTACTCGCGGCGCTCGGTCTCGCTGTGATCTTCGGCATGATGGGCGTCATCAATCTCGCGCATGGCGAGTTCATCATGTGCGGCGCGTACGTGACGATCCTCGCGACCAAGCGCGGCTTGCCGCTTCCTCTTGCCATGCTGCTCGGCGCGCTCGCGGCGGCGCTCGCGGGCGTGGTGATCGAACGGCTTGTCATTCGTCACCTGTACGACCGTTTGTTCGATTCGGTCGTGGCGACCTGGGCAATCAGCCTCATCGTGCAACAGACCATGCTGCTCGTCGCCGGACCTTCGATAGAAGGCATCGGCACGCCGTTCGGATCTTTCTCGCTCGGCGAGTATTCGTTTTCTGCGTATCGCGCCGTGCTGCCGGGCATCGCGCTGGCGATTCTGTTCGGGCTCTATCTACTGTTCTTCAAAACGAACTATGGCGTCTGTGCCCGCGCGACGATTCAGAACGCCAACATGGCGCAATGTCTCGGTCTGCGCACGGACCGGCTTTACACGCTGACCTTCGCGCTCGGCGCGGGGCTCGCCGGGCTGACCGGCGCGCTCTACGCGCCGACCATGACGGCGGTGCCGACGATGGGCAGCAACTTCATCGTGCAGGCGTTCGTGTCAGTGGTCGTCGGCGGCGCGAACGTGATTGCGGGGACCACACCCGCTGCCGCAGTGCTCGCCGTTATTCAGACCGCGCTCACAGCTTCGTACGGTCAATTGTTCGGGCAAATCGGCTTGCTAGTGACGGTCATCGTCGTGATCCGGATGATGCCGCAAGGTCTCGGCAACCTCTTTTCCCGCTCGCGTTAGGAGGCAAACGTGAAGCAATCGAAAGCGCTTTCCCTGCTGTCGCCGGTCGGCGCCACGACACGCGCGGTGCAGTATGTGCCTTGGCTCGTGGCGCTTGTGCTGCCGCTCGTCGTGGACGCCACCACGAGCGGCAATCTCGCGTACTGCTTGTTGTGGGCGTTCGGCGCGGTCGGCCTCGCCGCGATGTGGGGCTATGGCGGCATCTTGTCCTTCGGGCAGACCGCCTTCTTCGGATTGGCGGGTTACAGCTACGGCATCTTCACGCTCAATTACGGCGATGCCTGGTTCGATTCGTGGCTGGGTCTCGGCGCGGGGCTGGTGGTGAGCGTCGTCGTTGCGGCGCTGATCGGCTACATGATCTTCTATGGCCGTATCAAAGGCGTGTTCATCGGCATCGTCACGTTGTCTGTGACGCTCGTGCTCGAAACCTTCATGTCGCAGACGGCGGGTCCGCAATGGGCGATCGGCGAAGCGCGCCTTAACGGCTACAACGGCATGGGCGGCATGCCGCCGCTGACGATTCCTTGGCCGGGCGGACCGCTCACGCTGGAGAACGCGAGCTTTTATTACCTCGTTCTGATCCTGCTGATCGTCGTCTACGCCGCGATGCGCAGGCTGCTCGACGGCACGTTCGGCCTCACGCTTATCGCCATTCGCGAGAATCCGCAGCGCGCCGAGATGCTCGGCGTCGATATTCGCCGGCATCAGCTTCTCGTGTTCGTTCTGGGTTGCACGCTCGGCGGATTGTCGGGCGCCCTGTACACGATCTGGGGCTCCTATATCACGCCCTCGACGATGGGCCTCACCTCCGCCGCCATGCCCGTCATCTGGGTGGCGACGTCGGGGAGGAAGAGCATCGGCGGGACCATCCTCGGCACCGCGCTGCTCGTGTGGCTCTCGCAGAATCTCGCGGTGTACGGCAGTCAGTACGCGCTGATCCTGCTCGGCGCCATTCTGCTGATCGTCGTGCTTGCGGCCCCGGAAGGTCTGCTGCCGTTCGTCACGCGGCATCTGCGGCGTCTCCAGGGACGCGGGGGGCAGGATGCGCGTCGCGGCGGCGCATGCTTCAAACGGGAGGAGGGCAAGTCATGACCACGCTGCTGAAAACGCGCGGGCTCAAGAAGCACTTCGGCGGCGCGCACGTCATCAACGGCATCGACTTTAGCATCGATGCAGGCGAGATTCGCTGCGTGATCGGGCCCAACGGTGCGGGCAAGAGCACGTTCTTCAAGCTCATCACAGGAGAACATCGGCCGTCGGAAGGAAGCGTCGAGTTTCTCGGCCTGGACATGAGTCATGTGTTGCCGCACGAACGCATCCGCATGGGCATGAGCATCAAGTTTCAGATTCCGGGCGTGTTCCCGGATCTGAGCGTGCGTCAGCATCTGCAGTTGTCGCTGCATCGCGCGAAAGACGATGAGCCCGGAAGCCTCGATGAGTTATTGCAGCGCTTCATGCTTGAGAACGAGGAGCATGTGCTCGCCCGCAATCTGTCGCACGGCAAGAAGCAATGGCTCGAAATCGCGATGGCAGTGTCGCTGCGCCCGAAGCTGCTCTTTCTCGATGAACCTGTGGCGGGTATGTCCGTAGAGGAAACGCATGCCACCGGAGAACTCATCAAGCGGCTTTCGGCGGCCGGTCTCACGATGATGGTGGTCGAACATGACATGACCTTCGTCAAGCAGATCGCGTCGCGCGTGACGGTGCTGCACGGAGGAAGTGTGCTCGCCGACGGTCCGCTCGACGAGATCCTGGCACGCGACGATGTGGCGGAAGTCTACCTGGGGAAGAAGAAATGAGCACGTTGCTTCAGGTGTCGGGCGTGGAATCGGGATACGGCGGCGGACGCGTGCTCAACGGCGTGTCGTTCGGTGTGGGGCGGGGCGAAGTGCTGGCGCTGATCGGGCGCAACGGTGTCGGCAAGACGACGCTGATGCGCGCATTGATCGGACTGATCGGCCTCGATGCGGGGAGCATCGAACTCGATGGCGTATCCATCGGCCACGAGAAATCGTATGTTCGCGCGCAAAAAGGAATGGGCTATGTGCCGCAAGGCCGTGAGATCTTCGGCACGTTGACGGTCGCTGAAAACTTGCAGGTCGGCGCTCAGGCGAATCGCGCGCAGGCGGCGCAGATGAAGGACAAAGTGGTCGGCTACTTTCCGATTCTGAAAAAGCGCTATCAGCAGAAAGCGGGAACCATGAGCGGCGGTGAACAGCAGCAGCTTGCGATTGCGCGGGCGCTGATCAGTTCGCCAAAGGTGCTGTTGCTGGATGAGCCGTCCGAAGGCATCCAGCCATCGATCGTCGATCTGATTGGCGAAACGCTCCAGCAGATCGCGCGCGAAACGGGGATCGGGGTGGTGCTGGTCGAGCAGGACATGGGGATGGTCGAACGCATCGCGTCGCGCTGCTGCGTGATGGACAAGGGCCGCATCGTTGAGACACTGAGCCCCGCGCCGCTCGCGGACGAACAACTGATTCGCCAGTATCTGGCACTGTGATGGAGAGCGGAACATGAAATGGCTTGAAGACTCGATCATGATGAAGCGTGGCGTCGGCGCCGATCGTGAACCGGTGGAGCACCATCTGACCGAGGAGATGCAGAAAACCTATCACTACACGATCGGGCCGTATTCCCAGCCAGTTTTGCATGTGAAGCCCGGCGATCGCGTCGCGGTGGAGATGCGCGATGCGTTCGAAGGCAAGATCAGGGACGA
>CAYRLJ010000092.1:0-14438 GCA_964425025.1 uncultured Burkholderia sp. | reverse complement strand
GAGACCGACAAGCCGTCGGAAGTGCTGCAGGTGCCGTTCCTCAATCCGCAGAACGGGCCGATCATGATCGAAGGCGCGGAGAAGGGCGATGTGGTCGCCGTGTACATCGAAAAGATGGCGCCGCGCGGCGACGATCCGCACGGCTTCTGCTGCATGATCCCGAACTTCGGAGGACTGACGGGCACGGACTACACTGCGCTGTTGAATGAGCCGCTGCCGGAAGTGGTGCGCAAGATCAAGATCGACGAAGAGAACGTGTACTGGAGCAAACGCAACACGCTGCCGTACAGGCCGCATATCGGCACGCTGAGTCTTTCGCCCGAGATCGATTCGATCAACTCGCTCACGCCCGACAATCACGGCGGCAATATGGACGTGCCCGATATGGGGCCGGGCAGCATCACCTATTTGCCGGTGCGCTCGCCGGGTGGGCGGCTTTTTATCGGGGATGCGCACGCCTGTCAGGGCGACGGCGAAGTCTGCGGCACGGCCGTTGAGTATCAAAGCACGACGACCGTGCGAGTCGATCTCATCAAAAAATGGCACATCGACTGGCCGCGGCTCGAGAACGAGGATGCGCTCATGAGCATCGGTAGCGCGCGGCCGCTGGAAGACGCGACGCGCATCGCCTACCGTGAACTGGTGCTGTGGATGGCCGCTGAGTACGGCTTCGACAAGTGGGACGCGTACATGATGCTGAGCCAGGTCGGCAAGGTTCGACTCGGCAATTTTGTCGATCCAAAATACACGGTTGGCGCGATGGTCGCCAAGCACTACCTCAAGTAACGCGTCGGGTAGAAGTATCCGAAGTAATAGGTGCAACGCGCGGGGCGTCCGTTCCGCGCGTATTCTAGAGTGTGCTACGAAATGGCTTCGTCTAATCCCATCCGAGTGGGCCTGCTTTGCTCGACGAGCGGCTCGACCGCCTTGATCGAGCAGTCTCAATGGCGTGGTGCGCGGCTTGCCGTCGAGGAGATCAATGCGCGCGGCGGCATCGGCGGCCGTGAGCTCGTCGTGCTTCACTACGATCCCGCGTGCGAGCCGGCTGCGTTCCGCGAGCTTGCGGAGCGGCTGATCGTCAAGGACGGCGTCAACACCATTTTTGGCGGCTACACATCGACCAGCCGAAAGGCGATGTTGCCCGTCGTCGAAAAGCACAACCGGCTTCTGATCTATTCGCAGATGTACGAGGGCTTCGAGTATTCGGACAACATCATCTACAGCGGCGCGTCACCCAATCAGAACGGCGTGCAACTCGCGGACTTCATGACGGAGACCTTTGGCGCGCGCGTGTATTTCGTCGGTTCGAGCTATGTCTATCCATACGAATGCAACCGCACCATGCAGGAGCTGCTGCTTCAGCATCCCGAAGGTGCGATCCTCGGTGAACGCTATCTGCCGCTCGACGCCACGCGCGAGCAGTTCGAACAGGTCGTCGCGGACATCCGGCGCAAGTCGCCGGACTGGATTTTCAGCACGGTCATCGGTGCGACCGTGCCGTATCTCTACGATGCGTATGCGCACGCTGACTTCGATCCGTCTCACATGCCGATAGGCAGTCTGAATACATCGGAGACCGAAATCCACGCGATGCAGCGTGGCATTGCGGCGGGCCACATCACGGCCGCGCCATATTTTCAGAGCATCGACACGCAAGAGAATCACCGCGCGGTGGCGCATCACCGATCGCGCTACGGTCCTGACACCCCGACCGACATGAACTGGGAGGCCGCGTACTATCAAATGCACATGTTCGCCGAAGCATACGCGCAATCGGGCTCCGACGAGATTGGAGCCATCATGCCTCATCTCCTCGGCTCGGAATATGCCGCGCCGCAGGGCCGGGTGCGCATCGACCCGGTCAATCATCACATGG
The DNA here is from genome assembly GCA_964425025.1 of uncultured Burkholderia sp. Lineage (GTDB taxonomy): Bacteria > Pseudomonadota > Gammaproteobacteria > Burkholderiales > Burkholderiaceae > Trinickia. The sequence continues at coordinate 12,562 of CAYRLJ010000092.1, read as the reverse complement.
CCCTTTATCCCCGCATCGGCCGGGTGAATGCCGATGGTCAGTTCACCGTCCTGCGCGAGTCCAAATTCGCCGTCGGTCCCGACCCGTACATGACGCGTCAGACGCTCGGGGACTGGGTCACGAAGTTGAGCACGCGAGAGTACTGACGTGAGTGCGCGAACAGACAGAGATCAGCGAAGCCTCACGGGTTCGATTCTCGAGCGCAATGCGCGCGTCGTCGTTTTTCACCCAGACGACGACGACGGACTCACGCTCACGAACCATCTCAGGCGCATGGGCTTCCAGGTGGAGCGATTCTGGCCGCCCATGGATACCGTGCCCGAGAAGACCGATCTGGTGTTTCGCGCGTTGCTGCCCGAAGAGCGCGCGCCGAAGGGCGAGTGGTGCGGGCCGGATGCGCCGCCCGTCATCTGCGTGGTGGCGTACGAGAATCCGACCTTCATCGATCAAGCCATCAAGATGGGATCGGACGGGATCGTGACGACCCCGATTCGCACCTCCGGGCTGCTGTCCACCGTGGTGATGGCGCTCTATCACGCGAGGCGCGCGCGTCAACATGCGCAACGCATTGCGAGGCTCGAGCAGAAGCTGCTCGACAGTCGGCATCTGCAGGAAGCCAAGAGCATCCTGATGACCATGCATCGCGTGAGCGAGCGCGAGGCGTACGACATGCTGCGCGCGCAGGCGATGGAAAAGCGCGTGACCATCGACGATATTTGTCATTCCGTCATTCAGGCGGGCGAAGTATTGCAGATTGCGCGCGGGTTGGGATCGGAGGAGGGGCGCGAGAGGGAATGAGCGTGTCGTGCCCGCATTTCATCGACACAAAAGAAGCGACGAACATGGACCTGCAACCATCGTCGTCGACGGTGCGCTAACACTCGGCGTACAGCTCTGAGAAACGGGTCAACTCAACAGGGGCATCGAATGACAACACGCAGTGCGATCGATATCGATCTCGTTAACCTCACGGTCGAGACCGTGCAGGACGGATTTCGGACCGGCAGGTTCACGGCCGAAGAACTGGCGCGCGCTTGCTTCGACTGGATCGAACGCTATAACGGCACCTACAACGCGCTGATCTTTCTGAATCCCGCGGCGATCGACGATGCGCGCAGGATCGACGAACGACGCGCGGCCGGTGAAGCATTGGGGCCGCTCGCGGGCGTGCCGGTGGTCATCAAGGACCCGATGGACATGGTCGGCTTCCCGACCACCGCAGGGTGGTCGAAGCTGTACAGCAAGACGGGCGGCATCGATTTGATGCCCGAGCGCGATGCGCCGGTCGTCGCGCGCATGCGCCGGGCGGGCGCCATTCTGCTCGGCAAGACGAACGTTCCGATCCTGAGCCACACCGGGTCGCATGCCAACGATAGCTGGGCGGGCCCCACGATCAATGTCACGATGCGCGACCGCATGCCGGGCGGCAGCAGCGCGGGAACGGCGTCGGCGGTGGCATCGGGCATGGCGGTGCTCGGACTCGCGGAGGAGACCGGCGGATCGATCCAGAATCCAGCATCGGCGCAAGATCTTGTCGGCATCAAGCCGACCATCGGATTGGTGCCGAATGCGGGTGTCGTGCCGTTGTCGGGCAATCGCGATGTCGTCGGGCCGATCGCCCGCAACGTGAGAGATGCCGCGCTGTGTCTCGACGTGCTCGCCGGCTATACGAGCGAAGACCCGAAGACGCTCGCGAGCGTCGGCCGGCAACCGGAAGGCGGCTATGCAGCCGCGCTGGACCGCAACGCGCTGCGGGGCAAGCGCATCGGTCTGTACGGTCCCGGGTGGCGCAATCAGCCGCTTTCCGACGAGGCCGCGGTACTGTATGAGCGCGCGAAGGGCGAACTAATATCGCTCGGCGCGACGCTGGTCGACGACCCGTTTCAAGGCTCGGGCTTTGCCGAACTGCGCAAGACGACTGCGCCACTCCGCAATTTCGATGCGCGCGGTCTCGAATCCATTCCCTACGATATCGAGAAGTACCTCCAGCGGCTCGGCAAGAGCGCTGCGCTCAAGAGCTTTACGGAATTCGCGAAGGCCACGCAGGACGAAGATCCATTCGCACCGAACGGCGTATTGAATTACATGCACAGCCTGCCAGATTTCAACGCCGCGCTGGCCAATCCGTCGCTGCCGCCCGAAATGCCCGAATTCGTCGAGCTTAAGGCGCGTTATCTGCGCATCATCGAGAAAGTGTTCGACGAGCAAAAGCTCGATGCCCTCGTCTTTCCACAGATGCGATGCGAGCTTCCGCCGTTACACGGAAACGACACCATTCAGGAGACGACGGTGGGGGAGATCAACATCGCGGGTCTGCCGGGCATCGCGGTGCCGGCGGGATATTACGAGTCGGGAGCGCCGTTTGGGCTCATTTTTGTAGGCCGCCAGTGGGATGAAGCGGCTTTGCTCGGGCTCGCCTATGCGTATGAACATGGCGCGGGCAGGCGCAAAGCGCCGGTGCTTGGCTGATGCCTGTTGCATCCGCATGCTTCCCGCAGCCCCGCCTTCGCACCATTGCCAGCGATGTGTGTTCTGACGGCGACCCGTTGCACGGGTTTCGCCGTTCCGTTCATACGCTACTGGTCGCGATAATACGTGCAACGAGCGCGACGCAAGTGCGCTTACTCCCGAGCGCCCTCATTCCCCCGTCGCGCCCGCGCCTTTCACCGCGCAGTCGCTCGTTACCTTCTCGCCGTCGTCAAACTTGAACGTCATCCGGATCGACGTCCCAACCTTCAGCGCGTGCTTCGGCTCTTCCAGCATCAGGTGATAGCCGCCCGGTGCAAACTTGAGCGTTCCGTTCGCCGGAACGGGTGCTTTGTCGACCATGACCATCGCCGACGTGCTGCCGTTGCTTTGAGTCTGATGCAGCATGGCCATGCCGAACGCGTCGGTTTGCACGCCGACGAGATTGATCGGCTTGTCGCTCATGTTCATGACGTTGAAATAGCCACCGGACGGTAGTGTTCCGGGGAGCAAGCGCACCCAGCAGTTGGACACCATGGCGGATGCGGGAGCGGCCAGCGCAGGCGCGGCGCCGAGGCATAGCGTAAGAGAAAGGAGCGTTGTCTTGATCGTGGGTTTCATAGCTTCTGCGTTGGTTAGCGTGGGGTAGATCGGCTGTTCAAGCGGTCCGTTCAGTTCGTGCGGTTCGGTTTAGGCTGTTCAAGATGCCGCGGATTCAGCATTGCGGCCGAATACCATGCGGTCGATCAGCCAAACCGCGATAAGCGTCATACCCATCAGCGGAAAGACGATGCCGAGTACAACGAGCGCGGTTTTCCATCCGCGCATTGGCACAGCGGCACGTTCGCGCGCGGGTGCGCCGAGTGTGCCCGAAGGCCTGCGCATCCACCACATTACGCAGCCGGTGACGGCCAGCGCGGCCAGCCCGAGTGAAATCGCCGCACACAGGATTTGGTTAACCACGCCGAAATAGCGGCCCATGTGCAGCGACGTGCCATAAGAGATTGCCTTGCCGACCGCGCCGTAGTCCCGATAGCGAATGTCTTTCAGCACGGCGCCGCTGTATTGATCAATGTATACCGTGCGCTCGAGTGTCGGGTCGTCGGGAAAATACGAGACGGTGTACACCCCTTCGGGCGAGGCGGGCAGTGCGACATCGTATCCATCGACGAGCCCGCTCGCGCGCATCTGCGCGACGATCCTTGCAAGCGACAGCGGGTGTTCGCCGGGCGCGGCTGCATTAGGCGAGCGCGGTACATGAACCGCTCCGACTGCCCACGGCACTTGCGGAAAAGGCATGTCGTCCATCGTCATGCCTGGCATGGAATCCATATCGGATGAATGCGCCTTCCTCGGCGTCGTCGTGCTGGGCTCGTGTTCGTGGCCCGGCCTCGTCGAATGCAGCGGCAGCCCACCCCACGCACCCGCTGGCGCGCCAAGCTTGGCACTTGTCGCGAGCGCTTTGAATTGCTTGCCCCATGAACCCGTCCACGGCAGGCCAGTCGTCACGAATGCCAGCGCGCCAAGCGCGAGCCATATGCCGAGCGTCGCATGAATGCTTTTCCATAGAGGGCGCCCGCGACGGCTCATATCGGGCACGAGCGCGGCCCGCGCCGACATCGCCCCGGGCGGCCACCAGAGCGCGACACCACTTCCAATCATCACGAGCGTCCAACATGCGACGAGTTCCATCAGCAGTTCGCCCGGCTTGCCGAGCAGCAGCTTGCGATGAATCATCCGATCGATCTGCATGAAGCGGCGATCGATATCGAGTGTGCCAAGTACGGCGCCATCGTAGGGATTCACATACACGCTCTGTTTGCTACCGTCCGCCAGCCGGAAGATGAACTCGGCGCTGCGATCGGCACGCGAAGCGATGCGTGCAGTCGTGGCCAAGGCGCCGGCTGGCATTGCTGCGCGTGCACGTGCGAGCAACGCGTCTTCATCGAGTCGCGGTTTTGCTTGCGGGGTCACGATAAGACGATGCGGATAGAGCAACGGTTCGATCTGCGGCTGAAAGCAATAGAGGGTGCCGGTGATCGCAAGCACGAAGAGAAACGGCATCACGAACAGCCCTGCATAGAAGTGCCAGCGCCAGAGCGTGCGGTAGCTTCGGTTTCCGACCGGACTTGGCATGGCGGCGCGTTTCCGGTCAGCGGTCAAGTGAGTAGCGGTAGAAGACATCGACATGCTCCTTTACATGCGCAACCGGCCTTCGACATAGAAGGTTCGGCCCGGATAGGGGTGATAGACGAAGTAGCGCGCATCGAAAATGTTGTCGACCCCTACGCCGATCTCGCTGAGCTTCGTCGGGCGGAACGTGAACTTGGCGTCGGCCACGGTATAAGTACTGACGCCGCCGAACACGTTCGGGTTGGAGTCGGTGTTAGTCAGCGTGTTGTACTCGCGGCCCGAGTAGCGGGCGGCCATCGTGAGGGCATAGCGCTCGCCGATGTGATACGTCGCCGCGAGATTCGCACGCCATAGCGGAATGCGATAGAAGTACTTGCCGACCGTCGCGGGATTTTGCGCATTGGCGATGATCTTCGATTGCGTGTAGGCAACGCTGCCGAGTAGATCGAGCCCGCGCACGAATACGTCTTCTCCCTGGTAGCTGAGTTCGACGCCGCGCGAACGCACCTTGCCGATGTTCTGGAAGCTCGTCACATTCGGAATGACGGTCGTGTCCGTTTGACTGAAGATCGTGTTCTTCACGTCGTCCTGAAACAGCGATAGTCGATAAAGCCCTTTCCCATGCGCCCATTCGGCCGCCAGTTCCTTCGACAAGTCATCCTCGGGCTGCAGATTCGGATTGTTATTGACGATGGAGGAGCCGTTGATCTGCCCTTGAAAGAGTTCGCTGACAGTCGGAAAACGATAAGCGCGTGCGATCGACGCGCGCAGCGTCAAGTCATTGGCCGCATCGAACGACAGCGATGCCTTCGGCGAAAAATGATGTTGCCCGGCAGCGGGGTAGGGCAGCGCCGTGGCGCCGACGGCCTGTGTGCCGCCGTAGGCTTGCCAATCTTCATCACGCACGCCGTAGACGAACTTCCAACGCGGCAGAAAGCGCCAGGAATCTTGCGCGTATAGGGCTTGCGTCTGTGTGCGGCCCTTGAACGCATTGGCGAAGCTGACTGCGTTACCGTCGACCCATGCGGCGGTGTTGTAGGTCTCGTTGTCGAGGAAGTAGTTGTCGACGTGATAACCGAACGTGAGCGCGTGATTCGAGAGTCCCGCTTGGGATGAAGGCGGTGTCCATGTCGCCTTAAGATCGAGCGTCTTCCAGCCGGTCCCGTCGCCGAGCGTGACGACTCCGGGGCCGTTGCCCGGGCCACCCGCGTTCGCCGTTCGTGCCACGCTATTCGTTACGTCGAAATACGACGCGATCGCTTCGCCGTTCCATCCCGTTGCATTGCGTGTCTTCAATGAGAGGCCGTACAACCAGTTCTCGCTCCACCCGCGGCTAGGCGCAAGCGCGGCTGCGGGAATGTTGTACTCATTGCCGCCGATGTTCACGAGTCCGCCATAGACGGGCTTCCCGTTCGCATCGAATAAGAACGTTGAAGTTTGGCTGTTGTATGTGCGATGCCCGTAGCCGAGCGTGAATGCGCCTTGCACGGTCGGCGTGAAGTCATACTGCATCTTCAGCTTGAGCTGGTCGTGGACCGCGTGCTCGATGCCTTCGCCGTTTACGCCGATGACTGCAGTCGGCGCATTCGTTTGGTTGTTATAGAAGTACGCGCCGCTGACGGAGGTGTCACCCGGCTTGGCCGGCGTGTTCGATTTCCCGAGCATGGCAAACTGCAGCGGTTGGGTCGTGTTTTCAAAGTGATTCGCACCGATGAAGAACGCGAATTTGCCGATGCGGTTGCCGATGGTGGCGCTCGCCTGGCCGCCGTTGAAGTTGCCGTTGACGCCGAATAGATCGAAGTGTTGCGTGAACGCCTTCACGTCGGCATCGGCTTCGAATTTCGTCGGCATCCGCGTGGAAATCAATACCGTCGCGCCAAGCGAATTGCCGGGATAGAGCGCGGAGAACGGCCCATACACTACGTCGACACGGCGAATCTCGTCGGGAAACACCATCGACCAGCGTGGCGGGAAGCTATAGCTATTGCCGAGCAGATTGGACAGCAGAAGCCCATCCGCGTAGACGAGGCCACGCGCGCTTTGCGTATTGCTTGTGCCCCGAACGGCGATGATCGAGTTCAGATCGCCGATGAACCGCTTGCGCACCGCGAGGTTCGGCAGGTACTTCAGCGTGTCTTCGGTGTTGACGACGTTCCAGTTCTCGAACTGTTTGCGTGTGACCGTTTCGATCGTCGCCGGCAGGTTCGGATCGACGGCAGGGCCGGCATTTTTACCGCCGCCGCTCGCGCTGACGGTGATGGTCGGCAAGACAACGTTGCCGGGCGGCGCGGCGGGCGGTGCCTGCGCCGCGGAGAGCGAGCTTGCGTTGGCATCGGTGTTCGGATTGGCGTCGGCCGCCGCCCATGCGACAGGCGCGGCGAAGGCGAAAGGCACGAGCGCGAACGAGGTGAATTGCGCGGGGCGGCGGGCGCGGGCGCGCGGCCCTCGCGATGCGAAGTACGACATGCAATGTTCCTGAAATCGTTGAACGAACGGCCGCGAGCGCCTTCAATGAGCGCGTCGAATCGGCTGTGGGTAACAGTGATCAGGAAAAAGCGGGCGGGGCGCGTGGCCGGCCGGAGGGGAAGGCGCCTAACGGCGCGAAGCGGATGTTCAGCGCAGGCGCGGCGAGCGCGACGAGAAGCATGACGAGCACGAGCGGCGCGGGCGGTATCGTCGGTATCGCGATGTGATCGGCGAGCAGATCGCAATAGCCGCAGGCCGCGAGCGGATCGACATGCGGGGTATGCGCGGAATCGGTCGAGGGCTGCACGGCGGAACAGAGCGCGGCGGCGGTCGGATCATCCCGATGCGCGGCGACCACCCACTGGCTCACGATCGGCGCAAGCACGATGAGCCACATGGCGATGAGGCCAAGCCATGCGGTCAGGTGTCGACGGGATCGTAGAGGCATGCGCGTGCTGCGGATCAAGTTTCGAGGTTCGAGTTTGGCGGCAGTCTACCATCGCCAGCGCTGACGGTGCGAGTGGGTAGCGTTATCGCGGGCATGCGATCGCAGGCATCATCGCCAGGCCGAGAATGAATTCGCGTCTCGTGTCGATTGCCCGCGCGATCAATGCGTGACCGACAAAAACAAGTACGCGGCGAATACTGAAAGGTGCACGGCGCCTTGCAGGACGGTCGTGCGTCCCGAGCTTAGCGTCAGGCTGCCGATGAACAGCGTCAACGCCAGCAACACCGTTTCCATTCCGCCTATGCCGAGATCGAGCGGGCGGTCCGCCCAAATAAATACCGCGGCGACGGTCGGAATCGTGAGCCCGATGCTTGCGAGCGCGGAGCCGAGCGCGAGGTTCATGCTTGTTTGCAGCCGATTCGCTCGCGCGGCGCCGACCGCGGCCAGTCCCTCGGGCAGCAGCACGAGCGCCGCGATGACAATGCCGACGGTCGCGGGCGGCGCGCCGACGCTCAGCACACCCCGCTCGACGGCGGGAGAGAGCAGCTTCGCGAGCAAGACGACGGCGACGAGGCTCGCGAGCAGGAAGAGGACGCTCGTCAGCGTGACGCGGCCGCTTGGCGGCGGTGCAGCCTGAGCCGTTTCGTCGGTGTCGCCGGAGGAGAGAAAGTAATTGCGATGGCGGACCGTCTGCACGAAGACGAACACGCCATACAACACGAGCGACGACACGCCCGCGAATGCGAGTTGCGAGGTGGAGAGCCGTGGGCCGGGCATCGCGCTCAGGTAATTGGGCATGACAAGCGAGAGGACCGACAGCGCTGCGAGCACGGCGAGTGCCTTGCTCGCGCCGCGCCCTTGGAAGTCTTGTTCGCCATGCTTCCAACCGCCGACGAGCAAGCATAGACCGACGATCCCATTGCAGACGATCATGATCGCGGCGAATACGGTATCGCGCGCGAGGCCCGCTTTCTCGGAGCCCGCGGAGAGCATGACGGAGACGATCAGCGCGACCTCGATGACGGTCACGGCAACAGCGAGCACCAGTGTGCCGAGCGGTTCGCCGACGCGGTGCGCGACGACCTCCGCATGATGGACCGCGGCGAATACGCTACCGGCGAGCGCGGCGGCAACGAGTGCGATTGCAATGCCTTCGGCGGGAATGATCCGAGACAAAGCAAGAATCAGCCATGCGGCGAGCGGGGCCCAAAGCGTCCAGCGCGGCAGCGCATGCGATGAGCGGGAGGTCGTCATGAGGAGATCCTTGATCGGAATACCGAACGAGGATCTTATCAGGCGGCCTGGATCGCGACGGATTGTCGGCGCGTGTCTTTCGCGTTACTTCGTCGGTGCCGGATCGCACCACAGACGTCCGCCTGTCGCCCAGTCTTCGCGTTTCACGTCGACGAGGATGATGTCGATCGAATTTGCCTCGATACCAAGCGTTTCGCACGTCGTCTTAGTAATCGCTTCGACGAATTTGCGTTTTTGCGATGCGCACGCGGCGCTCGGCATCGGATTGAGGTGCCGATTGAGACACGCGGCCGGCGGGCGTATGAGCGAATGACATGGCTATTTCCTTCAGCGTATCGTTCAGTTTCGGTGGGCCAATGGCCGATCGCGTTCGAATGCCCGTGCGCATAGGCGAACGCACCACACCGCCGCGACGAACGGGGCACTCATCGCCGGGCATCCGAGGTGCGTGGCAGCGTGTTGCAAGATGGCCGAGACGATAGCTGCCGCCAGTGCTGGCGCAGCGCCTAGGTCGACGAGGGCAAGCGCGGCCAGCGCACCGTTGAAGCCGGCCACCCCTGTATGGAGCGCGGAAAGCGGCGCGCCGCACAGCCACGCAACCGCGCTTGCTACGGCGGCGCCCGCGAGCCCGTGCAGCGCGGCGCGGCGCGAGGCGAGCGCGATCCCCACTGCAATCAAGACGCCCGGTAAAGCGCCCGATCCGAAGACGGTCTGCGCCATCGCCGCGAATAGGCCATCCGTCGCGCCGGGTAATCGAATGGTGTGGCCCGCGCCGAACAGCGCGTCGAGCGGAAAGCGAATACGCGCGGCTAGCGCAGAGAGCGGCCCCATGTCGGCGCCGGAGTATCCAGCAACGTCGTGTGTGCCCGATCGAAGAAACAGCCAGCCCCACGTGACGACGAGGCAAGGGCTCGAATAAACGGCAAGCCCGCGAGCAGCGAGCCAACGCGACCAAGGCGCGGCCAGGCAGGTGGCGGCGATGGCCGATGACAGCGCAACCGCGAGCGCGATTTCGGTGTCGTCGATGAATACGGCGGCGGCAGTTGCGCAAAGCACGCCATTGAAGCCGTGCATGCCGTCGCGCATCGCGACCGGATCATAGTTGCCGATGATCGCGCAGATATGCGCGGTGACAGCGCCGATGAGGGCGGCGCAGGCAAGCTTTAGATCGCATAGGGCGAGCGCGGCCAGCACGCACGCGCCGGTGAGCGCATTACATTGCAGGACGGTTTGCCCCACACAGCGCAGCAGTGTTCGCAGCGCGGGGGAGCCGTTGTGGTGACCAGCTTGCATAGGTTGGGGCAGGACGTCCGTCTACGTCGCATAACGAGCGGGCGCGGTGGTTCCGAGTTTGAACCGAGAGCATAGGCGATGATAGTCGCGCACGCCATGCGTGCGGTTGGATAGTCGCTATTTGCGCGCCGGCCTGCCGGAGAAAGGGCGCGTAGCGCGCTGCGCAGGGTTCGGCGTAGTGGAGCGAAAGCCGCATTCCGAGCGGCGCGCCTAGACTCGGCGGGCTCGGATTTGCGCAGGGGCTGTCGCGTATCGGGGTGCCGCGGGACGATCGTGACTTAAATCGATCCCACGGGCGATCGTCACTCGGCGTGCACAGTTTGGATTCGGCGACGTTTGGCCATGACGGTGGCACGTTGCAGACGCGGGCTGGCCCCGCGGATAAACAGGGCGGCGCAAGTGGCGACCAAAGTCCAAATGGAAATAATTACCGCCAACGTAGCCATGTCAATCTCCTGAAAGTCGAGGATCGCGACCGGGTTCGTATAGCCATGCAGGTGGTCGGCGAGTCGATGGTCAAGAGTATGGCGCGGCGCCGCCGAATTGAATTCGGCGAAGTGCAGGGGAATTACGGCCTAATCCAAGTAATGGGAAGTTGGGCGCTGGTTGGATGAATCCCCGGGGCACTGGGTCGGCCGGCGCGTAACGAACCACTTTCAGTCACCGAGATAGCCGAGCCGTTCATAATTGGGGAACAAATTGTTCATTGCGGCACAACCTATGCGACACCACCCATGCTGAGTTCATAGTTTTGGAGGTGAATCATGAAATCGTTCGTGTACGCGATGGTGGCGGCTTCCGCCTTTTCAGTCCCGCTCGCTTCGTACGCTCAATCGCCTGATAACGGACCGGTCACCCGTGCACAGGTGCGCCAAGATCTCATCGACGTTGAACGTGCGGGGTATGTGCCGACGGCTAAAGACCCGTCCTACCCGCGGGACATTCAGGCGGCGGAGCAGCGCCTGCATGCGCAGCAAGGCTACGGTGGTATGGCGGACGGCTCGTCGCAGTCCAGCGCCCCTATCCAGATGGAACCAGCTCACCCCATGAGCCCGGGCAGCCACGGGTCCAGTACTCATCGTTGATGGAAGACGATCGCCCCCTTTGGGCCAGACGGGCTGACGCGCGCGATCACGCCCTTCCCGGTTTGATACGGAACACGACCTAATCGCGTAGAAAAAATATATTGGACGTCTTACCGGGAATCTTTCAGTATTCGGACGTTTAACGATGCATGCCGTGCGCCCGCGGGAGCCGATTCCGCCGCGGGTTGCCGGTAAGCCGCCAGGGCCCGCCACGTCGAACCATCGAGCGCCGGCCCCGACGCAATTCCAATATCGACGACCGCAATACCTGAGGACGCAGATGCCCCACTACCGCTCACGCACTTCGACGCATGGCCGCAACATGGCCGGAGCCCGCGCCTTGTGGCGCGCTACCGGGATGAAAGACGACGATTTCGGCAAGCCGATCATCGCCGTCGTGAATTCGTTCACGCAGTTCGTGCCGGGCCACGTTCATTTGCGGGATTTGGGTGCGCTCGTCGCGAAGGAAATCGAAGCGGCCGGCGGGGTGGCGAAGGAGTTCAATACGATCGCAGTGGACGACGGCATCGCCATGGGCCACGGCGGCATGCTTTATTCGCTGCCTTCGCGCGAACTGATCGCCGATTCGGTGGAGTACATGGTCAACGCGCATTGCGCCGATGCGATGGTCTGCATCTCCAATTGCGACAAGATCACGCCCGGCATGCTGATGGCCGCGCTGCGGCTCAACATTCCCGCGGTGTTCGTCTCGGGAGGGCCGATGGAAGCGGGCAAGGTCAAGCTGCAGGGCAAGACCAAGGCCGTCGACCTGATCGACGCCATGGTCGCCGCGGCCGACGCCAAGGTCAGCGACGAGGACGTCAAGGTGATCGAGCGCTCGGCGTGCCCGACCTGCGGCTCCTGCTCGGGCATGTTCACCGCCAACTCGATGAACTGCCTGACCGAGGCGCTCGGCCTGGCGCTGCCCGGCAACGGCACGGTGGTCGCCACCCACGCCGACCGCAAGCGCCTGTTCGTCGAGGCCGGTCATACCATCGTCGATCTCGTCCGCCGCTATTACGAGCAGGACGACGCCAGCGTGCTGCCGCGCAACGTCGCGAATTTCAAGGCGTTCGAGAACGCGATGACGCTCGACATCGCGATGGGCGGCTCGACCAACACGATCCTCCACCTGCTGGCCATCGCACAGGAAGCCGAAATCGACTTCACGATGAGCGACATCGACCGCCTCTCGCGTGTCGTGCCGCAGTTGTGCAAGGTCGCGCCCAACACGAACAAGTACCACATCGAAGACGTACACCGCGCCGGCGGCATCATGGCCATTCTGGGCGAGCTGGATCGCGCCGGGAAGCTGCACACTGACGCGCCAACCGTGCACACGCCCACGATGAAGGACGCACTGGACCAATGGGACATCGTCCGCACGTCTGATGAAGCCGTGCAGACGTTCTACCGT
>CAYRLJ010000091.1:0-18838 GCA_964425025.1 uncultured Burkholderia sp. | reverse complement strand
GTCACTTTGGTGCTCTTGTTTTCAGCCATTTCAGTTACCTACAAGTTTGATCACCGCATCTTGCGGAACGTGGCTTTGCGCCAACGACGTTTCCCCCTTGTCGCTGGTCGCCCCTTCGGCAATCAGCTTTCCTTCGGAGAACAGCTGATATTTCCTGTTTCCCGCCGGAATCCGGGTGCCGCCCCAGTGCACCACGAACGCCTGATCAAATGCGCCGGACGCCGAAGGCAATGCAGGAATAGCCGCCGATGCCCCCTGCGGTCCAAGTTTTTGGTAGGAGGCCGAATGGATGGTCCGATCACCGCGCGTCCCGTCCTCGATGCCACTGGGCGTGATGCGAAGGTACGAGCCGCCGCATACGAACAGGATTTCCTCCTTGGCCGTCACGGTCACGCGGCCGTTGGCGCTGGCGATGCTCATGCCTTCGTGCGAAATCAGGCTCATCTCTCCGCGCTGAGCCTGCACATCGACCTTGCCATTGGCGGCCAGCGCTTTGATGCCGTTCTGATTCGCGAATAGCGAAACGGCTTTACCGGATGCCACCGTAAAGTTGCGGCCCACACTGAAATCTGCATTGGCGCCAGCCGTCGCCGTTAGATGCCCGCCCGCCGATAGTTGAACGTTCTTTGGCGTAACGGCGCCAATGCCCTCTGGCGCTGAGAGCAAGATGACCGCCTGCTGCAAGTCTTTAAATGCGGTTTCAAGCTGCGCTTGCTGGGCTTTCACCTCCGCCAACTCGGCCGTCGCCTGTTGCGCCAGAGTACGCAGCGACTCAGCTTCAGCCAGCGCGGCCTGAAGCTGGCTCAGCGCAGCCTTCATCTCCAGATGCGGCGCGTTCGGGTCCGAGAAAGGATCTGCCGAGAAGAACATCCCCTTCGGCGCGCGAACCGTGCCCCAAGCCTGCGTCGCCAACTCAAAGCCTTCGCCGCGCTTATTCTTTTCGCTATCGACGAGATAGCCCATGTTCAACGACGTCTTCCCAAACACCGTCGCGAGCCTGATGCTCTCGTGATCTTTCAAATCTTCGAAGCGCAGCTTGTTGCCGAGCAGCGGCGAGCGAAACACCGTACGGCTATACCATCCCTCCTTGCCGTGCACGGGATCGCGCCGCGCATAGTCATGGAGCGCTCCAGCTATCAAAAGCCGATCGCAATTCCCCTGAGTCGCGACAATCCGAACCTCGGTGCGCGGCAGCAAGGGAATGTGCAGCCCACCGTGATACGAAGCCGAAGGACGCAGCAGCCGCAGCGACATGCTGTTCGTTCCGCGCTTGCCGCTATGGCGCGTGGACAAAAGCCTCACCCGGTATCCGCCATACTCGTCCATCAACGCATACGGCTCGTCGTCGACCGACTCCACGATGCCGATCAGCGCACCGCTTATCCAGCGCCAATGCTTTTGCGGCACGTACTCCGGCCGGTAGGTCAGATGCGAGGGAATCGCCTCGAACGTGTTCGCTACCGACTCCTTGCGGCTACCTGTGGTGACGAGCTTCGTAATCACGATGCCGTGTGGCGCTTCGGGCACGGTGTCATTGGTCAGCCGCACCACCATGCCCGGCACCATGCCGATGACATTGCTCTTGCCCGTGATCCGCGTCTGGCGCGCGATCAGCTCATCGCGCCGCGCATCGGCCAGCACTTGTCCTTCCTCGACCGAGTGGAAATGCTCGATGCTGCGGTTGATGCTGCCGTACACCGACCGATCGTCATGGGCCACCACCGATTCAACCTTTAACGGGTCATCCGGCTGCCGGTAGTTGTGATCCCATCCGCGCACGGTTTGCGGCACGAGTACGCGCGTCGCATTCAACTCCAAAATCGCCTCGTGCCAGCTCGCCAGGCCCGAATACGGCATCAGCGGCACCTCTAACGCCCGCATGTAGCCACGCGCGGTGTTACTGAACACCAGCGTGTCCCGCTGCGGCGCCTCCTCTTTGTTCCCGTGCTTGAAGTAGTAGAAAACGCCCGCGCGCCTGCAATGCCGATCGATGAAATTGGCCACCGTCTCTTCATACATGACGGTCTGGTCCAACTTCGCATCGAGTCCGTCCAGTTCAAACTCAACGTCATAGGACTGGAACAGCTGGCGATCGACGATCGTATCGGTCAGCAACTCCCGGAAGGTTCGACCCAGGAACACGGCCGAGTCATGGACCTGCTCGAGCAATGCAAGACGCGGCTTTAGATGTGCTTGGTAGGTCGCTTCGTCGCGCGAGGTCTTGATTCGTGTCCACTGCGTCACGATGCCGTGCACGGTGCGCGCGGCTTGTTGAACCGGCTCCACTAGGCCCGGCATCGATGGCACCGACGCATGCTCCTCGATGGTGAAGATCGCCGGCCGGCCCACGACGGCCGCGCCGTCGATATGCTTATCGTTTGATGTGACGGTGATGTCCGCGACAAACGGCGCGTTCATCTCCTCGGTGAGCACAAACGAAAGCACGGAAACCGGAGAGGCGAGCGTCGCGATATCGAGATAGAACGGCTGGGTGACGATCGCGCTTGGGCACTTGAGAACGTCCTGGATAGTACGCATGGCCGCCAGAAGATTGAGAGGATTCGGGCTGACGCCATCGCCATCTAAAAGGCCAGGTATTGCGACGCCGTCAGGGTCGCTCGCGAGTAGACCAGGGCCTTTGAGCC
Source organism: uncultured Burkholderia sp. (assembly GCA_964425025.1). Classification (GTDB taxonomy): domain Bacteria; phylum Pseudomonadota; class Gammaproteobacteria; order Burkholderiales; family Burkholderiaceae; genus Trinickia. The sequence continues at coordinate 16,193 of CAYRLJ010000091.1, read as the reverse complement.
ATGCCTATCAGACGATTCCGAATTTGATACCGGGGGTCGATGAAGTGCCGCCGATCGGCGCATCAGCCCGGAGAGGCTTCGCCGACGCGTTTCCAAGCGAATTGAAGCGGGGGGTTAGGCGAGATGAGTCCAAGGCTGACTGGCGGCGCGCGACGAATCAATTGCAATGTTTGATCGTCTACGGATGATCATGCGTGGGTAACGTCGTGACGATAACCGAACAGGCCGAATCGCTTCGGCCCACGGCGATCGTTCTGAATGAGCGTGCGCGCGCAACGCCTCTGTGCACCCGGCGCGCCTCGCTATGGTGAGACGGGGCTAATGCTGCGGATGCGCCTTCGCCCACGCCTCAACCGCATTCATCGTATTGCGCACATGCTTCTCGGGCGACAGGCTCGTGTATTCATAGACGATCGTGCCGTCGGGCGCGATCACGTACGACACGCGGTTCGCGATCGTCTTCACGAGTGGCATGGCCGCGTCGTATGCGTCGATGATGTGCCGTTGCGGGTCCGCCGCGACGGGAAATTTGCTGCGGCATTCGCTGACGGAAAATTTCTCGAGCGTGCCGATGTCATCGTGCGATACGCCGATCACCGTTGCGCCGAATTTTTTATATTGATCGACGGCATCGGCGAACTCGTGGGCCTCGATCGTGCACCCCTTCGTAAACGCGGCCGGATAAAAATAGAGCACGACCGGGCCCTTCTTCAATGCATCGGCGAGCGAATACGAATACTTCTTGCCGCCGAGCGATGCTTCGGTCGTGAAATTGGGCGCTTTATCGCCGGCTTTGAGTACGGCCGACGCATCCAGCGAACAAACGCATAGGGCCGCGCAAACGGCCGCCGCGCGCAGAGCGCGGCTCATGCTTCGCTTCATCGAAATTCCTCGCAAATCGAATGGGCGCACTTGAGAAGCCAACTGATGCGCAGGGACGCAGCGCCGCACGGAGGCATCCCTGCACCGCGCCGATTGGCGCGCGCGGTAGGGTATTGAACCACGGCTCCTACTTCGGCGCAGGCAAAGGGCCCAAGTTACAGCGGCGAAATTACAGCGGCGAAATCATGCGGGCGCGCCGCTTTCCGTCGGGTCGGCGGGTAGCCGATCGAGTTTGCGGTGTATCACTTGTTCGAGAACTTCCCGTCGCTCCTTGGGGATGTTCGCGCTTGCTCAGGATAGATGCGCTTGCCGTTAGTGGGCACACGTATCGCTAACCGGCGGCGCCTGCGTGCGTCCGATCGATGTTTCCGCCATGAATGATCCAGCTTAGTCTTTGATATCAATTAAAACGATTAGGGTTGCGCCCATTGTCTACAAAAATTGCCGTAAGCGCACGCCCGGGCCGATCCCAAAGAAATTTTTACTTGATTTCCGCGCGCCACCCCTAAAGAATTGCGACGCCGTGCCGATATAGAGCCCGGACGGGAAGGATGGCGACGTATGAGCGCGCTCACCGAGCGGATCAGCCCGGCCCCGACACGAAGCCACCCGCCCGCTCGACACCGGTCGTCAGCGAGAACGAATGCAAGCAAAACCGATTGGCGCATCACGCCGCAGCGCTTGGCGCGCGGCCCTCGACCTGCTGTGCGGCCGCGCAGGCAGTACGCGCACGCACGCAGTCGCCTCCGATGTCGGCGACAAACACGGTGCGCTATCGCTGCAGCTCGAGCAAACACTGGGCGCCGTCGATTTCCTTGCGCACGTGGACAGCCATCTGCGCTTTCTTTACGTCTCCCATGCGAGTTTGCGCTTCATCGGCTACCGCCACGAGTATTTGCAGACCGTCACGCTGCACGAGCTCGTGCCCAGCGGCGAGATGGCCATCATCGACGCACTTATTGCCCGCGCTGCTGAAACGGGCCGCGTCGAGCGCGCGACCTTGCATTTGATGAAATCTTTGACGTACCCGCTCGCGGTCGAGTTGCGCGTGGTGGCCAGCACGCATGCGGGCACCCCTGGCTTCGCCATCAGCGCGTTCGACGTCTCGGCGTGGCAGGCCAAAGAAGAGCGTCTGACCTATGAGCTGCACAGCGACCGCATGACGGGGCTGGCAAACGGACTCGCGTTATCGACCGCCATCAAGCGCGCGCAAGACGAGGCCGACGAGCGCGCCACGTGCGCCGCGCTACTGCTCGTCGATCTCGACGATTACCATCGCGTGAACCGCGCGCTCGGCTATGACGCCGGCGACTCGCTGCTGCGCGAAACGGCACGCCGCTTGGAGGCGCTCGTTGCGCCCGACGAAACGCTCGCTCGCGTGACGAGCGACGAGTTCGCGGTGCTCATCCGTGCCGGTACGCGCGAGCTTGCCGCGCAAGCAGCCGAAGCGCTCGGGCGGCGCTTCATGACGGCGGTGCAACAGCCTTACAGCGTGGACGGCCAGCCGGTGCACCTATCGGCCAGCGTCGGGGTGGCGCTCTATCCGGACCCGGCTCAGGACAGCGGCGGCGCCGGTTTTCAAGATCAGATGCTGCGCCGCGCGGACTATGCGCTCGCCCAAGCGAAGGGGTCGGGCAGCAATGCGCTGGCCTTTCATACGGCGCACGCCGATCCGGCCGACGCCGAACGGCTGAAGTTGGAAGCGGACCTCTACGACGGCGTGCGCAACGGCGAGTTTTCGCTACATTTCCAACCGATCACGAGCAGCTACTCAGGTGGGGTCGTCGGCGTAGAAGCGCTGATCCGCTGGCACCACCCCGTGCACGGGTTCGTGCCGCCTTCAACGTTCGTCCCGCTCGCCGAATCGATCGGCCTCATCAACTACCTTGGCAACTGGGTGTTGAAAGTTGCCTGCATGCAGCTGATGCAGTGGGACGCGCAAGGAATCGCGCTGCAGTACATGGCCGTCAACGTTTCGCCGCAGCAGTTCCGCGATCCGCGCTTTACCCAGAACGTGCGCGATGCCTTGGCGCTCACGGGCGTCGATCCGAACCGCCTCGTATTCGAGATCACCGAATCGCTGCTGATGCAGGACCCGGCTCATGCGAAAGTCTTACTGGAAGAGTTGACGATGATCGGCATCCGCTTCGCGGTCGACGATTTCGGCACCGGCTACTCGTCGCTGGCCTATCTACAACGTTTTCCGCTCGCCAAACTCAAGATCGACCGCAGTTTCGTCGAGAACCTGCTAACCTCTCGCAACGATCAGGCGATCGTTCAAGCGGTGGTCGGCCTGGCCCAAACACTCGACCTCGAACTCGTCGCGGAAGGCGTGGAAACACAAGCTCAGCGCGAACTGCTCACGGCGATGGGCTGCGGTCACATTCAGGGTTGGGTGGTTTGTAAAGCATTGCCGTCCGATGAGCTGGCAAAACGGTTCGAGGAGCGCGAGCTTCACGTGCACGAGGCGGCATAAGCCGCTCGTCACCTTCGTGAAACGCGGCAATCACAAATAGATAAGCGTATGGTTCGAACGGAATTCACATGGTAAAGGCAGCGCTGCTCGATAAGCTTTGGGCGCGTATGAGCGAGCGCGGCGACTTCCCGATGCTCTCGCAGTCGCTGCGCGCCACGATGGCCGCCATGAAAAACGACGACCTCGACTTCTCGGCGCTCGTGCAGGTCGTGTTGTCGGATTTCGCCCTCACACAGAAAGTGCTGCGCCTCGCGAACTCGGCCATGTACATGGCGTTCGGCGGCAACATCACGACGGTGACGCGCGCGCTGATGGTGCTCGGCATGGACGCCGTCGGCCATCTCGTCGTCGGCCTGAAACTCGTCGATCACTTTCATCACAGCGCACCGCACCGCATCGACGCCAAGCTCGAACTCAATCGCACGATGCTCTCGGGCTGCGTGGCGCGCAAGCTCACCGAGCAGGGCGACTTGCGGGCGGGCGAGGAAGCGGTCGTCTGCACGCTGATGCGGCAGATCGGCAAATTGCTCGTCGTCTTTTATCTCGAAGCCGAATGGGAGCAGATCCGGCAGAAGGCGAGTGCGAACGGAATCGACGAATGCGATGCCAGCGTCGCCGTGCTAGGCGTCAGCTTCGAGGAGCTTGGGCAAGAAGCGGCGCTGCGCTGGCGGCTGCCCGACGCGATCCGCGCGGGCATGGGGGCCTTCGTGCCTGACGATCCCGGGCCGGAGCAGATGCAGTGGCTGCGCGCCATCACCAGCTATTCGACGGAAGTGGCCGCTGTGCTGAGCGCGCCGGACGTGACCGATCAGGCTCGCGAGGCCAAGATCGCCGAATTGGCGCGCCTCTACAGCCGCACGCTCGAGAGCGAGCCGGACGAGCTTGCCGCGTTGACGGTCGCGCTTGCACGCGAGGAAGCCGGTGAAGGCTTCATGCGCGAAATCGATGAACTTCGCGCGAATGCCGATGCGATCGCCCGTGCAAGCGTCAACGCGGAAGCCCGCATCTCGGCCGGTCTCGAGGATTTGCGCGCCCTGCCCTCCGAGAATGCGCTCGCGCCCGTGCTGGCGCTTGCTTCGGAAACGGTGCTCGCGGGATTGAGCTTCACGCGCACGGTCGTATTCGTGCGCCAAGCGTCGGGCTTGTACAAGGCACGCCTCGGCTTCGGCCGCGACGTCGAACCCGCCCTACCCTCGTTGTTTTTCAAGGAGGCGTTCGAGCCCGACGTGTTCCACCTGGCGATCGCCAATTCGGTCGGCATTTTTATCGAGAGCGCCCGCGATCCGAAGATGATGGCGCGTTTGCCCGCGTGGTACCGCAATGCGTTCGACGATGCGCGTTCGTTCGTGCTGCTGCCTGTCATCGCGCATCAATCGACTGTGGCGTTGCTGTACGGCGATTGGTCGCTCTCGGAAGAGCCGCGCAAGGTTTCGCAGACGCAGATGAGCGCGCTGAACGAACTCGCGCGCGAATTGGGAAGATTCTTCGCCCACGCGCCGGCACGCGAGTTGGAAACGCTCTGATCGATTGGGCCGTAGCGGGTAGCGCAAGGCGCGGCGCGGATTTCGTCGCACCGCGCCTTGCGCGGTCATCGTCGTTTTCGATGCCGGATTCGAACGCCGGATTTCGATGCCGGCTTGCGGCGCGGGCTTCCGATTGGCCAGCGAGCGACGACGGCAGCAATGACTACCGCGTTACTTCATCACCACGTTGACGCTGAAATACTTGGCCGCGAGCTTGTCGATCGTGCCGTCGGCCTTGAGCGCTTTGAGCGCGCCGTTCAGCTTGTCGAGCAACGCTTTGTCGCTCTTGCGCACGCCATAGCCGACGCCCGAGCCGAGCAGCTTCTGATCCGACACGGTGGGCCCTGCGAAGTCAAAACCCGCGCCTTGCGGACGCTGCAGGAAGCCCTTCGATGCGGCTTCCGAATCCTGGAATGCGGCGTCGAGCCGGCCCGAGGCGAGGTCGGCATAGACTTGGTCTTGCGTTTGATAGGAGACGACGTCGATACCGGCCGACGCCCACTTCGCCTTCGCGTACGTTTCCTGGATCGTGCCTTGCAGCACGCCCACGTGCTTGCCCTTGAGCGACGCGACAATCGGCTGCAGGCCGCTGCCCTTCTTCGAGATCAGCTGATTGGGGATCGTATAGATGGGATCGGTGAAAGCGATCGCTTGCTTGCGCTGATCGGTGATCGTCATGTCGGAGTTGATCGCGTCGAACTTGCGCGCTTGCAGGGCGGGAATGAGCCCGTCGAAGTCGTTTTCGATCCAAACGCATTTGACCTGCAGCTTCGCGCAGACGGCATTGCCGACGTCGATATCGAAGCCTTGGAGTTGACCCGTCGCGCTCTTCGATTCGAACGGCGCGTACGATGCCTCGACGCCGAAGCGCAGCTCCTTTGGATCCGCAGCCGACACACTGCCGGCCGCGACAACCGCCGTCGCCGCGACGAGCGCGAGCGTTACCTTCTTCCGCAAATTCAGTTTCATGACGATCCTAGAGTTGATAGCGAGATGGAACTTGGCGCGCATCGTCGCTGCGCCAAAAATGCCGTTCAAATGCATGCCGCATGCTTGGTGCACCGCACAAGCATGCGGGACAGGCATTGTAAAGGGAGTGCGTGCCGCGCCGCGGGTAAGCGCGCAACGTGGGACAGGTTTTATTTCGTTGCGTCGGCAACGAGCGCTCGGCCAAACATGCAATTACGTGTCGCCGTTGGGCAAGTCGCGAGTTGGGACAAACGGCGGTCGATGGCCGATGGTGCTTACCCGGCGAACCTCGTTTTGCCATGCGCCGGCGCTCGCTTCCGTTCAAAGCCAGCGTTTTATTCACTGCGCATTCTTATGGGAAAAAGCGTGTCATCTTCAGTAGCCGTTCTCAGCGCCAAAAAAGACCGCACACTGTTGGCCGTCCTCTCGGTGTCGGTTTTTTTTGTGGGCGCGAGCGAATTCATGCTTTCCGCGATGCTCGATCCACTAGGCAGCGCATTTCGCACTGACTCTGTTCACATCACCTGGCTGATCTCGAGCTACGCGTTTGCCTATGCCATCGCGGCGCCATTCCTCGGCTATCTGTCGGACCGCATCAACCGAAGCCGCCTCCTGCTGCTTGCGCTGCTATCGCTTGCCATCGACGGCGTCGGCATCGCCTTTTCGCCGACGCTCAACATGGCGATCGCGCTGCGAATTTTCGGCGGTCTCGCGTCCGCGGTCATCATTCCAACCGCGTTTGCGCTCATTTCCGAGGTCGTTCCACGCGAGCGCCATGCCAGCGCAACGGGAACTGTCATGTTGGGCATGACACTCGGCATCGCGCTGGGTCCCGCGATGGCGGGTCTGCTGACCACCTGGTTCGACTGGCGAGCACCTTTCCTGCTGAGCTCGACCGGCTGCGTCATCGCATTCCTGATCGGTACTGCGACGATGCCCATACGACGCACCACCATCGCGACGCGCGAAACGCACGGCTTCGGTTGGCTCGGAAACCCGAAGGTCACGCGCCCGCTACTGGCAAAAGGCTTATGGAACGGAACCGGCGTAGCCGCTTTTCTGTTATCCGGAGAAGTGTTGCGCCAGCGCTACCAGCTCGACGTTGCCCATATCGGGATGAGCGTCACTGCGTTCGGCATTGGCCTCGGCATCGGTAATTTGTCGGCCGGCAAACTGCGGCGCTTGACCGGCAGTGAAGAACGTTCGCTGATCGTCGTGACAAGCTTGCTAATCGCTTCCATCGCGGCATTCAATCTTCCGACGCTGCCTATGTTCGGCGCGCTAGTCTGCCTCGCCGCGTGGGGTGCGGCGCTCGGAGCCGGAGCCCCCTTGGCGACGACCGTGCTGGCCGAACGTTCGGGTCACGACAAAGGCGTCGTTCTGGCAACCGCCGAGACGCTCAACAACGTCGTCATCCTGGTGGTCGTCCCAACCGCGTCCATGGCCTTCGCAAACGGAGCGACCGCTATGGCGACGGCGGTCTTCGCGGTGGGGTTAGGCATCGGCGCCGTGCTAACGCTGTACGACGCGCTGGCCGTATTTCCACGCAACGTATAGACACTGATTCGCTCGACGAGAATCGCGTCAAGCATTACCGCCGCTCGTCGGACGCCGCCTACAAGCGTTTCGGAAGGCAGCGAAGCGGGAGCCGCAGGGCAAGCGCGCACCGGCCGCCGACGCACGGTCGATCACAGTTCTCGATCAGCGGCTATCCTGGAGGTCATGAACGGTGCACGTGGGAGATGGCCATGCTTAGCAGAACTCTCATCGCGCTCGCTGCCGCCGGCTTCGGCGGCATGTCGGCAGTCGCAGCGCTCGCGCAGGAGCGCCAGCCCGGGCACGAATCGGCGGTCAGGCCCAGCGGCCAAGCGCACGGCCCCGCAGGCGGTCCGGCACCCGCTCCCATGTCTCCGGGTGGGCCCGCTGTTGGCGCGCCCAGCGTCCGCCCGGGCCCAGCCTTCGGGCCAGGGCAGGTCCCGCCGCCAGGGCCGGCATTCAGTCAGCGGCCGATGGCACCTCCGCCGATGCCGCTAGTCCCGCAGCGACCCATGCAGCGCGTGCCGCAGCAGCAAGTGCAGCAGCAAGTGCAGCCGCAGCCGCAGTTCCGGCCGCACTACGGATCTGCCGGCGTGCCGAACCTCGGTCAGCAGCACGAACCGAACGCGGCTCCACGCGTCGTGCCGGGCGTGCCGATCAATCATGCTCCGCGCGCCCACGGCGCCGTTCCTGCCCCCTATCGCGGCAACATGCATCGTTTCGTCGACCAAGACGCGCGCGTCTGGAATGGCGGCCAATGGCATCATGAGCCCCATCACGGGCGTTATGGCTGGTGGTGGGTGGTCGGCGGCGGCCTTTGGTACTACTATCCCCAGCCGGTCTACCCCTACCCGGATCCGTTCCTGCCGGGCGACGTTGCGTTCGGCCCGCAGGACGCGGCGCAATATTGGTACTACTGCGTGTCGGCGGGCCAGTACTACCCGTATGTGACGTATTGCCCTGAAGGATGGCAGGCGGTCGTGCCGCCGGACGAGGATGATGCGGGGGAGTGAAGTGAAGCGCGGCTGGGCGTGTGCCAGGCGCTACGCCCCCAATCCGGCAATGGTCTCCCGGGTCGTCTCGACGACGGTCAGTCCCGCCCGCAATCCGGGCTTCACGGTGCGATTCGGAAAGACGATGCGCTCTTCATCGTGCGTGACGACGTAGCGATAGTCGTTATCTTGGGCAAGCACGGTCCCTTGCCGGAACGGCGTGAAATTGGGGACGTCGTCGGACATGCACAGTTCGAACGCCTCGCTTTGCTTCGTGATCTGGCCGATGACGGTAAACACGCGCGGCATCGGTGCTGCGCCCGTATCGCCCACACCCGCGCCCGAGACAAGCGCACGCACCCCCTCGTCAGCACCCGCGAAACGCAAGAGATCGTTTTCGCCGAACGGTCTTACCTTGCCAAGTTCGAGCGTACAAGCATTCGCGCCGAACGATTCGGCCGTGAAATGCGTAAACGTATTGCCCTTCGCCGTATGCAGCAAGACAGCTTCAATGCGTGCGTCCGCCAGCCACTCGAACATCGCGCGCGAAGGCGGCCGGCCCGTATGCGGCAACAACGCGAAGCGCTCGAACACCGAGGCGCGAATTGCCGTATGCATGTCGATATGCCAGCGCGACGCCCCATCATGCGCGGCCCCGGTGAAGAAACGCTCCGCCGCCGCTTCGAGAGAGAGCGCGCGCGGCGCTTCGCGGCTTTGCGGCAGTTGCGCATGCCGGCCGCAGAAAAGCCGGTTCAAGTCATCGTCGATATAACGACAGCCCGCACGCATCGCGGCCACGTTGCCAAGCACGATGCCGAGGCGACAGGCGAGCGGTACGTCGCCGCGCGCGATGTCGGCGACCATCCGAGACAGTAGCTCGATCGGCGCCGTTTCGTCGCCATGCACACCGGCCGATACGAGCACGCTAGGTAACGGCTTGGCATCGGACGGCACGCAAGAAGCATCGGAGCCCGGCGCCAATTCAAGCACGCCCTCGTCGAACCAGCGATATCGCACACCACCCGCGCACTCGCCATCCCCGTCGCCCGCGCCAGGGCGCGAGAGCGCCAGCGTGAAAGCCAGGAAATCGGCCAACATCGCAGGCAGCGGCATTTCAGCGCTGGAAGTCATAGAGCGAACCGAGCCCGAGGATTTGCGTCAGCTCGTCGAGTGCCGTGCGCGATTCCTCGAGCAGCTTGGGATCGGCGAGATCGCTCGGCGCGAGCCGGTCGCGATAATGTTTGCCGATCCAGGCGTCGAGCCGCGCGAATAGCGCGTCGTCGATCCACACCCCTGGCGTGACGGCTTGCCGCTCGACTTCGTTCAGGACGACACGCAGACGCAAGCACGCAGGCCCGCCACCGTTCTTCATGCTTTCGCGCAAATCGAACACGAGCACTTCGCCGATGGGCCCCGATCCGCTCATCAGATCGTCGAGGTAAGCCGACACCCGCGGATTCTCGCGGCATTCCTGCGGGACCACCAGGACATCGCGACCGTCGGGGCGTGCGAGCAGCTGACTGTTGAACAAATACGAGGACACGGCGTCGGTCACGCCCACGCGCGCATCGGGCACTTCGATGACGTTCAACTGCGCGCCCGTATTGAATAGTTGCGCACGCAACCGATCGTAGACCGCCTCTTGCTCGACGAACGCGCGCTGATGGCAAAACAGCGTTTGCCGATTGCCTACGGCGATCACATCGTTGTGGAACACCCCTGCGTCGACGACTTCCGGGCTTTGCTGCGCGTAGACGGTGCCTTCTTCCGCAAGGCCGTGCCGCTGCGCAACGGCGCGACTCGCCTCGAACGTTTGGCGCGCCGGATAACGCACGGGCTCGGGGCCGCGCCGGTATTCGCTGCGCCCATAGACGAAGAATTCGACACCGCGCTCGCCGTACTGCGCACAAAACCGCGTGTGATTCGCGGCGCCTTCGTCGCCGAGCGCGGGCGTGCCGGGCAACGCCTCATGCACGGCAAAGCACTTTGGATCGGCAAAAATCGCCGACAATGTGCGACGCGTCGCCTCGTGCTCGATCGCACGGTGCAGCTTGCTCGTGAGGTTGGCAGGCGTGAAATGCACGCGGCCGTCGCGCGTATCGGCGGACGGGCTGACGGTCGCCGCATTGGCCGTCCACATCGCAGAAGCCGAACTGGCCGCGGCCAACAGTTCGGGCGCGTCCTTCGCCGCGCGCTCGATCACGGCCGCATCGGAACCCGAAAAACCGAGCTCGCGCAGCAACCGCAGCGACGGACGTTCCTGCGGGGGCAGCACGCCTTGCAAGAAACCGAGATCGGCAAGCCGCTTCATTTTGCGCAGACCTTGCTTGGCTGCAGCGAGCGGATTGGCGATCGATTTCTCGTTCGTCTGCGACGCCACGTTGCCGAACGACAGTCCCGCGTAGTTATGCGTCGGACCTACGAGTCCGTCGAAATTGGCTTCCCGTGCTTGCATCGTCGATCCTTGGCTAATCCTTAGAATTGGAGACCCGGCGAAACGCTCGCGGGCATCGTGAGTTGCGCGCTTTCGACCGAGGCGATCGGGTAAGCGCAGTAATCGGCAGCGTAGTAAGCGCTGGGCCGATGATTGCCCGAGCGGCCCGTGCCGCCGAACGGCGCGGCCGACGAAGCTCCGTTCGTCGGACGATTCCAGTTGACGATGCCCGCGCGGATCGTGCGGTGAAATTGCACCCAGCGCGCCTCGTCGTCGGCGAGCAGTCCCGCCGACAAGCCGTAGACGGTGTCGTTCGCGCCCGCGATCGCTTCGTCGAAATCCGTGTAGCGCACGATTTGCGCAAGCGGGCCGAAGTGCTCTTCGTCGGGCAGCGCGCGCACGTCGGTGACGTCCAGTAGCGCAGGGCTGACGAAGCCGAGGCGCTCGTCGCGCTGCTCCATCGTCAAGAGCGGTTGCGCGCCCGCGGCAATCAGCCGATTCTGCGCGGCGACGAGCCTTGCCGCCGCGCGTGCCGAAACGACGGCGCCCATGAACGGCTGCGGCTCGGCGTCGTACAGCCCGTATGCAATGCGCGAGCTGACTTCGGTCAAACGCGCAAGGAAACGATCGCCGAACGTATCGCGCGGCACGAAGATCCGGCGCGCGCACGTGCAGCGCTGGCCCGCCGATAAATAAGCCGATTGAATCGTGTGATGAACGGCCGCATCGATGTCTTCCACTTCGGCCACGATGAGCGGATTGTTGCCGCCCATTTCGAGCGCGAGCACGATCTCGGGCCGTCCGCCGAACTGTTTATGAAGCAGCGTGCCGGTGTCCGAGCTGCCCGTGAAGAAGAGCCCGTCGATCTGACGATGATTGGCGAGCGCGACGCCCGTGTCCTTTTCCCCTTGAACGAGATTGAGCACGCCGGCCGGCAGGCCCGCCTCACCCCATACGGCGACCGTCGCCCGCGCCACCTCGGGTGCGAGTTCCGACGGCTTGAACACCACGGTGTTGCCCGCGATCAACGCGGGCACGATATGCCCATTCGGCAAATGGCCGGGAAAGTTGTACGGCCCGAACACCGCCACGACGCCGTGCGGACGATGCCGCAGCACGGCCGTGCCGTCCGCCATCGGCACGCGCTTCTCGCCCGTGCGCTCGTGATACGCCGTGACGGAGATACCGACCTTCGCCGCCATCGCCGCGACTTCGGTGCGCGCTTCCCAAAGCGGCTTGCCCGTCTCGCGCCCAATCGCGTGAGCGATGTGCTCCTTGCGCTCGGTCAACAGTGTCGCGAAACGACGCACGATCTCGACGCGCGCATCGAGCGACAACGCAGACCATTCGCCGAACGCTCGGCGCGCGCTCGCCACCGCGCGGTCGACGTCGCTGCCCGACGCGCTCTTGCCCTCCCATACCACTGCACCGGTACCTGGGTTGCGCGAAACGAAAGCCGGGCCGCCGGCCTCACACCACTGTCCGTCGATATAAAGTTCGCTCATATCCGTTTAGGTCCTAACTGATTCCGTTCGCCGTTGGCTCAACGCGAGCACACGCACGAGATCGCCCTCGCGCACCGCGAGTGCCGCGGCATCGTCGGCCGACAGGCGCATCACGCCATCCACGGCCGCGCCCGGCGCGACCCCGACGCGAAAACCCGCCATCGACGTGTTCGAGACGAGCGAGCGTGCGCCGTCACTGCCCGGGCCGCTCACGCCGCCGTCCGCCGCGCCGATGGCGACTGGCACGAGCTGGCTCTCGCGCACGGTGCGCAAGTCGTTGATGTGGCATTCGAGCACCGGGCCCGCGTCGAAGATATCGACGTGGTTTTGATACCGGAGCCCTTCCGCTTCGAGCATCTTGCGCGCCGGTGCCGTGTCGCGATGCGTAAGCCCGATTACCGCTTGCGCCTCGCTCGGCAGCAGATCGGCATAGACGGGATAGCGCGGCATCAGTTCGGCAAGGAACGACTTGTTTCCGTGCGCGCTGAGGTAATCGGCCGCGTTGAAATCGATCTGATAGAAATGCGAGCCGACAGCACGCCAGAACGGCGAGGTGCCATCGGCATCGAAGTGCCCGCGCAATTCGGCGCACAGACGCTCGGGGAAACGTTCGCGAAACTGCGCCAAGAACATGAAGCGCGAGCGCGACAACAGCCCGCCGACGCCATGAGCCCGATAGCGCGGCGACAAGAACAGCGAGCAGACTTCGGCATACCCCGTGAGGTCATGCGAGATGTTGAGCAGCGACATCTTGGTCCACACGCCGAGCTCCTGGCTCGCATGCACGACCGTGCTCACGCGGTAGTTGTAGAACGGCTGCTCGAGCCCCACTTGCTCCTCGATGCCGCACACGCCGGCTATGTCGCGCGTTGCAGTGTCTTCCATGACGAAGAGGTAGCCGGCCTCGTGCGCCCCGGCCCGCCCTTCCATCGTTCGCTTCGCCCGCTCGATGCGCGCGGCGAGCGCGTCGCGGTCGGGCTTGAACGACGTCAGGCCCGGGCCCGTTTCCCGTGCGAGCGAAAGCAGCGCGTCGAGGTCGTCGGTCTTCACGGCACGAACGACGATCATCGCCGACCTCCCGATTGTGTCGATTGTTGAGTTGAAAGCGGTCCGAGATAGGCGTCGTCGCCCGAATGAACATCGCCGGCTCCCTCCGGCTCGCCCTCCGATGTGCCGCGATGCAGCGGCACACAGCGCACGCTATCGCCGTGCACGACATCGAGCGCCGCGCGCAAGGCACCGTTAAGCGGCGCGTCGGGGCCCCGCTCGCTCGGCAACTCGGCCAGTACGCAGCGGAAATCGCCGTCGCGATGGCTCGAGACGAGATAGGCGCGCGAGCGCTCGACACCCTTCTCGCCCGTCTCGCGCACCGTCCGCGTTTCGTTGAACGTCACACAGGCACTGCGGTCGATTTGCGCCATCAGCACCGGGCCGGCGTCGAAGATGTCGACGAAACGATCGGGCTCGAAGCCTTCCTCGAGGTGGATGTCGTACGAGAGCAGCGCTTTCGCGTTCGGCTCGCCGATCACGCGCTGCGCCTCTTCCGGCAGCAGCGGCACATAGATCGGGTAGGTCGGCATGACTTCGGCGATGAATGTCCGGCTGCGGCCGCCCGACGCGATTTCGATCTGAGCGAAGTCGCGGCCGAAGAACCGGCGGCCCACCGCTTCCCAGAACGGCGAGGTGCCCGCCTCATCGGTCACGCCGAGCAGCAGCGAGAACACTTCCGGCGTGAAGCGCCGACGGTTCGCCGCCATATACATCATCCGCGCACGCGCAAGCAGATGCGCCGCCGCATCGCCAGAGCCCGTCGACGATCGATCGATATAAAAACCGGCCAGCCGGCTCTTGCCCGTCAGTTCGTGCGACATCGTCAGCGCGTGAATCTTGCGATTGACGTGCAACTCGCGCGACGCGTGGATCAGCGCATCGTTGCGGAACACGTAGAACGGCTCGGCATAGCCGGCGGCGGCGACGATGCTGGCCGTGCCGAGCAGCTTGCCCGTCGCGCTGTCCTCGAGCACGAAGAGATAGACCTCCTCGCCCGGAAAATCGACATCGGCGCGAAACGAGTCTTCCGACAACGCAATGCGCGCTTCGAGCTCGTGCCTATCGTGCGGTAGCGAATGCAGCACAGGCCGCGCCGCCAGCGCCATCTGTGCGAGTGCATCGAGATCGGAAAGTCTGCCTGGGCGGACGAAGAGCATGGTGGGTCCCGTGAGAGGTGGGCGCTTAGCGAGCCTGCGCGTCGGCCGTCGCGCCGACGACTTCCTCGATCGCCTTCGCGAGCCGCGCGAAACCATCGTTCACATCGGCCTCGGCGATCACGAGCGACGGCGCAAAGCGCAATACGTTCGGCCCCGCGATCAACAGCATCACGCCATGCGCCGCCGCCGCATTGACGAACTCCTTCGCACGGCCTTCATAGGCGGGCGTCAATTCCGCACCGATCAAGAGCCCCTTGCCGCGCACTTCATTGAACAGATTGAAGCGCTGGTTCAGCTCCGCGAGCTTGGCCCTGATTTGCGCGCTGCGCTGCTTGACGCCTTCGAGCAGCGCCGGATCGCTGACGAGTTCGACCACCTTGTCGGCAACGGCCGCGCCGAGCGGGTTGCCGCCGTACGTCGTGCCGTGCACGCCGACCTTGAAGTGCGCGGCGATCTCGTTCGTCGTCAGCATGGCGCCGATCGGGAAGCCGTTGCCGAGCGCCTTGGCCGTCGTCAGGATATCGGGCGTCACGCCCGTGTCCATGTAGGCATAGAAAAACCCGGTGCGGCCGACGCCCGTTTGGACTTCATCGAAAATCAACAGTGCGTCGTGGGCGTCGCACGCTTCGCGCAGCGCGCGCAGGAACGCCGGATCGCCCGGGATCACACCGCCCTCGCCCTGAATCGGCTCGACGATCACGGCGCACGTCTTCGGGCCGATCGCCGCGCGTGCCGCTTCGATGTCGTTATAGGGCAGATGCACGATGCCAGCCGGTACCGGGCCGAAGCCCTCGGCGTACTTCGGCTGTCCGCCGACGCTGACCGTGAAGAACGTGCGGCCGTGGAACGACTGCTTGAACGAGACGATTTCGACCTTCTCCGGCCCATGGCGATCGATCGCCACGCGGCGCGCGAGCTTGAGCGCGGCTTCGTTGGCCTCGGCGCCCGAATTGGCGAAGAAGGCGCGATCGGCGAACGTCAGCGCTTCGAGCCGCTTGGCCAAGCGCAGCACGGGCTCGTTCGTGTAGGCGTTGCTGACGTGCCACAGCGTCTCGCCTTGTTCGCGCAGCACACGCACGAGTTCGGGATGCGCGTGACCCAGCCCCGTCACGGCGATCCCGCCCGTGAAATCGACGTAATCGCGGCCCTGCGTATCCCAGACGCGCGAACCTTGCCCGCGAGCGGGCACGAAGGACGCGGGAGAAAATACCGGCACCATGACCTCGTCGAAAGTCTGGCGGTTCACAGCGAAATCGTTCATGGCGGGTCCTCTTCGGGTGAGTAGGCGCCCCCGGACCCGTCGCTTGGCGGCAAGTCCCGTGACGAGGGCAATAAGCGTTAGTTTAGAAAAGGTTTGGGCATGCCGTCTTGCGTGGGGGCGACGCGATCTATCGCGTTCATCAGGCGTCAGGCATCCGGCGGCTCGATCAAGGCGCCGGCACGCGGCTCGCCCGCATAAGCCACGCCCGCTCCATGCTGCTTGGCGATCCAATTGCGGCGCTCCTCGCGCGGCGTCACGCCGAAGCGCTCGCGGTACGCGTTCGAAAAATGGGCCGCCGACGAAAACCCGCAAGCCAGGCTCACCTGCACGATCGATTTGCTCGTGCGCTGCAATTGCATGCGCGCCTTGGCGAGCCGCAAGCCGAGGTAGTACTTCGACGGCATCGCC